>NZ_JALNUT010000020.1:0-10024 GCF_026540945.1 Sphingomonas sp. GC_Shp_3
TAGCGATTGGATCGCCCGAAAGCGTTGAGGTAAGAGCGCGAGCAATCTACGCGGCGGTTGCCGGAGCACAAATCATCGCCCGCAGCAGATCCGACATTGCCGTGTTCGATACCCTGATCGAAAGCTACCGCGCGGTGGGGCCGCTCCCTAGCTAGCTCCTTATATTGTCCTAAGTTGCGTAGCTGCACGCTCGACAGACATGAACCGATGACCGGTATGAGGATTGGCGGGGGGAGGGCTAAATGACCGCCTCTGGGTCGTTGCGCCAAAGGCAGGGAGGGGTCGCTATCTCCCCGTTCCAAACCAACAGCAGCCGTTCCGCAGTCGCCCACTTCCGGTAATTCAACGTTACTGCGTGTCTTGGCCAACCCGCGTCATAGGAACAGCGCCAGACTACCGGTCGATCTGATCCCTCCAAGCAGCTGAGCGAGCTCCGATCACTTCACGACGTAATCGCAGATCTCCCGCTGACAACAAATTGAGGCGAGTGACGTGAGCGATCTCAGCCGAGCAAGATGCGGTCAGGCGAGCATGTTGACCCCTGTCGCACCCGTTGCAGACGCCGCAGTACTCGCAGACTGTGAGGAGTCTGTCGCTGGGTGCGCATGATGGTGATGGTGATGGCCGCTGCGAGCCTGCTGCAACGTCTGAATTGCCTTCTGAACCGCCGAGGTATCGCCGCTTTGCAGCGCTGTGCCAACTGCGGCCAGCGGGCTATTTGTTGGCGGAGTCTGCTTTGTCGTCAGTTCCGAATATGCCGACTGCGCAGCGCTCATATCGCCTGACTGCGCTGCGGACACTAGGCTGGCAAAGTCCTGCTTGCGTTGCTGCCAAGCGGCCGGCTGAGTTGCCGACGCGGCGGAGGTTGCACCGATACCGTTGATACCCATACTAAGATCCTTCTACGTCCACCGACTTGAAGCGTGTTGCCAATCTCATTTTAGAAAGAAAGCAGCACGCAAGTTGATTAAGCCGCTTTTATTGCCGGCTGGCCCTAATTGGGTGCAAGGGCGGTCAGGCGACCTCCAGCCTGATTGAGGTGACTGGTATACCAGGGTTATTAACGATGCCGCTTGTTAAATGAATATCTTGTCATGATAAATTATCAATATGCTATATTGTGCTTACAAGGCACTTTCTATAGCAGTTGTATCGGCTAGTATTTGGTTATTTTCTTATGGCATTAGCGATCCTTTTGCTCAAGAACTTTTAAATACCATGGACGCCATCGCCGCAATATTGGAGCTCAGGTCACCAGACAGGCTCGGAGAGTTATCGGCCCTTCGATACAAGGTCATGCGCGCCCTCACGGGGTATCTTAACTTTTTGGAAAAAAGTTGCGCCCGAAAGAAAGGTGGAACTGAGGCAGAAAAGTTGTTGGGTAAAGCGATCGAGGCAGCGGTTCTCGAATTACGCATGCTTGTTAATTCTCATGTCACGCGGTGGACACCGCTGACGATCTCTAGCGACATGCCATCATACGAAAAAGCCTCGCGGCACCTTCAAACCAAGATGAGGAATATCGTTGCACAAACGATACCTCCGGCGTTTCTAATCGGACCGACATAGGTTCGTGCAGCGATCTTTGTCGATCCCTTCCACCTGTCGGTACGAATCCTATCAACCCCGGAGCGTCCTTCTAAAGCGACTCAGACGCGATGAAGACGTCAAATGATGTAAGAGCGGGGATATGGCCGAATTTCTGCTGTCGAGCCATACGAGCGGGTACGTGAACGCCTGCAGATGGGTCAAGTTCGATGCCGGAAGCGGGTAGCACGTTAAATGGAGGCAGTCGCAAGAGGCATAAATTGGCTTCCACGTACCGGTGAAGGGTGCGGTTGGATGTCAAACGAAGACTGTTGCCTCAGTAGATGCGGACGGATCGATCGGACCACTCATCGCGTAGTGGAGGAGGGCTCCTGATCGATCCACCTCGAACAGGTGAGCGCCAGTCGCCAACTGTGTCGCATCCGTTTGCTCAATCTGCTCGAAAAGCGGATCAGATTGTCGGCGTAGCAGACTGCGCAGACGTGTATCGACGATCACCCTGTCAACGCTCCATGATGACCGACTTGCAATCATGTCCTCACCCAGCAGCACGTCAGCCGCAGCTATCGAAATCCCCATCTTGCTGATCTTCTCGAGGTCAGCTCGCATGCTCTCGATGTTGACCCGCGCGGTGCCGCGTTGAAGCCGCAGTTCGAGCCGGTCGGCCGCAAGGTCCCTCTCGCGCAACGCAAGCATCAGCATCTCAGGCATATCGCTGAGGAGCAGCTGCTTGGGATAAATGGGTACACATACGGTAGTGGCCGGGTGTTCGATCGCCAGCTTGCAGGCCGATCTGACGATCCACTCGCCGAGGGCTATGATCAGGCCACTTTGTTCGGCGACCCGAATAAAGCGCTCGGCACCAAGCTGTCCGAGCACCGGGTGGTTCCATCTCGGAACAACCTCGATCGCCGTCTCTCCGCTGTCTGAGGTACGGAGGAAATAGCCGAGCTCGAACTGCCCTGCCTTGATCCCGAACATAAGGTCATGACCCAGGTGGCGCTCGACTTCAGCAGACGCTTCGGTCTCCTCGCCGTAGAAGGTGAAGGTGCCACGCTGATTACCCTTGGATCGATAGAGGGCAACGTCGGCAAAGCGGAAAAGCTCGTCTTCCTCAAGCGTGTCCTGCGGGGTGAGGGCGATACCGATCGACAGGCCTACCTCCAGCCAGCGCTCGCCATGTGCGATCGGCTGCGACACCGTCTCAATAAGCTGCTCCGCAAGCTCGATCACCTGCTGGCGTGAAAGATTGGAAGCCGCGACAACGAACTCGTCTCCACCGATCCGCGCCGCAACCTGCCCCTCACCAACCACAGCCTTGAGGCGCTTGGCTACGGTTCGCAGCACAAGGTCGCCAATATCGTGACCGAACGTATCGTTGATGGGCTTGAAGTGGTCGAGGTCGAGGTAGAACAGCGCCAGCTCGCTATCGGTCTCTACCAGTACGCCACGCATGAATTTGCGCAGTCCCAGGCGATTGGGCAGCCCGGTCGCAGGATCATGCTGAACCTCGCGCTGCGCACGCGACAGATCGGCTGCGAGTGAGACGTCGGCGGTGATGTCGCTGGCGATCTTGACGATCTTGAACGGCTTGCCGTTCAGATCATAGATCGGGTTGTATGTGGCCTGGATCCAGACCTCGGAGCCATCACGCGCAATCCGACGGAACTTGGCCGAGGTGTGACGGCCCTCCTTCAGCCCTGCCCAGAATGCCTGGTAATCAACGCTGGCAACCTCCTCTGGCGCGACGAACATGCGGTGGTGCCGTCCTACCACGTCGTCATGCGTGTATCCCATGAGGTTGAGGAAGTTGTCGTTGGCATCGAGAATGGTGCCGTCGAGGTCGAAAGAGATCACCGCCTGCGCGCGGTGGATAGCATCGATCTGACCTTGGTAGTCGCCTTGGAGCAGCTTCTGCTCAGTGACGTCGACCGCATTCTTGACGACCTTGAAGGGCCGTCCGTTCATGTCGAGGATGGGGTTGTAGGACGCCTGTAGCCATATCTCGCGACCGTCCTGGGTCAGCCGCTTGAACTCACCCGACTTGTACTCGCCCGCGGCCAGGTCGAGCCAGAACGCTTGATATGTGGCGCTTTCGCGCTCGGTGGGCGACACGAATATCGAGTGGTGCCGGCCAAGCACCTGCGACAAGCGATAGCCTGTCAGGCCGAGGAAATTGTCGTTGGCATCGAGGATTGTGCCGTCGGTGTTGAACGACACCACCGCCTGCGACTTGTGGATCGCTGCGATCTGACCTTGATGATCGGCCTGCCGCAGCTTCTCGCGCGTGACCGCAGTTGCGTATTTGACAATTTTGAAGGGACGCCCCTCTTGGTCAAGCACAGGGCTATAGATGGCCTGCAGCCACAATTCGCGTCCGTCCTTGCCGACGCGCCGGAACTCGCCGCTACGATGCCGGCCGGCTGCAAGGTCGCTCCAGAAAACCTCATATTCGAGGCTGTGTGCATATGCGGGATCGACGAATAGCCGGTGGTGCCGGCCTTCGAGCTCCTCCATCGTGTAGCCAACGGCATCAAGGAAATTCCGGTTGGCGTTTATAATCGTGCCGTCAGGTGCGAAGGTTACCACGCATTGCGACTTGTCGATCGCGGCGATCTGACCATGGAAATCGGCCGTTTCCATCTTCTCATGAGTGACGTCGACGGCATATTTGACGATCTTGAACGGTCGGCCATCAAGATCGAAGATGGGGTTATACGTCGCACGCAGCCACACGGCCTGTCTGTCTTTGCGCAAACGGCGATACTCACCCGACGAGTGAGTGCCATCACGAAGCCCGCTCCAGAAGGCCTCATAGACCGGACCAGCCGCCTCGGCGGGGTCGACAAAGATACGATGATGCTGGCCTATGATCTCCGACAAAGCATAGCCCGTAGCGTCGAGGAAGCGAGGGTTGGCATCTAGGATGGTGCCGTCCATCGCAAAGTGGATAACCGCCTGCGACGTGTTGATCGCGGCGATCTGTCCGGCATCATCGGCCGCGTTGAGCCGGCGATCAGTTACATCGCTCAGCAGCATGATCACTTCTGAGACGTTCTGCTCGCCTCCTTGCACAGGAATGCAAGACACCTCGGCAAGGAAGGTCGTACCGTCTCGCTTCACCTGTCGCATATCGCCGAAGAAAGGCCGGCCGGTCGTGAAGACGTCGTCGATCACATCGGGCTTGGGATGCGCTGCGGAGGTGGTGAACAGGCTTCGATTACGACCGACCATCTCCCAATCGCGGTAGCCAAGCAGATCGAGGCATCGATCGTTGATGCGAAGGATGGTGCCGTCACGCGAAAACGCCATGCGGCCGATGACCTGTTCGATAGCGTCGAGGTCAGCTGGGGTGAGGGAGGGTTCAAACGTTTCGTGGAGCATGCCTGCCTCTCATACCAGACAGAGGTTAACAGGCGGTTTGGATGGCGCGACACGCTGATGTCGAACGCTGACTGGCTCAACGCGCATTTTAGCTTAACCAAACATGAGGGGGGAAAAACTGATTTCTCGGTTCCATGTCACTGGCCGTAACCGTCAGGTGGGCAGCGTGTTGCGTCCGGCAGGTAAGCGGACGGGCTACATTCCAATCTTGTGTCATCCGCTCAGACGTGGACGATTACGATGGCTGCTCTAGCTAGCTGAACGGGCGACCGGAGTTGGGAAACCAAAAACGCGTTGCGAGCGGCGGAATGTGGGTCAGCGCGACGAAGGGGGGCAGCGCTTTCGCCCCACCGCCGACATTCTGCTTCTTCGCCTCCTGCGTTAGCGAGACAGGGTGGCAATCTCCGGCGATAGCCATAGCATATAGACCAGCACAGCTGCCCATACGAAACACCAGAAAGCAGCGCCCATCGGGCCAAAGAGAGCCACACGACCTGGATCGCCGGTATCGTAGAAGACCCGCATGGTGGGCATCACCGTCTTTCCGCGCCTGACCTCCCAGTCCACCGTCGCTTGATGGTGCCGGCCCGTAGCATCGGCGTAATCTATTCGCACCTTCGTATATCGACCAATCCTGCCGTCCGCGAAGGGGTGTAGTCGCAATGAGGCGAACGGCCTTGTATCATCGAGACGCTCTGCTTCAGAGTAATCGCTGCTAACTGTTACGGCCTCGACGGAACGCCACCGGTGGGCTCTGTCCCAAACCTGCCAACCATAGCACAGGGTGCCGAATGTTGGTCCACTCACGAAGAGGAGGAAATACAGCATCCCCTCGGCCTACCGGTCATTGCTCAAGATAACGTTGCGATGCGGACATGTCGGATTGTTCATTTGCTGGAGCTCGCTCCCTATGGGAGGAACCACGGCAGCTAAAATCTGGGAGGCCTCGATGCTATTGGCTCTACTCGCTGCCGCCGCATGGAGCCCTCCTGCCCAAGCCGCTTGGCCGGGCGAAACGCCACACATCGAGGTGCGTGTACGCGCGAAAACTTTGTCGATGCGCGACAAGGCACCGATCGATGTCGATCTTCTCGCGACGGGCGAAGGTTTCGCTGTCTCACCATTCCTACAAACTACCCGCGGGATTGCGTTCGAGGTTACCTTAGACTCTGGTCAACCGGCTACTCCTGCCGAACCGATGGTCGGGTCGCCGCCCCCACCTCCGCTCGAGGTTCAGCAACTTGTACCCGTTTCGCAGTCGACCCCATATCATGTGACCACGCAGGAGCGTGCGGGGACCATCTTCCCGGGACCGGGGAGATACAAGATCAAAGCACACGTCTTTCTCTTCAGCTTCCCGTCCGACCCAGTTCGATATGCTGAGTTGATCTCGAAACCAGTTTCTGTCGTCGTCACAAATTGATGGCATGCGGCACTTGGACAGCGGCATCTGGAACTATAGGCTAGAAACATGCGAAACAAGGTAGTCGTATTCCCGTGTTTCAAGGTGTTGGTTGGCGGCGGCCTATCGATCCTGTTGTCGCTTCATGAGGGCGGGGGCAGTCCGCGCGTCAGGCCGTCGCCATCATCATGATTACCCTCGATAGCGTCCGTCTTTGGATCGAAACCAGAAATGGCGCGTCATTTGAAGATGAACGAATGGCGGTAGTTGGAAAGTCAGCAGAGCACTTCGAATGTCCGGTTGTGGGTCGTTGCGCCGAGGGGCAGGGAAGGACAGATATCCCGGAGTTGCCGACCAATACCGGACCTCCTGCGGTCGGCCACTTGCCGCTGAAGGGCATCGGGCGCGATGATCCCAAAATGCGACGATCAAAACGAGCGATGCGAGTACTCGACAGTGTCGGGATGCAGATGCCGCCTATTGTTCGCTCCGGTTTGCCCTTATTAGCGCTTTAAGCTGCTTCTTAAGCATGTCGCCCGATAGGTGCGCGTGAACGCCTTCGTGCTGCTCCTTCATAAGCTGCCGCTCAATGTCTTTGAGTGTCGGACACGAGCCCGACCGGGCAAGCTCGTAGGCACGTTCAACGGTATTGCTCATCTACTCCCCCTATGCCGCCACGAACGGGCCATCCCATGATATAGTGCGTGGCTGCTCGCCATACTCGTCATCAAGGATTCATGGATGCCAGTGCGAAATATAGATGCGTCCGCCTCGGTATCGATGCCATGCGTCCAGACGGCAGCTTCTTCGATTGGTGTGCCGTTGGGCACCTTACCATACCATGCGATTTTGATCGTGATAAGCCAGATCAGTTTCCTCCACGATCGCATATCGGCTTTTCTATAGTTCTCCCTTTGTTCTGTAAAGCGGGCAAGAGGAGCGATATGGCAAGCGTTACCCCTGAACTGATCGAAGACGTTATCGCGGAGGCTCCCGCGTGATGTAAGATCGCGCTAACGATGCCCAACGAGCGCTTACGTGGGGATGCTCAAGCAGCACTTGCGCAGCACGTCTACGAGACATTGTATCAGCGGGTCGTCATCGATTTAGATCAGCTACCTCTTCCGCTTTGAACTTGGACTAAAAACGAAAAATGCTATCACGCGGTACAGCGCTGCCACCGCCTGTTTGAACATCAAACAGGTTTAACTAACCAGGGCCGCTAGTCGCCTAGCAGCCCCTTAGAAAGTGCCCGAGGTTGCCTTGCTTTATGCAACCGCTACCTTGGTCGACTTCCGACGGTAGCGCATTGCAGCGCCCATCGCGGCAAACCCAAGTATCATCATGCCCCACGTCGCAGTCTCCGGTACGGATGATACAGCAGTTAAGCCAAACTGCTTGTCCATATCATGGTAGCCCGCGAGCTGAACTGGTGCTGTCGGATGGACGCCATCGAACGAGAATATACCTGTGCAACCGGTAGATTGTGCGCCCTCATCAATGCATGTTGTATCGGTTCGCTGCGGTGGCAATCCGAGGGAAGCCGGGTCGTCCATCACACGCTGATTGAAGCTACTAAGACTGTAAAAAAAGAAATCAGTGTTAGACTTCAAAGCAAGATTTGACAGGGCTGTATTGAGATAACCATTAGCATCTACTGTTAATGGATCACCCGCGCGCGGGAAATCGGTCATAAGAATATTGCGTGCACCAAGGCCAATTAACGTGTTTACCCCGGAAACGTACTGTTGCGCTGCGGCCTGTAGATAGCTGCTGGTATCAGCATAACTGCCAATCTTTCCATCTTCCCCGAAGACGCCCTCCGCGCCAAACACATCGTTTCCGCCGAAGTTAAGGATGTATAACCCGTTTGGATCGACGCCTCGGCCAGATACTTGAAAGGCGTTAAGTTGCGCCTTTAGATCAGGAATAGCATCGCCGGTGTCTAAAATGCGGGCGCCACCGATAGCGAAGTTGCCGCCGCCCAACAGCGACGGCGCGGTTGGTACGCCAAAGAGATCAAGGGATAGGAGATCGGGGTAATCATACCCGTTGGTAAAACGGTTTTGAAAGTAACCCTGCGTCGGATCAGGATCGCTTCCATCGCTCGCAATGTAGTAGTTTCCCGCATCTACCAGACTGTCACCAAAGACCGTCAGTGATGTGTAATGAGGTGTGTCGCGATGCGCTAATGCTGGCGTGGCTACGATCGACAGAAACACGCCGATCGCACAACATGAAATTCTGTTCATAATATTTTTCCCCCTTACGGGCTTTTATAGAGGAAGAACCGCTAACGTCTTCATGTTTTTTGATTGCGGTGCCGTAATCATCGATCGATACTACATCACGCTAACACGTCGAACGTGGACCGTTGTAGGGAACTGCGTTCGTCACGTAGGGCGACACGGATCGTCTATGCGGCGGCGTAACGGGGGACACTCACCTTGCCCTTATCGCTAGAAAATGATGCGTTCTCGATGTTGACCACGCTATTGGTTTGAACAAGCAGCGATTGATGCGATCTAGCGCGACGAATATGTCGTTCGACATTGCGGAACCCTTGCTGCAACATTGGGTATGATGGTGGTGTGGTTGGGTTGTCCGCGCTGCCCCCGCGGCGCAGAACAGCGTCGCGGTCCTGCATGCCCGGACATAAGAGGACGCGAGCATCACATCGGGCCGATCCGGAACCGCGGCTTGCGCGAACCACGCTCCCAGCGCCTGCGCCTGTTCCTCGCCACGCGAAGACAGGGCGATATCGACGTCGCGGACCTCGCAGTCAGAAGCAAGATTAATCGTCCTCAAAGAGCGGGGGGCTCGCAAATGAAATCACGCTGGATAGCAATGTCGACCTTCTTGCTTGGCCTTGCCTTGGGACCGCCCCTGCTCGCGGTATTCGATGGTTGCGTCGCTAGCTTACACGCGACGAAAAGAGGCTCGGGCCAGCGGCTGATCAGAAACTATGATGACGCCGGTCCGCCTCAGCCCTTGGTTCTATGGGGCTACCCAAATTGGCTCAATGAACCGCCGAAGGGTTGCACGTCTGCGAGCGCGCATTGGAGTGACGTTGTCCTGCACCCCGACGATCTCGACCATCTCCAGCAACTGAATAATGCGTGGGCCGCTGTCTACGACCGGGAGTTGACTCGGGCGCGGGCGAGGTCATTAGAGAGGCTTACTGGCGTGTCTCAGCGAATGTTTCTCGCCGATTTCCTCCCCTTTCCGGCATATTCAGCGGCATGCCACCCATTCGCCCAAGAGGTGATCAGCCGAGCGGACGTGCAATCGCGAGAGCAGCGACAGCTTTTGTCAAAACAGCTTCTTGCCGACTTTGGGCCATTGCGATGCATGATTTGGGAGAAGGCAGCCGCACGAAGGGTCAGCTAGCAGCACGTCAATCACGTCAGCTTTCCACCACCTCAAGCCGTTCCGCGGCCGTTCTCGAATGCCTGAAACCGGACGTTCTAGCGACATGAACGGGTGACCAGAGTTGGGAAGCCGAAAACGCGCCGCCAACGTCTGTATGTGGGTCAGGAGGGCCGGTAAGCTGTCCTTCGGCTCTCAATTTGAATGTGATCTCCTGGAGCGGGCACTGATTAGCGGACCTTTGATGCCAGCCTCTCGGCAAGCCCGTACACGGAAGGCTTGGAGTTAGGCTTATGCAGGGGTTGGATCAGATACTCGCAT
>NZ_JALNUT010000021.1:0-8276 GCF_026540945.1 Sphingomonas sp. GC_Shp_3
CCCCCAAGTCATCTGCAACGGTTAGCGTGACACCATCTGAAACAGTGCGTAACACTGAAAGTGGCGTAGGTAACACCTCCGATTTCAACGTGTTACAGGCACGCCTTGATGCTGCTTTGGAACAGTTACGTGACCGAGACGGCACGATCGGTGACCTTCGTCAGCGCCTTGATCGGTCGGACGAGGAACGACGCGAGGCGCAGGCCCGAGTGATCGGGCTGCTAGCTGGTCCAGGGCCTACGGAATCCAAACGGGGATTTTTCGGTCGTCTGTTTGGCCGCCCTGACGAGTGACGTTGCAAAAGGGGTACCTTTTGCAACGTCCAATTTGATGAATCGACTATTGGGATGCTTTCCGTCTGCCCGGCGAATGAGCTAGCTAATCACCATTCAATAGGGATTTCGCCACCACGGCCGGGGCTAGAGGAGATTGGGAGTGAGGCGAGGGGTCATCGCAGCGGTAGCTGGCTTGCTGATCGCGCAATCAGTAGCGGCACAGCAATCACCAGCTCAGGAAACTCACGCAGCGTTCCGCCAAGCCGTCGAAGATTATCAAATGTTCGTTGTTGCGCACTGCGCCCCGGATGACGTCAGGGCATACGTTGCCGCCAGAGCTAACCGGGATCGCGCCTTTGTTCGATCCCTTCGTAAGACGGCCTTGGCGGCCGACTACAAGCAGGCCGTCGCCGATCGCGCTGAGAAAGACAGTCACACTGTTTACGAATGCATGGGTCCACCGCCGCCACCCCCACCACCGCCTGGCATGGTGCCGCCGCCTTCGATGCCAGCGCCAAGCGAGCCGCAACATCATGATCCATTGGCCGGTCACTTCGCAGCAGGCGACCGCCAATTTGCGGAAATGGTGCGGATCAGGGACGAGTTGATCGGTCACCCACGCAGATAGGTAAAGCGGCCCAATCGTTGCAGAAGGGTTCCCTTTCGCAACGTCGTTTAAGAGAGGTATATGAGCCTTCTTGCTGCATTGATTTTAGCGGGTAGCCCAGTGACGAGCTCTGTGATGCGAGTCCAGATCTACCCTCGCACCGAGCTTTCCCATGTACCAGCCCTTGACACTCCGCAGAAATTTCTCATATCAGACACTGTCTAGGCCGGATGGCGCCTAATGGCTCATTCGATCACACAAAGCCCTCGCCTGTTGGTGGGGGCTTTGTCGTTCCTATAGATCATCATCTTTAACTTGCGCTTTACTTTGCGCCTGCCGTTTAAATGCTCCTGGGTTTTCCTCGGCGGCCTTCGTAACTGCGGCAACCAAACCAGATAAATCGTATTGATTACTAGCTCTCGCCTGATTTCTATTATATCGCGTTAGCCTCTCTATGTATCCTTTCTGCTCTAATGCAGTCAGCGCGCGCTGAACTTGGCGCGTACTAAGGCCTGCGCGAACTGCGATCGTCGCCTTGCTTGGAAATGGAAGTCTTTCTTTCGACCACCACGATGATATGATTTGTAGCACGACCAACATTTCAGTTGGCGTGATACGCGCATCTTCCTGCACGAACTGATTCATTGAAATAAAGTGGTTTGGTAATATCGAAAATCCTGCGTTTACAGCCGCAGAACCCCACTTTTGCTCGCTACTGACGATACCGTCCATGTCTCTATACCATCCCGATATTGGCTGGGGTAGGAGACGTATATGTCTGCATACCCTAGGACACAAGCGTCTCCCTAATAAGTATCCCAGTTAATTAGACGAATGTGATAAAGGATATATGGAAACAGACTAAAGCGATTTCGGGCTTGAGCGGCACTAGGGGGCGGAAAATTACCGTCTAAATGGTTTGCCGCTTGCCCTTGATAACGCACTCGCAACGGCTTATGTCGTGCAGGTGAAGGGGCGCCATCCGGCCTAGACACCCCGGTGTTCCTTCACAGTCAACAACTGTATAGGACACCTAATACCAATGATTACGCCCCGACTCTCTGCCGCAGACGCGGCAGTGGTGAAAGCCATGCTCTCGCGTGGTGATCGCCAAAGCGATATCGCCGCCTTTTTCAAGGTGAATGCAGGTCGCATCTCGGAAATTAACACCGGGAAGTGCTTCGTGACCGTTATGGCGGCCAACGATAATGTGCCGCCTCCTGGCCCGTATTCGGTCAAGTAACATGCCCGAAAAAACGTCAAAATCCGTCGCTTCGAAAGCGTCGAAGCTGTTGCGGAGCCCTTCTAGCTCCAAAGCGGTGAAGTCGGTCGCAGCGTCCGCCCTGACCCAAGCACCCAATAAGCCTAAGCGGAAACGCTAAGGGCAAACGGAAGGGGCGGCTTCGGCCGCCCTTTTTTTGCAAGAACTCACAGTCCCTTGTCGTTGCAGACAAGCAAGCTCGTACTTGAACATATGGTCGAGTGATGTCCGCCTATCGCAGACTTTCGTCGGCAGAAAACCGTCAGTTGCACCAAACTCGTTGTTCAACCCTGTTTTCGGGACAGTCTCGATATTGTCGCCTGGTTGACCCCAAGTAGGGCTGCAACAGTGCGCTGCGTATCGCCGGTTGCAAGGCGCTGTAGGGCCTCAGCCTGCTGATGAGGGGTAAGAGCAGAACGCCGGCCAAATTTTACGCCACGGGCCTTAGCCTGAACCCTGCCGGCAGCGGTGCGTTCAGTGATACGATGACGCTCGTAGCTCGCTGCGACCCCCAATACAGCAATGATGACATCGGCGAACTGGGAGGTGGTATCCACCATCGGCTCAGCGATCGAGCGAAAGCCGGCGCCAGCCTCCTTCACCGCATGAAGGATGTTCAACAGGTCACGGGTGTTGCGGGCGAGGCGATCGGTCGACGTCACCATCAGCACATCGCCGGCATCGAGCGCGCCGATCGCGCGCTTGAGCTGCGGCCGCTCGGCAGTCGCACCGCTAATCTTTTCGCGATAGACCTTCGTGCAGCCGGCCGCGTCGAGTTGGGCGAGCTGCTGCGCCAAATCCTGACCGTTGGATGAAACGCGAGCATAGCCGTAAATCATGCTCCGATTGTGCATCGGATTTATGCATCACGGAAGTGCCCGGATTGTCGCCATTTTCTGATTGATGCAAAACCTGTGAGTTTCGCATCACAGGTTGGCCGGCTCAGATGGAAAGGAGACATTGCCGCTTTCGCTGGCTTTGAATAGCAGTTGGTTATGACCGAGGAGCAGCCGATGCCCGGCAAAGCCATTTACGACGTGTTCTTCGAGAACGGCGAGGTGCGACCAAATTTCAGGAAAGAGTATATTTCGCTGTGGTCGGGGTGGCTCGGTAAAGAACGGCTTCATTTGTTGGATGACGTCAGCAAAGAAGAATGGTTGAGGTTCAACCAAATGCTGCTGGCGGCCTTCAAAGGCTTCCGCATGGGGGTGGTCAATCATTCAGCAGGGATTGTCGAGTTCCCTACGCGGCTTGAGCCGTTTCTAAGCGACCATCAGGAATCGATGCGAAAAGACGCGAGCCAGTTTTCTCAGTTCGTCATTCCAGCATTGGGTTGTATGATTACAGAGGAGTGGGATTATACCTACATTTTCTGGCACCGCGACATAGGCGCACTAGAGGCAATCAAGCCGCTCCTCTCCGAAGCGAGGCTCCAACATTTTTCTGATTAGTGCCCTGACTGGATCAAGCTCTGACTGTGCTCTCGAATGTCTGCACGTGGCGCTCTCTCGACCGGTCGCACGCCCCACCCGTCTGATGCAAAACTTTTGATTTTCGCATCAGGAATGGCCGAGTTTGGGCGACTGCGGAAGGGCAGCTTCTCTTCCCGATAGCTGCCGCCAAGGTGGGGACGAGCAGCTATTGATTTTTAATAAATCGTAGCTACAATAAACTGTGGATATCGAGTTCGACCCTTCGAAGGACGACGCGAACATCGCCAAGCATGGCGTATCGTTGGCGCGTGCGGTCGAACTGGCTGGAATTGTCGTGGTTGAGGATGCCCGGTTCAATGAACCCCGCTTCCGGCTGTACGGCACGATCGACGGTATAGCTCACTGTGCGGCGGTGACGATGCGCGGCAACATCGTCCGTATTATCAACCTGCGCCGCGCTCATGGTAAGGAGATGCGCCGTTATGGCTTCTGACACTCCCCCGGTTGTCTTTGATGACGACAATCCCGAATGGACGGACGCGGATTTTGCCCGTGCTCGGCCGATTGCTGATTTCCCGGCGCTCGCAGCTGCTTTTCCAAATGGCAGCAAGCCACGCGGACGGCCGAAAGGCTCAACCACCTCTGACAAGTCGTTGGTGTCGCTGCGGCTCGATAACGATGTGCTGGAACGGTTCCGAGCGACTGGCCCAGGCTGGCAGTCACGGATCAACGAAACGCTGCGATCCGCGAAGCTCTAACCAGCGCAGGGGTTGCGAAGAGAACTCCGTTACCGCCCGAGTGACGGCCCCCGATTACGATCGATCTGGCGTTGCCGATCGCGCTCGATCTCACGTTGTCGCAGTTGCTCGCGCTGGATCGCTTCTCGCTGCATCTGCTCCTGCTGTAGCTGCGCACGTTGTTGTGCCTCAGCGGCCCGATCGCGCTCGACCGCACCGCTCAACGTCGCTGCGAACCCGTGCAGACGCCCCGCCATTCGCTGCCCGACGTCGCGCAGCCATTCCGATCCGCGCTCGATATACTGACGCAAGGACCGTTGCTCGAGGACGCCGGCGTTGTGCTGCGCAACCTTCGTCACCGGCTCGTATTCTCGCCCATCGCGCTGCGCCTCCCGCTCGGCCCTGCGCTCCATCGCCACGACGCCAGGCCCCATGTGCACCGTCGCCTCCTGCTCGATCCCGCGCCGCTGGTGGCTGCGATGATCGACCCGCTCGGCCACCTGCGCCCGTTCCAGCGCCGCATTCTGCATCTCTGCGAACCGCCCCCGCCAGCGCTCGACCTCCCCGCTCGCCTTCTGGTCCAGCTCGCGGCTCTTCTCCCCCAGCCCCTCCGCGCCGATCCGCCGCGTCGTGGTCAGGAGGTGCGCATGATAGTTGCGCTGATCGCCGTGGCGACCAGGTGCGTGGATCGCCACGTCCACTGCCACCCCGTGCCGCTCGCTGATCTCGCGGGCGAGGTCGAGCGTCAGGGTGCGCCGCTCATCGGCCGATAGCTCAGCCGGGAGCGCAATCTCGTATTCCCGCGCGACCGTCGAGTTCTTGCGCGTCTCGGCCTGCTCGGCGGCATTCCACAGCGCCGAACGGTCCTGCACCCACGCAGGCGCATCGGCGGGAGCGACAATCTCGCGATGCTCGATGCCCTGCTTGCGGGTGTAGTCGTGGACGATGCCGGTGCGCTCGTCCGCGATCTCCACGCCCGCACGATAGGCCGCTGCCGCTGTCGCGCTGCGACCGGCGGAACGGCCTATCGTCTTCACCGCAAGATGGAAGCTCGCCATCGCCGCGCACTCCTTGCCATGCGGGAGCATGGCGCGGACGATAGCCCGCTGGGGTTCGGGGGTATCCTCCGACGCACGCAAACGCAAGTTTGCATAAGTGCGCCATTCATTCCCTTCGGTCCTTCTGGTAGCTTCCTCTACTATTTCGCATTACACTCACTTCGTACTCATGCTTTCAGGTAGGAAACATGGCGGCACCGACACCCGAGTCCATCGAAAAAGCTCGCCGCAAGGTCGAGCAGGCGAAGGCCCAGCTACAGGCGCTCGAAGCCCGCGCCGCCACACTCAACCGCAAGGCTGATGCCCGTCGCAAGATCATCCTCGGCGGCCTGCTCCTCGATGCTGCGATGAAGGACGCGGAATGGGAAAAGCGGCTGGGTGTGCTGATGGAGCGGATCAACCGCGATCAGGACCGCAAGGCGTTCGCGGGATGGACCTTCCGAGGTGACCCCGATGGCTGACCCGTTCGACCCCTCTGACTTCGATGCGCTCCCGCCCTCCGGCGATCCTCATGCCGATTATCGCACCCTGCTCGATGCCATGCGTAAAGCGGGCGCCGAAGGGGTCGCAGAACAATCGGCTACCTTGGCTCGCCAGATCGAGCAGGACGCCCGCCAGCGCGCCGACTGGGGCCGCACGGTGGGATCGGAGGTCCAAGACCTGCAACGGGCCGCAGCGGCGCTCCAGCGGGCCAGTACAGGCATCTGGCTGGACCGGCTCAAGGAATGGATCTGGGCCGCAGTAATCGGGCTGGGGCTCATCTTCGCCGCGGCTCTTGCCTATCGCTGGGCCAAGGAACCCGTGATCGTCCAGCACATGTACGGCTGCGCCAATCATTGGAACGCCAAGACCCGAACCTGCAAGGGCGGATGGGTGCCCTTGCAGCCGCAGCCGCAGCCGCAGCCGACCGGGTGATGTATGAAGACCGATGACAACCCGCCGATGGACGCCACGTTTATGGCTGGCATGACGTCTTCCCGCCGTGGACGATCGCAAACGGAAGCACCGAAGGTAGTGGTTACCATCCGCCTGGACGCCAGGACGGTGGAGCATCTGCGTGGAAGTGGCCCCGGATGGCAGACCCGTCTCAACGCTCTGCTCGGCCAGCTGGTGGAGGCAGGGAAAATCTAGCCAAGTGCTGCCTCTGCGATCCTGGGATAGCTCCATAAGGTTCTGGGAGCCGCACAGGTGGGACAGACACGCCTCCCCCCACTTCCTTCCTCGCTAAGCCCATAGCGGCCCTTAGGCCGCTCCTGTGACGGCGTAGCCGGCACGCATCATTAGCGCATCGGCCAAAGGCCGATTCAACATGTCATCCCTCTACGGTTTCCTCGCGCGCACGCAATGATTCTAGATTCTAATGATTCTATGATTCAGGGCTTCGTATCCATTTGATTATAAAACAGAAATCTGCCCCACCTACGAGAAATGGGGCGGTCAGGTACGAGGAATGGGGCGGCGACCTACGAGAAATGGGGCGGTCAGGTACGAGGAATGGGGCGGCCTAAGGTCGCAGAAACGAGCTACGAATAGATATTGATACGTAGCTCGTTTCTATGCACACCTTGCTCATGTCCGATCCTCCCTCCCTCGGCCGTACGATGAAAGCGGCTTCGACAGCTGCTGTGCGTGATGGTCACGCCATCGTAAAAGCGGGCGAGTTCATTGAGGCACGTTTTGGCGCGGGTGTCTCTCCGTCCTTAGCAGCGCGCAAAACTCTCGCGCTTTTGATCGCCAAAGCTGCGGGTGAAGCATGGCAGCCCGGCTCTCACGTGATTGCAAAGCGCGATCTTCGAGGCAGTCATGAATCCAATGACAGGATACAGGACACGCTCGATGAACTGATGGACATCAAATTTCGGATGCCATCCACATCGGCACAGGGTCGGTCAGCCACGCTTACCGCTGCCCTGTTAGCCTGGACACTCAACGAACATGCTGATGATGGCCTTGCCACTGTGGAGTGGGAATTCACGGCACCAGCTCGAGCTGTGCTTCAAGGCAGCGATTATTACGCCCGGTTGAACCGGGCCGCACTTCTGGCCTTTCGATCAAAATACGCAATCACGCTCTACGAGATGGGGTGCTTACTCGCTGGACGCCGTGAACCCCGATGGTCTGGGACAATCGAAGATCTACGAGAGCGCGTCGGCGTAGCTCCGAAGACGATGCTCAACTTTTCTGATTTTAGACGCTTCGTTCTCGATCTGGCAAAGGCCGAAATCGATCAACTTGCCGCATTCACTATGGACTGGTCCGAGAAGCGTGGTGCTCGGGGAAAGATCACCCACGTCACCCTCGTCTTCACACCGAAGGATGATGACGCCACCAATGCCGCAGCCGATGAGGCAGGACGCCACAGTACCGGACGTCGATCGCGGCGTGAGGGCACCGCAGATACCATCGTCGATCCTGCCAGCCTCATCGCTGTAGCAGCAACGCGAATGTCGGTTTCCGATACCCTAAGATGGCCCGCCGACGACCGCGTGGACGAATTCAAAACCCCAGAACTCTATGCGATCGGGCGCGCCTTGGGTGGTGGTCATGCCGTCCAGCGGCTCGCCGACCAATACGTCAGAGTCCTCAAGGATCGTCGCCGCCAGCTTGTCGGAGAAGCCCTCAAGGCAGACTGGACGAAATGGGTTACAGGGTGTTCCGCCAAATGGGGCCGAGCCTAATCCGTTCCCAAGAATACCTGTTCCTGCTAACTGTAAGCTGACGGCAGTTTGAAACGATACGCAACGGGGCAATGGATCGATGGCTTACACCTTAGGAGAGGCCGCTAAGGCTACCGGCATCAGTAAGGCATCTATCTCGCGAGCCATTAACAGTGGTAGAATATCTGCGGTTAAGAACGAGGGAGGATCATTCTCGATCGAACCCGTTGAGCTGCACCGGGTCTACC
>NZ_JALNUT010000022.1:0-6586 GCF_026540945.1 Sphingomonas sp. GC_Shp_3
CAAGCGCCGTGCGGCTCGGATAGAACAGGTGGCGGTAGCACTGCTGGATGGCGATCGCGATGTCAGACTCGGACCGGCGCGCCAGTTCGATGACCTGTGCCTTCTGGTAGTCGGCCAGCTCCCCCAGACGATCGGGACGCTTGAGCTCCTGCAATGCGAGATGGCGCGATACCGTCGCGGTCAGGTGTGGTACATGGAGATCGTCAGCGACGAGGAACACGAGATTGTTGCGCAGCTGGCGGAGCCCGCCGCCATCCTGCCCTTTGCGCTAATAGCAGGTGGCGATCAGCTCCGGCACCTCGTAGGCGACGTGGCCGATGTTCAGTGCTTGGTGGTAGATGAGCGCTAGCCGGAGCTTGCCCTCGCCGATCTCGTCGGGAACGTCGAACGCGCCTGCGGGGAAGGGGATGGACTCGAACTAGTCGTTACCGTCGAAGATGTCCTTGATGCGGCTGTCCGCCTCTACGCGCAGTGCGTCGGCTTCGACGTTACGCTCCTCGCGGGCGATGATGTGTGTGATATTGGCCTCGGCGTTGAAGCGCAGCGGCGCGCTGGGATGGTCGTCGAGATAGGCCGAGCCCGGGATGAACGCGGCCTTGGCGTCCGACACGAAGCTGAGGTCGGCATCGGGCGACAGCACCGAGTACCGCAGGTGCGCCGGCGTCAGGCCGCGGCGCTCGTTGTTGTATGCCATCGTGTGGACGAAGACAGTCCCCGCGACATAGCTGGCGTACGGGAGTAGACCGCCGAACCTGTCGGCATCGATACCCGCCGCGAGCGCTGCACGACCGGCCTTGCCGTCGATGTCGTTGAGGATCGCGGAATTGTACTGGCTCTGGTTGAGGCGGGTGGTGAACTCCCGGCGGATACTGGTCAGTCGCTGACATGGCAGGGCTGCAGCAACAGAGGAGCAAACCGTGAAGCGGCAATAGCACGGAAGCGGACGGTCCACGTTCCACGACAATCCGCCTTTCGAGTCGTTCGTTAAGGTGGCGAGACGAAAATGAACAAGTGTCTGATTTTGGGAAGCCGCCATTCGCACCTGAATGTCCAGAATTGGGTCCCCTCATTCTTCGCCTGCGCGCACGTGCGCAGCCATTCCTGCAGCCAAGGCTCGAACACAATCGCCATGCGATGGGTCGACCGCAGGTCTTCGTGGGAGACGGTCCATACGGGCAGGTAGGCGGTGAACGTGTTGCGCAGCACCGGTGTGAGTGCGGGGGCGCGCTTCGCGATCGACTCCTGCATCACGCCAATGGCGAGGAAGTGCCATGTTCATGGCGTGTGAGCAGGCATGACCATTGTTTCAGTGAGCAAAAACGTCTTATCGCTTCAAGTGATCGCAGAAATCGGTTCAATTCGTTGGAAGAACTTATGCGCCCCACTAATGTGGGGCATTACATA
Source organism: Sphingomonas sp. GC_Shp_3 (assembly GCF_026540945.1). Classification (NCBI taxonomy): domain Bacteria; kingdom Pseudomonadati; phylum Pseudomonadota; class Alphaproteobacteria; order Sphingomonadales; family Sphingomonadaceae; genus Sphingomonas; species Sphingomonas sp. GC_Shp_3. Next base: position 1,405 of record NZ_JALNUT010000022.1, read on the forward strand.
AGAGGAGTGAGAAGATGGCTGACAAAGATCCCAGCGAACGCTGCCCGATGGGCCGAAAAAGCGGCGGTGCGGGCACCGTCCGCTCGCTGCTCGGCCGTACCAACAAGGATTGGTGGCCCGAAGCTCTGCCGGTCGAAATTCTGCACCAGCATGGCGTTTCGCCCGACCCCATGGGCGAAGATTATGATTATGCCGAGGCGTTCCAAACGCTCGACTACAGCGCGTTGAAAGCCGATCTCACCGCGCTGATGACCGACAGCAAGGCGTGGTGGCCAGCGGATTACGGTCACTATGGGCCGTTCATGATCCGCATGGCCTGGCATGCCGCCGGCACTTATCGGGTCACCGATGGCCGTGGTGGCGCTGCGTCGGGCCAGCAGCGCTTTGAACCGCTGAACAGCTGGCCGGACAACGGCAATCTTGATAAGGCGCGGCGCCTGCTGTGGCCGATCAAGCAGAAGTACGGGAAACACATCAGCTGGGCGGATCTGTTCATCCTCGCCGGCAACGTTGCCATCGAGAGCATGGGCGGTCCGACCTTCGGTTTCGCCGGCGGGCGCAAGGACGTCTACCAATCAGAAGGCGATACTTACTGGGGTGCCGAAGAGCAGTGGATCGGACACGCGGAGCACAAGACGCGTATCCGCCCAGACGAGCAGCTGGACCTGGAGGGGCCACTTGCCGCCGACTCAATGGGCCTGATTTATGTCAACCCGGAAGGTCCGGGCGGCAACCCGGACCCACTCGGTTCGGCTCGCGACATGCGGGCGACGTTCTCGCGAATGGCGATGAATTCGGAGGAAACGGTCGCGCTCACCGCCGGGGGCCATGCCTTCGGCAAGGCGCATGGCGCGAAACCTGCGGAAAACTTCGGCAAGGAGCCCGCATCGGAAGCGGTGCACATGCAGGGGCTCGGCTGGCTTACCGACAGCGAGGAGATCGGCAAAGGCCACATCACCACCTCGGGGATCGAAGGCGCATGGTCGAACAATCCGACCAAATGGACCGGCGATTATTTCCGTCTGCTCTTCAAGTACGAATATGAGCTGACGCACAGCGCGGCGGGTGCACATCAGTGGACGCCAGTTGATCCTGAATGGGAGGATATGGCTCCCGACGCGCGCGACCCTGACAAGCGCGTACCGACGATCATGACGTCGGCGGACATGGCGCTGAAGATGGATCCCGAGTTTCGCGCGATCTCCGAGCGCTTCCGTGACGATCAGGCGGCTCTCGACGATGCGTTCGCGCGCGCCTGGTTCAAGCTGACCCACCGCGACATGGGCCCGAAGGTTCGTTACCTTGGGCCGGAAGTGCCGGAGGAAACGCTGATCTGGCAGGATCCGGTGCCGCAAGGAACAGCTCCGAGCGATGCCGATGTCGCGACGTTCGCAGAGAAGGTGCTGAGCTCGGGCCTGAGCGTCGGTCAACTCGTCAAGACTGCCTGGGCTTCCGCCTCTACCTACCGCAAATCCGACCATCGCGGCGGTGCGAACGGTGCGCGTATTGCGTTGGAGCCGCAGAAGACCTGGGCGATCAACGAGCCGGCGGAGCTGGCGACGGTGCTTGCCAAGCTTAATGAACTGCGCGGTGCCATATCGCTTGCCGACGCCATTGTCCTGGCGGGTTCGGTGGCGATCGAGAAGGCGGCTAAGGATGCCGGCTTTGAGGCGAAGGTGCCGTTCACCGGCGGTCGCGGCGATGCCACCCAGGAATGGACTGATGTAGAGAGTTTCGCATGGATGGAGCCGCAGGCCGATGGCTTCCGGAACTATCTACGGACGCGTCAGACCGTGAAGACCGAGGAGTTGCTTCTCGACAAGGCATCTCTGCTCGGTCTGTCCGGGCCTGAGATGACGGTGCTGCTCGGAGGCCTTCGCGTGCTGGGCGCCAATCACGGCGACAAGCCGGAGGGCGTCCTGACCGATCGCAAGGGACAGCTCACCAACGACTTCTTCGTCAATCTGCTGGACAACGAAACCTTCTGGGAGCTCGTTGATCCATCCAGCGACGAGGAGTTCATCGGGCATGATCGTGCCGGCAAGCACCAGAAGTGGCGCGCTACGCGTACGGACCTGGTATTCGGCTCTAACTCACAGCTTCGCGCGACGGCTGAAGTTTATGCTGAGAATGGAAACGAGGAGAAGTTCGTCCAAGACTTTATCAAGGCTTGGGTGAAGGTCATGAACGCGGACCGTTTTGACATAACTGCCAAGCCGGTTACCTCGAACATCGCAACCTGACCGCAGTTTAACTTTGGGAAAGAGGGCGGTCGCGAGAGCGACCGCCCTCTTTTCTTTTCAGACCGGTGAACACACCGGCCGCGGGGATATTACCGGCAGCAATAGCAACCGAGATGCCGTCGAATCGAAACATGAATGGATGGCAGATTTGGAGAGGCGGGCGGGCCCGGCCCAACGTCGCCTATTGGGTCTGCTCAGACCTCGGTGCGTTCGGCCAGTTTCAAACCGTCCTCCACGTCAACGCCTAGGTAGCGCACCGTGCTGTCGATCTTGGCATGGCCGAGAAGGATCTGAACGGCGCGGAGGTTGCCAGCCGCCTTGTAGATGATCGATGCTCTCGTCCGCCGAAGCAAGTGCGTCCCGTAATCCTGAGCCGGGAGGCCGATGCCGACCACCCACTCGTTTACGAGGCGGGCATTTGTCGCGTGCTCATGTGGGCCATGTAGTCATTTCGGCCCGAGAAGACGCATCGTCGGCACGGGCGCTTGCCGCCTCGCCGGGGAGAGAAGGCGAGCCGCTAACGCGTCGAATCTAGGCAGCGCGCGGGCGTCGAACAATCGGGCGCGGGGTTCATGCGGTTGAGCATCGCTCATCGCCGCGTGTGCACCGTCAGGTCCGGATTGTTCCACGCTGTAGCGCAATCACAGGCTGCCGCCGTCCATCAGCTCATGCTCCTGCAAGGTAAGTGAGGTCAGCGGGACGGGTAGCCCCTTGTCGCTGGTCGGCCCGTCAAACGTCGCGGCGCGCCGCCCGCCCCGTCGATCGCAGGCACGATCATCAAGCTGATTTCATCAACCAACCCGGCACGCAGCAAGGCGCCATTGATGCGCCCCCGCCTTCGAAGAGGAAATGTTCGATCCCCAGCTCCTCGCGAAGCGCACGCATCGCCCGGTCGAGGTCGTCTTCGCCGGCGAACAGGTAGCCGACGCCGTCGGCCCGGAGCCCGGCGAGGTGCGCGTCCGTCACCTGATCGGTGGGAGCACAACGATCGGATCGCCACCGACGTCGCTGAGACCCCAGGCGATCTTGCCGTGGGCGTCCGCGACGATCGCATAGGCCGTCGCATGGCGTCGCGACAGCCATGTCTTGCGGAGCACGCTCGCGCCCGTCTCGCCCGGGTATGTGTCGCGCTTGGCGAACTCCTGGCCGGTGATGCGGCCGACCATCCAGGAAATGCCACCGAGCCGTTCGTGGAGCTTGTCGTAGAGCCCATGATTATGGGCATCAACGGATGACCAACGTTTGGGCAGGATGCGTCCGTCGATGCTGCTCGCGATGTGACAGGTGATCTGGGGCCGCATCTTCTCGCTTTGCTGTCAAGAATACGGGCGATCAACGCTCCACTCGGGCGAACGCCGCGCTTAAATCCTCGAACAACATGCAACGGAACACTGAACCGGGTTCATGGAAGCGGCTCCGTGGCTCGGCGTTTCGCTGGAGACTTTCGAGAGAATCGACCCCGATCCCAGCTAGGAGACTGCCCATGATCAATCCCTTCAACTCGCTGTCTGGCAAGGTGGCGTTCGTCACCGGAGCCGCCGGCGGCATCGGTCGCGCGACCGCGCTGGCGTTTGCCGAAGCCGGCGCAAGCGTCGCCGTCGTCGACCTGTCGGAAGAGGAGACCAGCAAGGTAGCTGGCGAGATCAAGGCCGCGGGTGGCAAGGCGCTGGCCGTTGCTTGCGACGTGTCGAAGAGCGCCAACGTCGAAGCGGCGCTTGCGAAGACGGTTGAGGCGTTCGGCGGGCTCGACGTCGCCTTCAACAACGCCGGCATCGAGCAGGACCAGAGCAAGCTCGCCGACCTCGACGAGGCGGATTTGGCCGGCTGACGGCGATTGACCTCAAGGGCGTGGTCCTATGCATGAAGCGCCAGATCCCGCTCATGAAGCAGCGCGGTGGCGGCGCGATCGTCAACCCCTCGTCCGGCGCCGGCGTCGTCGGCATCGCCGACGGCGGCCAGACCGCGGGTCTGGGCGGGTGAGCGGCCACCTTGCGATAGCGCCGGGCGCATGGCCGTGATCACGGGCGCGGCGAGCGGCATCGGCCTCGCCGTCGTGACCCGATTGGCCGAAGCTGGGATGCGGGTCGTGCTGGCCGACCTGCCCGGTGCCGTGTTCGAAGACCCGCGTTCGCATGCCGCCGCAGAGGGCGGAGATATCCACGCGATCACGGCCTCCGCTGTCCAGGATCCAGTGCAATTCAGAGGTTTGGCTTGTTGTCTGAAACCTGCCGCGCGGCAGATGAATCAAAGTCTGGTTCCGGAGAGCGGCGGGAGGAGCGCGAACGTCTGAGCCTGGGTCGTCGCGACGCAGGGGCGGGGATGGGCAGCAAAGCCCGGTCACCGCCAAAGACCGGCCCTTCCGCAGTCGCCCAGAAGCAGACCTTTCGCGCGCCGCTTGTCGATTGTGTATGCTCAACCCTGGTCTATACTGCCGCCCATCAGATGAACTCACTGGCGGGCGCTAGTACGCGGTTAGAGGGGACAAACCATGGGCATTGTAACGATTGAGTACTCCCAAACGTACATGGGCAATTACATTCAACCCGCCACGACCGGAGGACGCGAGGTACATTTGACCGTCACCTATGACGAGAATGCCCCAGCCAAGCTGCATGTCAATGGGGGCGAGAGTCCCGATTTCGATGCTTTCCACGTGACGTCGGTAACGGGAACGTACTCGATCACAGACGAAAATGGGATTGTTAGAGCAGATCAGATTACCACGCCAGATCATCAAAATGATATCATAACAGCACGCGGGTTTTTCACCAATCTCCACTTCGATATCAGCCCGAGCGACACGTATGATGGTTCAGGGCATGATAGTCTCTCGGGCATAAACTATGCCAAGCATGGGTTGGAAGTGCAGTATTCTGAAACTAACTCAACATATAATGGGCCAGGAAACGAGTTTGTACATCTTACCGTCGTATGCTTTG
>NZ_JALNUT010000023.1:0-5828 GCF_026540945.1 Sphingomonas sp. GC_Shp_3
TTGGTTGCGGGGACAGGATTTGAACCTGTGACCTTCAGGTTATGAGCCTGACGAGCTACCGGGCTGCTCCACCCCGCGCCAAGGATATCCCTTTTGGGGGAGACATGTGAATGGGTTCTGTGTTCGAAGTTTATTCTCGCGCACGGGCTTCAATGCCTGGCGACGACCTACTCTTCCATCGCTTAAGCGATAGTACCATTGGCGCAGGCTGGTTTCACGGCCGAGTTCGGGATGGGATCGGGTGGGGCACAGACGCTATAGCCACCAGGCAATGGAGCCGGTGCGCGAGAATGTGTTCGGGTTTAAAATCGATACCGTGCACGTATTGGGAGTTTGTATCAGGCGTTTGCATTTGATCATCCGCCAATCGTCTGACGCTGCTGGTGTGACCCAGGGTTGTCATTGATGGTGGGACTCTCAAGCGCGAATAGAGCAATTAGTATCGGTTAGCTCCATGCGTTACCGCACTTCTACATCCGATCTATCAACGTGATGGTCTTTCACGGCTCTATGAAATCTTATCTCGAGGGAGGCTTCCCGCTTAGATGCTTTCAGCGGTTATCCCGTCCGTACATAGCTACCCTGCTGCGCCGTTGGCACGACGACAGGTACACCAGAGGTACGTTCAACCCGGTCCTCTCGTACTAGGGTCAACTCCTCTCAAATTTCGACGCCCACGGCAGATAGGGACCAAACTGTCTCGCGACGTTCTGAACCCAGCTCACGTACCACTTTAATTGGCGAACAGCCAAACCCTTGGGACCTGCTCCAGCCCCAGGATGTGATGAGCCGACATCGAGGTGCCAAACAACCCCGTCGATATGAGCTCTTGGGGGTTATCAGCCTGTTATCCCCGGCGTACCTTTTATCCGTTGAGCGATGGCCCTTCCACGAGGGACCACCGGATCACTATGACCGACTTTCGTCTCTGCTCGACTTGTCAGTCTCGCAGTCAGGCGGGCTTATGCCATTGCACTCTAACAGACGGTTTCCAACCGTCCTGAGCCCACCATCGCGCGCCTCCGTTACTCTTTAGGAGGCGACCGCCCCAGTCAAACTACCCGCCACAGAGGGTCCCTCACCCGGTTTCACGGGTGCAGGTTAGACATCAGAAAACAACAGGGTGGTATTTCACCTATGGCTCCACGTCAGCTGGCGCCAACGCTTCAAAGCCTCCCACCTATGCTACACAGTTCTTTCCTAATGCCACTCTGAAGCTGCAGTAAAGGTGCACGGGGTCTTTCCGTCTAACCGCGGGAACCCCGCATCTTCACGGGGAATTCAATTTCGCTGAGCATGTCCTGGAGACAGTGGGGAAGTCGTTACGCCATTCGTGCAGGTCGGAACTTACCCGACAAGGAATTTCGCTACCTTAGGACCGTTATAGTTACGGCCGCCGTTTACCTGGGCTTCATTTCAGAGCTTGCACTCCTCCACTTAACCTTCAGGCACCGGGCAGGCGTCAGGCCCTATACGTCGTCTTGAAGCCGACTTAGCAGAGCCCTGTGTTTTTGCTAAACAGTCGCTACCCCCTGGCCTGTGCCCCCTCAAAGTGCTTGCGCATAGTGAGGGCCTCCTTCTTCCGAAGGTACGGAGGCAATTTGCCGAGTTCCTTCAGGACACTTCTCTCAAGCGCCTTGGTATACTCTACCTGACCACCTGTGTCGGTTTCGGGTACGGTCTATACGGTGGGGCTATTTCCTGGAACCTCTTCGAAGCCCTCCCAATCCAATAAGGGAGAACAACACACGAGATCCGTCACACACCACCAGGCCCACGAATATTAACGTGGTTCCCATCGACTACCCCCTTCGGGCTCGTCTTAGGGGCCGGCTCACCCTGCGCGGATTAGCCTTGCGCAGGAACCCTTGGTCTTTCGGCGAGAGGGCATCTCACCCTCTTTATCGCTACTCATGTCTGCATTCGCACTTCCGATACCTCCACGGTCCATTACCAGACCGCTTCACAGGCGTACGGAACGCTCCGCTACCGCGTGGAAATAAATCCACACCCTAAGCTTCGGTGCATCACTTTAGCCCCGTTACATCTTCGCCGCAGAACCTCTTGTTTAGACCAGTGAGCTGTTACGCTTTCTTTAAAGGATGGCTGCTTCTAAGCCAACCTCCTGGTTGTTTTGGAAGTTCCACATGCTTTCCCACTTAGTGATGACTTGGGGACCTTAGCTGTAGGTCAGGGCTGTTTCCCTTTTGACGACGGACCTTAGCACCCGCCGTCTGTCTCCCGGATATCACTCCTAGGTATTCGGAGTTTGGTTAGAGTTGGTAGGTCTCGCGACCCCCGCATCCATCCAGTGCTCTACCCCCTAGGGTGTCCATCCGAGGCACTACCTCAATAGTTTTCGCGGAGAACCAGCTATTTCCCGGCTTGATTGGCCTTTCACCCCTAAACACAACTCATCCGGTAACTTTTCAACGTTAATCGGTTCGGACCTCCAGTGCATGTTACTGCACCTTCATCCTGGTCATGCCTAGATCGCCGGGTTTCGGGTCTAATACTTCAAACTATGTCGCCCTATTCAGACTCGCTTTCGCTGCGCCTACACCTAACGGCTTAAGCTTGCTTGAAACATTAAGTCACAGACCCATTATGCAAGAGGTACGCTGTCAGGGCTCAAGACCCCTCCAACTGCTTGTAGGCAATCCGTTTCAGGTACTGTTTCACTCCCCTCATCGGGGTGCTTTTCACCTTTCCCTCACGGTACTAGTTCACTATCGGTCGCATACGAGTATTTAGGCTTAGAGGGTGGTCCCCCTATGTTCAGACAGGATTACACGTGTCCCGCCCTACTCAAGTCCTGAAGTCTCACTTTCGCATACGGGGCTGTCACCCGCTATGGCCGGTCTTTCCAAACCGTTCTGCTAGTTGAACTCCAGGCACTGGCCTGGTCCGCGTTCGCTCGCCACTACTAACGGAATCTCGGTTGATGTCTTTTCCTCCAGCTACTGAGATGTTTCAGTTCGCCGGGTTCGCTTCACGAAACCTATGTATTCAGTCTCATGATACCTCACACCATTTAGCCCAACTGCGATCTTCATCGCAGCAGAGTTAAACGGGATGGGTGGGTTTCCCCATTCGGAAATCTGCGGGTCAAAGGTTGCTCACACCTCACCGCAGCTTATCGCAGCGTGCCACGTCCTTCATCGCCTGTATGCGCCAAGGCATCCACGAATTGCCCTTACCTCACGCTTGAGAGTCCGCACCACCAATGACAACGCTGGGTTGATCTTGCGACCAACCAAAACTCGGCAGAGCAGCACTGTCACAGTATCTTGGTGCGGATGATTAAAATGCTCAGCCTGATATTTGCAGCACGCAGTTCGTCCGCTCGATCGAAAAGGCGAACCCTTCCAAACCTCTCGTCCAAAACCACATGCCGTATTCACGGCATCGATTTTAAGAACCCATTCACAATGTCAAATAAAGAGAGCGCTTGCGCTCTCGGTATCGCCAACACCCCGAGGGGTGCGGCAAACTGATGTCTTCATCATCTGGAAAATCTTGGGGGCAACGTGTGCGTTGACCGCTGCGCCGTCAGTCGCAGCAAAGCTGCGCCTTGTGACGCGCTTCGCAAGCGCTGGCCGGCATTAGCGAAGTGCAGATTAGCTTGCTAATCCCTCTCTTCGCCTGCGGCTTGGTGGAGCCTATCGGGATCGAACCGATGACCTGATGCTTGCAAAGCAACCGCTCTCCCAGCTGAGCTAAGGCCCCATCAAAGTCGTGGTGGGCCGAGTAGGAGTTGAACCTACGACCTCACGCTTATCAGGCGTGCGCTCTAACCACCTGAGCTACCGGCCCAAAACCGTGCCCGCGCATCGCCAGACCATATCGCTGCTCAACAGAGCACGACACAGCGCTGGCTGCGCTGATTTCCAGAAGATGAAGGGACATGAGGACGGCGGCAAATGTTCTTTGGAATGGAGGAAGCTCTTCCCAATGCCGAGGCATCAGGCGCTTTCCGCCGATATCCTTAGAAAGGAGGTGATCCAGCCGCAGGTTCCCCTACGGCTACCTTGTTACGACTTCACCCCAGTCGCTAAGCCCACCGTGGTCGCCTGCCTCTCATTGCTGAGTTAGCGCAACGCCTTCGGGTGAACCCAACTCCCATGGTGTGACGGGCGGTGTGTACAAGGCCTGGGAACGTATTCACCGCGGCATGCTGATCCGCGATTACTAGCGATTCCGCCTTCATGCTCTCGAGTTGCAGAGAACAATCCGAACTGAGACAACTTTTGGAGATTAGCTCACCCTTGCAGGATTGCTGCCCACTGTAGTTGCCATTGTAGCACGTGTGTAGCCCAGCGCGTAAGGGCCATGAGGACTTGACGTCATCCCCACCTTCCTCCGGCTTATCACCGGCGGTTCCTTTAGAGTCCCCAACTAAATGATGGTAACTAAAGGCGAGGGTTGCGCTCGTTGCGGGACTTAACCCAACATCTCACGACACGAGCTGACGACAGCCATGCAGCACCTGTGTTCCAGTCCCCGAAGGGAAGAGATCCATCTCTGGAAATCGTCCGGACATGTCAAACGCTGGTAAGGTTCTGCGCGTTGCTTCGAATTAAACCACATGCTCCACCGCTTGTGCAGGCCCCCGTCAATTCATTTGAGTTTTAACCTTGCGGCCGTACTCCCCAGGCGGATAACTTAATGCGTTAGCTGCGCCACCAAATCTCTATGAGACCTGACAGCTAGTTATCATCGTTTACGGCGTGGACTACCAGGGTATCTAATCCTGTTTGCTCCCCACGCTTTCGCACCTCAGCGTCAATACCAGTCCAGTGAGCCGCCTTCGCCACTGGTGTTCTTCCGAATATCTACGAATTTCACCTCTACACTCGGAATTCCACTCACCTCTCCTGGATTCAAGCGATGCAGTCTTAAAGGCAATTCTGGAGTTGAGCTCCAGGCTTTCACCTCTAACTTACAAAGCCGCCTACGTGCGCTTTACGCCCAGTAATTCCGAATAACGCTAGCTCCCTCCGTATTACCGCGGCTGCTGGCACGGAGTTAGCCGGAGCTTATTCTCCCGGTACTGTCATTATCATCCCGGGTAAAAGAGCTTTACAACCCTAAGGCCTTCATCACTCACGCGGCATTGCTGGATCAGGCTTGCGCCCATTGTCCAATATTCCCCACTGCTGCCTCCCGTAGGAGTCTGGGCCGTGTCTCAGTCCCAGTGTGGCTGATCATCCTCTCAGACCAGCTAAAGATCGTCGGCTTGGTGCGCCTTTACCACACCAACTACCTAATCTTACGCGGGCTCATCCCTAGGCGATAAATCTTTGGGCCGAAGCCATCATCCGGTATTAGCAGCAATTTCTCGCTGTTATTCCGAACCTAAGGGCAGATTCCCACGCGTTACGCACCCGTGCGCCACTATGTCCGAAGACATCGTTCGACTTGCATGTGTTAGGCATGCCGCCAGCGTTCATTCTGAGCCATGATCAAACTCTCAAGTTTATGTATCTCATCCAGCGAGGCGGAATAACCCCGTCAGACAAGCTCATCTCAAGGAGCAAGCTCTGCACAAATCATTTACGTATGGATACGTGAAGGACTTGCGAGCCAGCTTATTGCTACCGAGCACCCAACGCCTTGAAAACGCTGGACCCGGAGCCGCCGCCCACATGTCCCTTCATCTAAACCAACAATGTCAAAAAGCGCAAAATACCGACGCCCAGCTAAACCTCCCTTTTACCAGAAGGTGCCCAGCGCCGACAATTTGATGACCACAACAACAACCAATCGGTCAACCGCTGCGGTGAAACCCCTCTAAGTGAACACCCACACACCGTCAAACGGTTTTT
>NZ_JALNUT010000024.1:0-1312 GCF_026540945.1 Sphingomonas sp. GC_Shp_3
TGAACTGGCCCCCGTTTCACCCGGACAGGTTTGAGCCTAATACGGAGGCTTAGGGATAGCCCCTGAGCATAGGCTTATGTCTTTGTCTGAGATCATCACTGATGGCGGTCGGCGCCGTCACTGGAGCGCCGCAGAGAAGCTTAGGATCGTCGAGGAGACACTCGATGGTCGCGAGAGCATCTCGATCGTCGCCCGACGCAACGGTGTCGCACCCAATCTCTTGTACCGTTGGCGCCGGCTGATGCTCGAAGGTGGGAGTGTCGCTGTCACCGGCGACGATGACGTGACCAGCAACCGCGAGGTGCGCGAGATGGAGAGCCGCATTCGCGAGCTTGAGCGCCAGCTCGGCCGGAAGACGCTGGAGGTGGAGATCCTCAAGGAAGCGCTCGATCGTTCGCGCCCAAAAAAACGACCTTGCTCATGCGCTCACCGCTGCCGGAAGATTTCCGGTGAGCCTTGTGGCGAGCACGCTCGGCGTAGCACGCTCGACGGTATACGAGCGCGTCACTGGTGCCATCACGACCCGCGGCCACTACACCAAGGCCGACGACGCGCAACTGCTGCCGCTCATCCAGCAAGTCGCCGCGCAGCGGCCAACATATGGCTACCGCCGCATCGCGGCGGTCCTCAACCGTCAGCTTCGCGCGGAAGGAGCTGACCCGGTCAACCACAAGCGCATCTACCGGATCATGGCGGTAAACCGCCTGCTGCTGGCACGGCGCTACACCGAGCGGCCCGACTACGGCCACGACGGCGTTGTCGTGACCATACGGTCAAACCTGCGTTGGTGCTCGGACGGCCTCGAGTTCACGTGCTGGAACGGTGAGATCGTCCGAGCCGCCTTCATCATCGATGCGCATGACCGCGAGGTGATTGCCTGGCGCGCGGTCGCCAACGCCGGCATCAGCGGTTCCGATGTGCGCGACATCATGCTGGAAGCCGTAGAGGCCCGCTTCGGTGGACCGCGCGCAATGTCGATGGTCGAGATGCTAACCGACAACGGCTCGGCTTATAACGCCCGCGAGACGCGGATCTTTGCACGCCAACTGGGCCTGAAGCCTTGCTTCACGCCTATCCGGAGCCCGCAGTCCAACGGCATCTCCGAGGCATTCGTACACACCCTCAAACGAGATTACGTCCGCGTCTCACCGCTGCCCGACGCACATACCGCGTTGACATCACTCGCTGGCTGGATCGAAGACTACAACGAACACCACCCGCACTCGGGTCTCAAAATGCGTTCGCCGCGCGAGCATCGCGCAATGGGTTCAACAACCGCTTGAACCTGTCCGGCGAAATAGGGGCAAGATCA
>NZ_JALNUT010000025.1:0-1131 GCF_026540945.1 Sphingomonas sp. GC_Shp_3
TGGGTCGTCGGGGCGCGAGGCTGCCGGGCAGGTCACGCCGCAGACTTGGTCGTTCAGCTCGCGTTTTCAGCGGTCTGAATGCGGACGTTTCAGCGAGAGACCGATTGGGCGCGAGCCGCCACCAAGAAGGCGAGGTCCCAAACGATCGTACCACCCGCGGCGCGATGCTCGTCCTCGATCCGCTGCGCGAGCGTGTCGGGATCGATCTGCTCAACACTGGCGATGCCTCGCTCGACTATTCGCGGGAGCATCGCGTGCGTGAGTGTCGGCACGAACGAGGGCTGGTGGGGATGGAGCAAGATGGCCTCGCCGCGCGCTTGCTCGACCGAAAGCCCCACTTGCTGCATCAGTTCGGCGAGCCGGAGCGCCAATCCCACATCGCCTCCTTCCGCTGCAACCGTGCTCCAGTTCCAGTCGTAAAGCTGGCGGTGCAACGCGAGATCCCCAAGTCCCGCAGGAAGGCCGGCGCGTGCATGTTCCTGAAACGCTAAGATCGCGTCCGGGTTGGCCATCGCCGCTAGTCGCTCCAGTGTCTTGGCGGCATCGGGTAGGTACATCAGCACGCGACGGCCGACGATCGCATCGAAACGGCCCAGATCGGGCAAGTCGCCCGAAAGATCGGCCGCGCGGTACTGGATGTGCGCGGCACCCGAGTCTGCGTCGATCGTTCGGGCCATAGCGAGCGCCTGTTCGCTCCGGTCGATCGCCACGACTTCGCCGCTTGGTCCGGCAAGCCCAGCCACATATCGACTGAGGTCACCATTGCCGCAACCGACATCAAGCACCCGCGCACCGGGAGTGATGCCGATGTCGCCGAAGAAGCGGGCGCTCGGAGTATTGGCTGGGTTGGGCGGGGAGCGCAGAGGTGAGTGAGGCATTGTCTCATGATACCGATGGTCGCGTGCATGCCAAGTGCATCCGTCCGGCAGAGCGACGGGCAAAAGGCATATATGGCATTGCGAACGCCCGCTCTTCGGCTTTGCTCGCTCGAAAGCGGCTTGATCGCTAGTCACCAAACCACGGCATGCAGCCTGCGCGTTGGAATACCCTAAATGGGCCGCTGATCCCGAGATGAACAAGCGTCCGGTGTTGGGGAGCGGCAAACCGGCCCTGAATGGCGGATTGTGGGTC
>NZ_JALNUT010000026.1:0-1048 GCF_026540945.1 Sphingomonas sp. GC_Shp_3
CCGAGGGAACCCCGATCCGAACGCCAGGAGGAGATCGGCCCGTCGAGTCGCTCGAAGTCGGTGACATGGTGCTTACCGCATCCGGTGCTTACCGACCGATCCGTTGGCTGGGACAACGAACCCTCGATTGCGCATGCTTCCCGGACCGCGAAGCCGTACACCCGGTCCGCATCATGACAGGCGCGTTTGGCCCCGGACTGCCAAGACAGGATATCCTGGTGTCTCCCGGACATGCGATCTGCGTGGACGAAGTGCTGATCCAGGCCTCTTGGTTGATCAACAACGCGACGATCGTTCAGGAGGCTGTCGAACAGGTCTCCTACTGGCATGTCGAGCTCGACAGCCACGACATCCTTCTCGCGGCCGACCTGCCAGCAGAGAGCTACCTGCCAAGCCGGAACAGTGCGTTCTTTGCCAACGGGTCCTCGCGCCCCGACGCGGTCTCCAGCCATCAGTCGTATTGCAGGCCGCTGATGCCCGCCGGGCCGATGCTCGAACGTGTCCGTGATCGCCTTCGCGCGCGTGCCGAACAGCTCGGCTGGTGCGTCGATGAAACCCCCGATTCTCAGCTCGGCTTCATTGCGGACGGCCAGTTCCATAAGCCGAAGGTCGTCGGGATGTCCGCCTACGTCGCACTCTCTTCGCCTCCTGACACACTGTCGCTCAGCTCGGCCTGCACAAAGCCGTCCTCGACCTCTGCATCGGCTGATCACAGGACCTTGGGCGTCGCAATCCGGACCCTGACCTTCAAAAGTGCGTCCGGCCTGCAACGCCGCTTCCTCGCTGAAGATCTGGAAGGAGTCGTGGGCTGCTACGCGCTCGAACAGGCAGACGGAATGTCTTTCCGCTGGACCAACGGCTGCGCAGAGCTGCCCGCGCGTTTGTGGGAGGGGTTGAACGGTCCACTGATGTTGCAAGTGGAACTCGCCCGCAAGTGTCTGCCACGTTGGACGTGCAGCGCTCCGGAAAGCGCTTGCCGCTTGGCTGGCCTCGAAGGAGCCGAACCAGCGGCGGCACTCACCAGTTATGTTGCCCTTAGCTGAACGCC
>NZ_JALNUT010000027.1:0-1036 GCF_026540945.1 Sphingomonas sp. GC_Shp_3
GACCCAGAAGTCGCCATTGGGGCTGCCCCGTCCACTTCCCGGAACCCGCGGTTCGTTCACAATCTGATCCCGTTTCAGATTGGCTGCTTTATCAGCGGCAAGGTTCCGCTGTTCTCGCCAGTGTCACCGCGTCAGCTCTACGTTCAAAATACCTTTGATCGCAGGCAGCATCGCCTCGACCACAGCAGCGATTGCCTTGCCGTTCGGATGCACCCGGTCGGCAAGTACCATGTCTTGATGACCCAGCACACCGGCGGGAAAGAACGGCCAAGTCGTTGCACCATGGAGCTTGGCCAGAGCTTGCTGAATGTCTGCGTAAGGGCCTGCCCTCTTCGCGAGCAGCGGCGGAGGCACGACGGTTGTGAGCAGCACCGGGACGCCGCAGCGGCCAAACTCGACGAGGATCGCCTCAAGGTTCGCCAGCGTGGACGACGGCGGCACCTCTCGGAGCACGTCGTTGGGTCCGAGCTGGATGATCGCTAGGTCGGGACGGACTTGCAGGCGCGCGAGCACGCGGGGTAGCCTCCGCAACGCGTCGGCGGTGGTGTTTCCAGCGACACCCGCGTTGATCACCCGTGCGCCGGGATGTGCGGCGCTCAGAAAATGCTCCAGTTGAGCGGCAAAGCCGTCGGCGGTGGCTAGACCGTAACCGGCGACCAGGCTGTCGCCGAACGCGAGGATGAGCGGGGCTGATGCGGTCATGGAAGACCGCAAAGATAGGTATTGCCGGGTCACTTTGTAGCGATGCCGCGTCGCATTGGTGCCGATGCCGGCGCCACGCGTTCAGTTATCCCGTACAATGGAGACACCGATGACCGACGAGACCGCCGTCCAAGCCCGCCGCCGCGAAATCGCGATGGAGCACGTCCTGTTCAAGCTGGCCGAATACGTCGAGGCTAAGCATCCTGGCCTGCTCGATCATATCGAAAGCAGCCTCGACCATCTGGGAGACCCGGCGAAGGACGAAAGCAAGGACGACGAGGCGGTGCGCGACATTGCCCGTAAGCTGATTGCCAGTGCACGAAGTGAGGGCGCC
>NZ_JALNUT010000028.1:0-882 GCF_026540945.1 Sphingomonas sp. GC_Shp_3
GGATAGAGGATGTGGACCCAGACCCGGTTGTCCCACATCTGGTCGAGGCCGCGCTCGATCGGCGTCTCGCCCATGATCTTGCGGCCTTCGAAGCTGTCGTCGAGGTAGCGCGCGATAGCCGACGTCTCGCTCAAGAACGACCCATCCGCCAGCACCAGCGTCGGCGTTTCGCCCCACGGGTTCATCTTCAAGTGTCGCCACCCGCGCTGCTCACCCACAGGCGACATGTCGTACACCGTCTCGGCAAACCGGTCGGGGATACCCTTTTCGTGCATAAAGATGCGCAGCCGCTGTGGATTGGGGAAAGCGGAAGGGGAGGTGAAGAGCGCCAGCTTATCGGCCATGGGAAGTCTCGCTATCATCAATCACATCACCTGCCTGTCAGATGACAGGTATCTATCTGAAGCGTAAAACTTGCCTCGTCAATCCCTGTCTGGCATATGACAGGTGGAGGCGTGACGATGGCGGCAACGACGAAGGAGAATGCGCGGGAGGCGATCCTGCTGGCCGCACGTGAGGCGGCGATGACGCGCGGCTATGGCGGCATCAACTTCCGCGACCTCGCCGCGACGGTCGGCATCAAGGCGGCCAGCATCAACTATTATTTCGCTAATAAGGCGTTGCTCGGTGAGGCGGTAGCGCGTCGCTACCAGGAGGATATCGCCCGCGATCTTGAGGCGATATCCACCGATGCGCAGGACGCCAGGGACGCATTACGGCGATACCCAAGCATCTTCCGGGCGTCGCTGGAGCGTGACAATCGGATGTGCCTCAGCAGCTTCATGGCGGCCGAGCGTGACGAGCTGCCTGAGCCGGTTCTGAAACAGGTACAGGCTTTCGCCGACGTCAACGTGGCGTGGCTCAGTAAACAGCTTGCCGCCG
>NZ_JALNUT010000029.1:0-722 GCF_026540945.1 Sphingomonas sp. GC_Shp_3
GCTGAACGTCATTGATGATTATAGCCGGGAGTGCCTGCCGTACATGGTAGTCAGCGACAACGGCACCGAGCTGACCAGTCACGCTGTGCTCGCCTGGTGCCAGGACACAGGGGTCGAGTAGCACTACATCGCGCCGGGCAAGTCGCAGCAGAACGGCTTCGTCGAAAGCTTCAATGGTCGCGTACGCGACGAGTGCCTGAACGAACAGCTGTTCCCATCGCTAGCGACGGCAAGACGGCTGATCGAGGCATGGCGGACGGATTAAAACACCGTGCGTCCGCACAGCAGCCTTGGCGGGTTGGCACCCGCCGAGTTTACGAACCGCCCCCGCCAAGGGCATATGGACACCGAAGCTAAGTTATCAGCGGCCTGAAAACGGGGAGCACGTTAGCTTCTCCTTGTCGCCAAACCGGTACTTCATCCGCCAGAGCTTCGAGCCATTGGGCCGGACGAGCAGGTACAACCCCTGCCCATCGGTCAGCTTGTAATCCTTAGCGCGTTTGGTAGCGTAGCGTGCTTCAAGGTCCTTGAGAGCCATTGGGGGTGCTCCTGCCGAGTTGGCTGGCATACCCCCCCAAAATACCCCCAAATGCAAATCGACGTATTGGCATGCAGGGAAATCCGGTGAGCGGATTTGAAGGCTGCCGAAACGACGCAAGAGCTTAAAAAAGGACGATAAAAACCGCCTCGGAGTTTCCTGAGACGGTTTGGTATGTGTGGGT
>NZ_JALNUT010000003.1:0-346254 GCF_026540945.1 Sphingomonas sp. GC_Shp_3
AACTTCTCTTGAAGTACTGTTCTGAAGACGAGAGATACCGTTTCGCTCGCAACCGCGATCAGATGTTAGCGAGCACGAAGTTACAGGGGTAACGCGGAGGTAGAACCACCTCCGCAAGGCGTCATGCTAGTCGCAAATGCTTAGGGTACGCGATAGCGCGGCGGAGGGCATCTCCGCCGCATGGCGATGTTTGGTAAGATCAGATGGCCGGGTCGGCTCCCACAGAAAAGCGGCCAGGCCGAAAGCGCCCACTTGCAGACGATCGTCGGCCGGTGCGATCATTCCCCAATGCGACGTTTGTTCATCTTGTCGGTCCTTGCGCTGCCTGCGTGCTCGGCAGCGCCGCCTTCAGCCGACCAATCACCGATAGCGGCAATCGAAGTGCTGACGCCGACCAGCAACGACAAATCCGACCTGATTGCGCTACTTAGACAGGCAGCACCGAAGGAAGGCTTCCACGTTGACGATGGAACCGCACAATGGCGCGAGTTCGCACGGCAAGCGAAAGACCTTCCACCGCCTGCGCGTAAAACACTCTACGCTGGTGTTTGGAGTGGAAATGTCGATGACGACTTCATTGCTATGGCTGACGACGGTGCGCACAATGGTAGAAGCTGGATAACGGTATATCCAGGCAAGCACGGGACAGCGGCGAGGCGTTTCTGGCTAGACCTCAAGGTGGGGATCATGCGCCGTTGGCCAGCGGCACAACCGGTTCCGATCCTTCCATCCGGTTCTCTTCCGCTATCGGAAGACCTGCAACTTACGCCGAAGGGCTACCGGATCAGGCGTTCGGCTGCCGCCAATTATGGCCTTGCCTCTTCATCTTCGTTGCTCGCGGACGGCGGCTGATAGAAAGTTGCGCTGGAAAGCGGCCGTTCTGCTCTCCAACACCTTCAGCCATTCCGCGGTCGTTCTTTACGACTGAAGCCGGACGTTCTAGCCACATGAACGGGCGCCGGATCTCGGAAGCCGAAAACGCGCCGCGAATAGCGGGAACTGAGTTAGATCGCCTGATGCTAGTGTGATGTCGCACAGAAGTGGATGCGGAGCCGGACAAACCCCGCATCCACCCACAAGCCTTATCCAGAAGCGATCGACGCAGCCTGATCGGACTGGACGAGACGGAACACCACGACCGAGCGCCCCGTGACCTGATAGGTCGCCCCGACCGCGAAGCGTTCATCGCTTGCATCGGGGGCGTTGGTGTCGATCAGCCGCTCCCATCCTTCCGCGTCCGCCGTCTCCGGCAGCGTGAAGTTGATGAGATCATGCCACGCGTTGAAGATCAGCAGCAGGGTCTCGTCCTCGCCACGACGCCGCAAGGCTGTCGCGCGGGCGCGGCCATCGATCATCATGCCCAGGCAGCGGGCGCTGGTATCTTCCCATTCCGCCGGCTCCATCTCCAGCCCGGCGGGGTTGACCCAGGTGACGTCCTTTACGCCCAGTTCCTCGTCGATCTTGCCGCTGAGGAAGCGCGCACGGTGGAGCACCGGGAAGCGACGGCGCAACGCGGTGAGCTTGCGCGTGAAGGCGATAAGGCCCTTGCCCTTCTCCTGGATGTTCCAGTCGAGCCAGCCGATCTCGCTGTCCTGACAATAGGCGTTGTTGTTGCCGCCTTGCGTGCGCGCGAACTCATCGCCAGCCAGCAGCATCGGTGTCCCCTTGCTGAGCAGCAGCGTCGCCAAGAAGTTGCGGATCTGGCGTTCGCGTAGCGCCAGGATCTCGGGGTCATCGGTTTCGCCTTCGACACCGCAATTCCACGACCGGTTATCGTCCGACCCGTCCTTGCCGTCCTCGCCGTTCGCCTCGTTGTGCTTGCCGTCGTAGCTCACCACGTCGTTGAGCGTGAACCCGTCATGCGCGGTGATGAAGTTGACGCAGGCCCATGACCGACGCCCGCTATGATTATATTCCTCCGGCGAGGCGCACAGCCGCGGAGCAAGCGCGGCGACGCTTGCCTCGCCGCGCCAGAAATCACGCACCGTATCGCGGTACTTGTCGTTCCACTCCGCCCAGCCGGGCGGAAAGGAGCCGACCTGATAGCCGCCGGGGCCGATGTCCCATGGCTCCGCGATCAGCTTGACGCTGGCTAGCGTCGGATCCTGCCCTACCGCACGCAGGAAGCCTGATTGTTCGTCGAAACCGTGTGGCTCACGCGCGAGGATGGTGCCGAGATCGAAGCGGAAGCCATCGACATGCATCTCGTCCGCCCAATAACGCAGGCTGTCGGTCACGAGCTGAATCACGCGCGGATGGCTGAGGTTTACCGTGTTTCCGGTGCCGGTGTCGTTGATGTAATAGCGCGGCTGATCGGGGATGAGCCGGTAATACGTCGCGTTGTCGATGCCCTTGAACGACAGCGTCGGCCCAAGCTCATTGCCTTCCGCCGTGTGGTTGTAAACCACGTCGAGGATCACCTCGAGGCCGGTTTCGTGGAAACGCGCGACCATTTCCTTGAACTCACGCAGTGAGTTGGCGACATCGTGCGCGTAGCGCGGCTCCGGCGCGAAGAAGCCGATCGAGTTGTAGCCCCAATAGTTGGCGAGACCCTTCTCGACCAACTGGCTGTCCTGCACGAAGGCGTGGACCGGCAGCAGCTCCACCGACGATACGCCTAGCGACTTGATGTGATCGAGCACCGCCTGCTCGCCAAGGCCTGCATAGGTGCCGCGCAGATGCTCGGGCACGCCGGGGTGGTGCATGGTCAGCCCCTTTACGTGCGCTTCGTAGAGGATCGTGCTGTCCCACGGTGTGGTCCGCTGGTTCGGCTGGCCGCGCCAGTCGAAATTGGGATCTACGACGACGCATTTCGGCATGAACGGCGCGCTGTCACGCTCATCGAAGGTCAGATCGTCGCCGGTTTCCATCTGGTACCCGAACAACGCCGGGTTCCATTCCAGCGTACCGGCATGCGCGCGTGCATACGGATCCAGCAACAGCTTGTTGGGGTTGAAGCGGTGGCCTGCCTCAGGTTCGTACGGGCCATGCACCCGGTAGCCGTAGAACTGCCCGGGCTTCACGTTCGGCAAATAGCCGTGGAAGACCTGATCAGTATATTCGGGCAGCGTAATCCGTTCGATCTCGGTCAGACCGTCCGCCTCGAACAGGCAGAGCTCGACCTTGGTGGCATTGGCTGAGAACAAGGCGAAGTTCGTACCGCTCCCATTCCATGTGGCACCCCGTGGATAGGGCAAGCCCTCTTGTAGCTGAGCAGCGAAGTCCGTCACGCGCATCTCCCTGTTGGCGGCTCTCGCACAACAAACAAGGTCAGTGTCGTATCCGTTCGCTGTGTCCGTAGCGAAAATTGAACTGCGGCAACGTGAACTGGCCTCTTGCCGGAGGCTGCGCCGACGCGGTTCTGCGCGCGTTCACGGCGCTTGCCTCACGTCGCTCTTCGCCGCTCGGGCGCGGACCGCGCATTCTTGCAACAGCGGACGACAGCGCCCGTGCTTCGCCTCTGCGGCTATACCAAGCGCCGCTTGGCATAGCCGCAGGATTAGGTCGCCGCCCTAGGATACAGCTTCATGTTCCCCGCTGCGAAAAAGGTCTGCACACGATTACAAAGCTTTGAAGCTGTCGCGCTCAAGGTTCCAAGGCATCATCGCTTCTGCACCGGCACCACATCTGTGTAAGTCCTGCTGCCTCCGCGAGCCAAGGCAGCAAGAGTCGCAAATAATCAGGCCGATTGCGGGATGACGCTGATCAGATCGTCTTCGGCTGGCTCCTTGGCAGGCGTCAGCGTCAGCGCCTGATCAGGCTCGACGTAGCGGCTACGCTGGAAAGGCTCGAGCGTCACCGTCTCGCCCGTGTTGAGAGATTGCTCGACGGCTGCGAGAACGCGCATGTCGCACCAGCCTTCCTCACCATCAGCCTGGGGCTGGCGATCCTCTAGGATGCACGCGGAAAAGTACTGAGTCTCGTTGCCGAACTGCTCGACGGGATCGAAGCGATGGGTCTTGCTGCCCTCTTCGGTTTTCTCGGTGTACGTTATGCCGACCTTTGGACCGAACATGAAGCACGGGTCGGCGTGGATCATCGCTTTGGTGCCAATCAGGGTGAAGTTCTCGGCCGAAGCGCTGGCGTAGCTGACCGTGAACTGCGCCACGCGCTCACCTGGGAACTGCAGGATCACCGCGACCGTGTCGTGGAAATTGAATCCGCGTCCGGGCGTTTTGGTGCCGATCGCATGCACCGCGATCGGCTCGGCCGCGAAGAGATTGCGCACCGCGTTCAGCGGATACGTGCCCATGTCCGGCACGGGTCCACCCCAATATCCATTATGGCCCCGAGAGTTCTCCTCGGCAACGTTCTGGGCAAACACCGAGGTGAAGGCGAGAAGCTCACCGAAGTCACCGGCCTGGGCGCGAGTGAACATCTCGACGTTGCCGGGCTCATGGTGCAGGCGGTAGGCGATCATCAGCTTGGCGCCGCTTTTGCGCTGCGCGGCCATGATCTGCTCGGCTTCGGCGACGCTCGCCGCGACCGGTTTCTCGAGCAGCACGTGCACGCCGGCCTCGAGCGCCGCCACCGCATAAGGGGTGTGGAGGAAGTTGGGGGTGGCGATGTAGACGGCGTCGATCTCGCCTGATGCAAGGAGCTGATCGTACGCATCATAGGACCACGCCTTCAGGTTGTATTTACCGGCAAGCTCGTCGGCCTTGACCGGATCGCCTGTCACCAGCGCGACCAATTCGGAGTTGTTGGTGCGCGAGATGCCGGGCATGAACGCCTGCTGCGAAATCTGGCCACCCCCCACGACGGCGTAGCGAATCCGCTTGCTATGTCCGAACATTGTAATCTCCAGTATCACGGCATGTAAGTTCAAGCCCTTCAACGTGGCTACAGCGGCTTTGTTGCCCTTTCCGCTGCCCTAAGTCTCACGATTGGAGCTAACCCACTCAAAAGCTCACAGCACCGAATGTCTGAAGTCGCGGCGCGCAAAACTGCGGCTGAACGACGCTTGTGGGTTCTGGCGATAGCAGGCCGACTAAAGCCGGCTAGGCGGACTTCTGTGGAACCCAACTAGCTTGCTCAACGAATGTCGCCTGCGTTTCCGCGCGGCGCTTGCAGCGGCCAATCCTTACATCACCCGCAGTAAGACGCTCGTAACGGTCAACTGCTTCAAGCCGTTTCTCAGGGTCTTGAGCGGCGGCTTTCAATGTCAACTGCGCGGTAGCTTACCGCCCTTTCCCCTCCATGCCAGCGACTGCGCGTTAAGAGCATTTACGTCAGCCGTTCCGGCTAGCAGCGCCTCGCCGGTGGCGATCGCGCGGGCCAGCTTCGCATCTGGCGCTTTAGCGTAAGCGGGTCTGCCTACAATATGGTCGTACCAACAACCGCCACAGGCGTCGTCGAGCAGTATACGCTGGAAACAGTGATCAAGCCGCAACGCCCATCGCGCTTCGATGGCGCGCTTGGGAAGGCGTATACGGGTGAGCTCCAACCATTGCTGCTCGATTACTGATCGCGCGATTTCCTTCACCAATAACCTCCGTGGCCCACCCACAATGTTTGCATCGGTGAGCACTGGTCCGCAGTAGCTAGATTTCGGCGAGACCTGCTGCCAGTTGAATGAATGGCAGGTCTCGTTTCCTTTCCGCACAACGCGTCGAGAATGCTCTTATCGGCCTGAGCGAACCTTAGTTAGCGCGTATGGGCGGCACCCCCTCGACTGTGGTGTGGCGAGACCAATGATGCCTTCGATCTGCCTGTAGCAGTTCTGGAAATGGTATTTGTCGTTCTGCTCCAAGAGCACGGCGCCGATAATGCGTAGTTCTGCCCTCCTCTGAAGGACTTTAAATCATTCCCACTCGATCGTGCCGGGCGGCTTGCTGGTATAGTCGTAGGTCACGCGGTTGACGCCGCGCACTTCGTTGACGATCCGCGTCGAGACGCGCGCGAGGAAGCCCGCCGGGAACTCATAGGCTTCCGCCGTCATGCCATCGGTCGACGTCACCGCGCGGAGCGCCAACACGTTGTCATAGGTGCGGCCATCGCCCATCACGCCAACGCTGCGCACCGGCAGCAGCACCGCGAATGCCTGCCAGATGATGTCGTACAGGCCAGCGGCGCGGATTTCCTCGAGGTAGATCGCATCCGCCTTGCGCAAGATATCGCAGCGTTCCTTGGTGACCTCGCCGGGGATGCGGATGGCGAGGCCCGGCCCCGGGAACGGATGCCGCCCGACGAACGCCTGCGGCAGGCCGAGTTCGCGGCCGAGTTCGCGGACCTCGTCCTTGAACAGTTCGCGCAAGGGTTCGACCAGCTTCATGTTCATGCGTTCCGGCAGGCCGCCGACATTGTGATGGCTCTTGATCGTCACCGACGGCCCGCCGGTGAAGCTGACGCTCTCGATCACGTCCGGATACAGTGTGCCCTGCGCGAGAAAATCCGCACCGCCGACCTTCTTGGCCTCCGCCTCGAACAGGTCGATGAAGGCCGCGCCGATAAACTTGCGCTTCTTCTCGGGGTCGGTGACGCCGGCGAGGCCTGCGAGGAACGTCGCTTCCGCGTTCACGTGGACAAGCGGGATGTTGTACGAGTTGCGGAACAGGCTGACCACCTGATCGGCCTCGCCGCTGCGCATCAGGCCGTGGTCGACGAACACGCAGGTGAGTTGCTCGCCGATCGCCTCGTGGATCAGCACCGCCGCTACCGCTGAATCGACCCCGCCGGACAGGCCGCAGATCACTCGGCCAGAACCGACCTGCTGGCGGATCTCGGCGATCTTGGCGGCGCGGAACTCCGCCATCGTCCAATCGCCCGACAGGCCGCAGACGTGGCGGACGAAATTGCCGAGGAACTTGGCACCATCGGGGGTATGCACCACTTCGGGATGGAACTGCGTCGCATAATAGCGCCGCGCATCGTCCGCCACCACCGCATAGGGTGAGCCGGGGCTGATCGCGACCGGGCGGAAGCCGGGAGCAAGCTCGATAACCTTGTCACCGTGGCTCATCCACACCTGGTGGCGTTCTTCCGTCGCCCACAGCCCGTCGAACAGCACGCATTCGTCCTGGATGGTGATGAACGCCTGCCCGAACTCACCCGATTCGCCGAGCACGACCTGCCCGCCGAGCTGCTGCATCATCACCTGCTGACCGTAACAAATGCCGAGCACCGGCACACCACTGTCGAACACCACCGGCGGCACGCGCGGGGAGCCTTCGTCCAGCACCGAGGCCGGGCTGCCCGACAGGATCACACCCTTCGGCTGCAACCGCGCGAAGGCCTCGGCGGCGGTCGTGAACGGGGCGATCTCGCTATAGACGCCCGCCTCGCGCACGCGGCGCGCGATGAGCTGCGTCACCTGACTGCCGAAATCGACGATCAAGACCGAGTCGGGCAGGACGGAGTCCGGGTGAAGCGATTCGCTGGGGAGTGTCATGCGGCCCGATACCGGCTCGCGCGGCGCCGCGCCACCCCTGCGTCGCGCCGCTAAGGACTGTAACAAAAAACCGTTTCACAAAACCGACGCATATATGTCATCATTCTGTAACATCGCAGTCAAGCGGTGAACTGGAAGGATGTCGTCATGTTCAAGAAGATCGCTCTCGCTTTGCTTGTCGCCGCGCCGCTGTCGGCACCGGCAGTGGCCGCCCCCGCTGTTTCAGACAGCGTAACGACCCAGGAAGCCGTTGCCCGCCTCCACCCCAATGACGGTGGCAGCGCGATCGAACTCGCCCAGGCATATCTTCGCGCCGACCGCCCCGGTGAGGCTGCGAACACCTATCGCCGCGCGCTGACGCTCGACAATGTCATGCTGGAAACGCCGACCGGCGATTCGGTCTGGTCGCATCAGGTCGCCCGGCAGGCGCTGCCGCACGCGACCGCACTGTCGTCGCGCTGAGCCTTCGGCGCTGATGTCGGCAGGGGCGCCACGGCGCCCCTGCTCTCGCCTCACTCGACCGGCTTGATCGCGAGGCCGGTCCACTTCGCCGCGAACGCCCAATTGTCAGCGGTCTCGGCGATGACCTTGTCAGTCGGTTTGCCGCTGCCATGGCCGGCGCGGGTTTCGATGCGGATCAGATGTGGCTTGTCGCCGATCTCCGCCGCCTGCAACGCCGCCGCATATTTGAAGCTGTGGCCCGGCACGACGCGATCGTCGGTATCCGCCGTTTCCACCATGATCGCCGGATAGGCCACGCCGCTCCTGATATTATGGTACGGCGAATAGGCGTAGAGCGTGCGGAAGTCCGCTTCCTTCGCCGGATAACCGTAATCGTCCACCCAGTAGCGTCCGGCGGTGAACCGGTCGAAGCGCAGCATGTCCATCACCCCCACTGCCGGCAGCGCCGCCGCGAACAGGTCTGGCCGCTGGTTGGTGACCGCGCCGACCAGCAAGCCACCGTTCGATCCGCCCTGGATGGCGAGGCCGTGCTTCGACGTAATCCCCTGCGCCTTGAGATATTCACCGGCGGCGATGAAATCGTCGAACACGTTCTGCTTGTGGGCGAGCCGGCCGCCGTCGTGCCACGCCTTGCCATATTCGCCACCGCCGCGGATATTCGCCACCGCCAATACCCCGCCCTGCTCGAGCCACGCGATCCGCGTCGCCGAGAACGCCGGCGTGACCGAGATGTTGAACCCGCCATAGCCGTACAGCAACGTCGGCGCAGGAGCAGTGACGTCCTTGCGGCGCACCACGAACATCGGCACCCTGGTGCCATCCTTCGAGGCGTAGAAGCGCTGCTCGACTGTATAGCCGGCGGGATCGAACGCGACCTTGGGCTGCGCCCACACTGTCGACTGGTTGGTCTTGACGTCGTAACGGTAGATCGTCGTCGGCGTGGCGAAGCTGGTGAAGGCGTAGAACGTCTCCGCGTCATCCTGCGTGCCGCTGCCGCCGACCACCGCGCCGATCCCGGGCAGCGCCACCGTTCCATCCGGCGAGCCATCGAGGTTATAGCGCCGCACCTCGGATTTTACGTCGACCAGATAGTCGGCGATCAGCTTGCCGCCGAGGATCGCCGCGCTTTCCAGCACCGCGCCGTGGCTGTCCTCGGGCACGACCTTATGAACCGGCACCTCGGCCGAGCGCGCGTTGAGGTTGGTCGAGACGATGCGCAGGCGCGGCGCATCCTTGTTGGTCGACCAGTAGAAATTGGCGCCCTCGTTGCCGACGAAGGTCCATTCGTTCTCCAGCCCCTTGAAGATCGTGCGCGGGGTCGGCGTCGGCGTAGTCACGTCGATAACGGTGATCTCATAGCGGTTGTCGGTGCCTTCCGTGGTGGTGATGACCAGCCATTTGCCGTCTTCGGTAAGCTGCGCGCCATGGCCGCGCCGGGGGTGATCGGACGTCTCGTAGATCAGACGATCGGCGGATTGCGGTTGCCCGAGCTGGTGGAAGTAGACTTTCTGGTTTTCGTTGAGCGCCTGAAACTTCTCACCCGATGGCGGTGCCGGGAAGCGCGAGTAATAAAAGCCGGAGCCGTCTTTCGCCCAAGACAGGCCTGAGAACTTCACCCACTCCAACGTATCGCCCAGGACCTGCCCGGTCGCGACATCGAGCACCTTGATCGTGCGCCAGTCCGTCCCGCCATCCTGCACGGTGTAGAGCAGCTTGCCGCCATCCTCAGACGGCACCCATTCGCCGAGCGCGGTGGCACCGTCCTTCGACCAGCCGTTCGGGTCGATCAGCACGCGGCCGGCGCCGCCTAAGCCATCCCGCACATACAGCACCGCCTGGTTCTGCAAGCCGGCATTGTGCGCGTAGAAATAGCGCGTGCCCTTCTTCACCGGCAGGCCGAACCGTTCGTAATCGAGCAACTGCTTCAGCCGCGCGGCGAGAATGTCGCGGCCGGGCAGCGTCGCCAGATAGGCGCTGGTGGTGGCGGTCTGCGCATCGACCCACGCCTGCACCTTGGCATCGGTGCGGACGTCATTTTCCAGCCAGCGGTACGGATCGGCGACCTTTACGCCGAACTGCTCGTCTGTTTGATCGACGCGGGGGGTGTCGGGATATGTCATCGGAAGAGCCTTGCTGGTCTGGGCCGTTGCCGGCGTGGAGAGGAGCGCGATCAACGGCAGGATACGGCGCATCGGGTTCTTCCGGACAAACGAAAAGGAGCCGCACCGTATCCGGTGCGACTCCTTTTTCAAGCTTGGGCGGGGATGCGACGCGGCTAAGCCGCGTCGTCGGTCGGGCCGTTGGCCCGCCACCCGGGCCTGCCGATTACCCGGGTATTAGCTGCGCTAATCCCGGACGGCAGGCTTAGGCGTCCTCGTAGTCTTCCTCGTTCATCACCGGGCCGGAATCCTGGCCCTTGGCGGAAACGTCACGGTCGACGAACTCGATGATCGCCATCGGTGATGCGTCCGACATACGGATGCCGGCCTTGATGACGCGGGTGTAGCCGCCGTTACGCGATGCGTAACGCTCGGCGAGCACGTCGAATAGCTTTACCAGCTGCGCATCGTCGAGCAGCCGCGCATGCGCGAGACGGCGGTTGGAAAGACCACCCTTCTTGGCGAGCGTGACAAGCTTTTCGATATATGGGCGCAGTTCCTTCGCCTTGGCGACGGTGGTGGTGATCTGCTCGTGCTTGATGAGCGCTGCCGACATGTTGCGGAACAGCGCGATGCGGTGGGCCGAGGTCCGCTGAAGTTTACGACCGCCTACACGATGGCGCATGGTTCAATCCTTTTCGTTCGTTAAGGGGCCGTTTCACGGAACCCCAGACCTGGCGAGGACGGTGCGCTCGCCGTGTTCCGTCGCCTTGGTGGAGTGCCAAGGCCGCTGTGATTTCGTGCCGGGAGCGACGCGGCAAAGCCGCGTCGTCGGACAGGTTCGGCTTGCGCCGACCTGCCGGCCGGGCTTGCGTTGCCTCCGGGTTAGCGATGCTAACCCGGTGCAACTCAGCCCATAATCTCCTGCTCGAGCTTCTTGGCCATCTCTTCGATGTTCTCGGGCGGCCAGCCGGGGATTTCCATACCGAGACGGAGACCCATCGACGAAAGCACTTCCTTGATCTCGTTGAGCGACTTGCGGCCAAAGTTCGGCGTGCGCAGCATCTCGGCTTCGGTCTTTTGAACCAGATCGCCGATGTAGATGATGTTATCGTTCTTGAGGCAGTTGGCAGAACGCACCGAAAGCTCCAGCTCGTCGACCTTCTTGAGCAGGTAGCGATTGATCTGCTGCGTATCGCCGGCAACCTCGTTGGTCGCCGCCGGTGCCGCAACGCCGATCGGTGCCGAACGCGTCATTGCCGAATCGTCGAAGTGGACGAACAAGGCCAACTGGTCCTGCAGAATGCGACCGGCATAACCGATCGCGTCTTCCGGAGTGATCGTGCCGTCGGTTTCGACGTTGAGCGTCAGCTTGTCGTAGTCGAGCTCCTGCCCGACGCGCGTGTTCTCGACCTTGTACGACACCTGCCGCACCGGCGAATACAACGCATCGACCGGGATCAGGCCGATCGGCGCATCGGCCGGCCGGTTGGCGACCGCTGCGACATACCCCTTACCAACGTCAGCGGTGAACTCCATGTTGAGCGTCGCGCCATCGTCGAGATGGCACAGCACCAATTTGGGGTTCATTACTTCGATATCGCCGGTAACAGCGATGTCGCCCGCGGTGACAGTGGCCGGACCGGTTGCCGAGAGCTGAAGGCGCTTCGGCCCCTCGCCCTGCATGCGCAACGCGATCTGCTTCACGTTGAGGACGATGTCGGTCACATCCTCGCGCACACCAGCGAGCGAGGAGAATTCGTGCAGAACGTTTTCGATCTTGATCGAGGTGACGGCGGCACCCTGGAGTGACGACAACAACACGCGACGCAGCGCGTTGCCGAGCGTCAGACCGAAACCACGCTCAAGCGGTTCGGCAACGAACGTCGCCTTGCGCTTGGCATCGCCGCCCGACTTCACTTCGAGGCCGTTGGGCTTCTTCAATTCCTGCCAGTTCTTAGCATTGACGGACACGGGCTTCCCCTTGGTTTTGGGCGGGAGCGGAGCAACTCCGGCCCTTGGGCGAATCGTCCGCGCGGCGCGATCAACCGCGCGCGGACGAGACGAATTCAGACGCGGCGGCGCTTTGAGGGGCGAACGCCGTTATGCGGGATCGAAGTCACGTCGCGGATCGAAGTAATCTGGAAGCCGACCGCCTGCAGCGCGCGCAGCGCCGACTCACGGCCCGAGCCGGGGCCCTTGACCTCGACTTCGAGGGTACGGACGCCGTGCTCGGCGGCCTTCTTGCCGGCGTCTTCCGCTGCAACCTGCGCCGCATACGGGGTCGACTTGCGGCTGCCCTTGAAGCCCATCATGCCGGCCGACGACCAGGAGATCGCGTTGCCCTGCGCATCGGTGATGGTGATCATGGTGTTGTTGAAGCTGGCATTCACATGGGCCACGCCCGAGGTGATGTTCTTCCGCTCGCGGCGCTTGATGCGCTGTGGTTCGCGTGCCATTTTTTGTCCTGTTCCTATATCCTGAGACGGAAGGCGGCGGCGCTAGGCCCGGCCGCCTCCGACGAAGAAAAAGCGAGATCGTCCGGGACGATCCCTTACTTCTTCTTGCCTGCGATCGGCTTCGCCTTGCCCTTGCGGGTGCGCGCATTGGTATGCGTGCGCTGGCCGCGAACCGGCAGGCCCTTGCGATGACGCAGGCCGCGGTAGCAGGCGAGATCCATCAACCGCTTGATGTTCATCGCGGTCTGGCGACGCAGATCGCCTTCCACGGTGATATCGGCATCGATCGTCTCACGGATCTGCAGCACTTCCGAATCGGTGAGATCCTGGACGCGACGCTCCGGTGCGATGTTCAGCTTGGCGGTGATTTCCTTCGCCTTGGTGTTACCAATGCCATGGATATAGGTCAGCGCGATCACCACGCGCTTGTTGGTCGGGATGTTGACGCCCGCGATACGTGCCATGAAAATCTTTCTCCTGCTCCACGGGGCCTGCATGGCTGCACACCCCATCTCAACGCGTTGCCTGTTCCGAACGCACGATAGCGGCGCACGCGTAACGCGCCGCCGTCGCCGGGGTATCGGAATAGCGGGCGAGTAAGGATTCGGACAGCTGCTGTCAAGCCGGTGGTGGCGGCGCAGCACGATCGCGCTCTGGCATCAAGCCACTCGATCGGAAGGTTCCTCGCCCCACATAGCCGATCAGCCGACGGGAACAACGATCGCGGCGATCAGCCCGGGCGCGTTCTCCTCAAGGTCCAGTCGCCCGCCGTGCAGGCGTGCCACCGCCTCGACCAGCGCCATCCCCAGCCCTGCCCCAGGCGTCGTCCGGGCACCATCGAGCCGGCCGAACCGGCGCAGCGCCAGTGCGCGATCCGCCTGCGCGATGCCGGGGCCGCGATCCTCGACCTGAAAGCGTAGTTCGCGATCGTCGCGCGCGAGGCGCAGTGTCACCGCCCTACCGGCGGCTGCGTGCCGGAGCGCGTTGTCGATCAGGTTGGTAATCGCCTGCGTCATCAGTTCACGGTGCAGGATCACACGGCCGTCGGTCGGCTCGATCGCGGTCACGAAGGTCATGCCGGCATCCTCGACCACCGGCGCGTAAAGTTCGGCGATCTCTTCGACCAGCGCCTTGGGATCGACGCTGGTGAACCGGTCGCGCGAGAGCGACTCGGCGCGGCTGATCTCGATAAGCGTGGTGAGCATCCGCATCACCAGATCGGTTTCAACGAGCAGTCCGCTCATCGCGGCCTCGCGCGCTTCGGGTTCGGATTGCAACACCGCCGCCTCCGCCTTGCTGCGGAGCCGCGCCAGCGGCGAGCGCAGATCGTGGGCGAAGCCATCCGTCACCACACGCAGCTCGCTCATCAACCGTTCCAGCTTGTCGAGCATTGCGTTTAGCCGCGAAGCGAGCCGGTCGAACGCGTCCTGCCCCCCCGCGACGCCCTCCACGCGTCGGGTGAGATCCCCCGCCGCCACGCCCTCGATCACATCCGTCACCTCGTTGAGACGATGGCCGACGTAGCGTGTCACGATCAGCCCGACGAGCAGCCCCAAAGCCAACGACAGCAAGGTCGCCGCCCCCATCGCGCGTTCGATGCCGCGCTGTTCCTGCTCCCAATCATCCAGCAGCCGACCGCTGACGAGGAAGCTGGCGCCGATCCGCCGCACCGAATAGCCTGCTTCGCGCTCTGACCAGGGCCGGTCGCCGCCGATCTTGCCGATGCGGAAGGCGGTCGGCTCCGGCGCGCCCACCAGCGTGATATCCTCCGGCCCGACGCCGACGCGCCGCTGCCCGCTGCCATCGACGATCGCGAGGATGAGCGAAAAATCGCCGGGCGCTCGCGCCTCCGCGATGGCGCGGGCGAGCGCCCGCTCACCGCCCGATCTCCATACCGAGACCAACGCGTCCGACTGCTCGATCGTGTCACGCCGCAATGCGTCGACGGAGTCATCGCGGATCTGCTGCCAGACGAATGCCACCAGAACGAGGTTGGACACCAGCGCCAGCCCAATCGCGAGCAGCGCAATTCGCGCAGTGACGGACAGACGGAAGGGGCGTTTAGCTGTCGGCAGAGAGTCGGTATCCGGCACCGCGCACGGTATGCAGGATCGGGGCGCGGAAGCCATCCTCGATCTTGCGCCGCAGCCGGCCGATATGCACGTCGACCACATTCGAGCCGGGGTCGAAATGGTAGTTCCAGATCTTCTCCAGCATCATCGTGCGCGTCACCACCTGCCCGGCATGCCGCGCGAGATATTCCAGAAGGTTGAACTCCCGCGCACCAAGCGGGATCGAGCGCCCCTCACGCGTGACGGTGCGGGCGAGCAGGTCGATCTCGAGATCGCCGACGCTCAGTTTGGTGACCTGGTTCTTGGCGACGGCGAGATCGACCCGGCGCAGCAATGCTTCGATGCGGGCGAACAACTCCGCGAATGAGAAAGGTTTGCACAGATAGTCGTCGGCACCTGCCTTTAGCCCGTCGATGCGGTCGTCCACGGTCGCGAGCGCCGACAGCATCAGCACCGGCGTGCGAATACCGGCCGCCCGGATCGCCCCGATCATCGCGAGGCCGTCCAAGCCCGGCAGCATGCGATCGGCGATGATGAGATCGACCACCCCCTCACTGGCGAGGAACAGGCCGTCGCGGCCGTCAACGGCGGTCTCAACCGAAAAGCCGGCTTCGCCCAGACCCTTCGCCAGGTACGCGGCGGTGCCGGCATCATCTTCGACGATCAGGATCTTGCGGGTCATCGACTCTGACATTCCGGGCGGGGCCTTTAGCCTAGAACGAATTGAGGCCGGCGGAAAGCACGCCTTCCGCCGGCCAACGACACCCCCGGGAGTGCGGGCGCCGATCTGGGAAACTTTCTGGCCGCCAAGCGAGCCATGGCGGCGTTCTACCGCGCGCGCACTGGCGCGCCGATGAAGCAGCCATGACGAAGATGTCATCTTGGCATCGCAACATCCGGCGACCGCCTTGCCGGCGGCCACAGGCGACCGGCCGTTCGCCTATAAGAAGTATTTGTCGGGAAAGAGATACGGTCCAATGTACAGACACGCCGCGCTGACAGCGCTTCTCCTCACCACCGCCTGTGGTGGCGGGTCGAACACCGGCGGCGACACGGCGGTCGTTCCGGGTGCCCCCGCGGCCACAACGCCCGCCCCGACTCCGGCGCCGGTGCCCACACCCACGCCGAGCCCGCCGCCAAACGTGGCGACCGGACCCGACAATGTCGCGGCGGCGGCTTCGTTCTACGTCAGCCCGCCCAGCGCGACCAACTGCGTCGCCGGGCAGTTGAAGGCATCCATAACCGCGCAGGTCCTCGCGGCGGTTAACGGCATCCGCGCGCTGCACCGCCTGCCGCCAGTCGGCTACTCCACTGCGGACGAGCCCGCCGCGCAGGCCGCGTCGCTGATGATGGCGGCGAACGGCACGCTTAGCCACACGCCACCAACAACCTGGAAATGCTATAGCGATCTTGGAGCGGCAGGTGCCGGATCGAGCGATCTTGCAGGTGCGTTCCAGACCGGCAACATTGCGCTACAGTCCGACGACGCGATCCTCGGCGGGCTGATGGACGAGGTCAGCAACATCGTCGCCAACAATGTTGGTCACCGCCGCTGGATCCTGGATCCCTTCGCAACCACGTTCAGCTACGGCCGTACGGTCGTTAGCGGATCGACCGGGCAGATCCTCGATTTCGCGGCCCTGAAGGTGTTCAATAACAGCGGCGCCGCTCCGGCTGGTGGTATGCTGCCGGCGTTCGTAGCGTATCCTTACGGCGACTATCCGACCCGCTATTTCAAGGGGGGCTCGCTTTTCTCGTTCGGAGTGATCGCCAACGCCGCCAACCGCTACGCCAACACTTCGGTGAACTACGCCAGCGCGACCGTGCGGGTGGCCGTGCATGGTGGTGCGGAGCTCGCGGTTTCGAACATCAGCTCGGATACTGCCGGTTATGGCTTACCCAACAACCTTCAGTTCGCCATTGCCGGCATCACCAACGGCACGAGCTATGATGTCACCATTGCCAATGTCAGTGTGAACGGTGCGATGAGAAGCTACAGCTACCAGTTCAGGATCGTTCCGTAACCTCTGCTGTCCTCCGCGGTCGCAGCGGCATGCGCGATTTCGCGCGTGCAACCAGGTCGCACCTCACCCAAGCCGCGCACGGACCGCGTTTACCGGTTGAGGATCGCCGCGATCTGGGTGCTGACCTGCTCGATGTCCGCCATGCCATCGACCCGAACGACCAGACCACGCGCCTCGTACAGCGGCAGGATCGGAACCGTTTTCGCGCGATATTCGGCCATGCGCGTGCGCACCGTTTCCTCGTTGTCGTCAGCGCGACGCTTGAACTCGGTCGACCCGCATACGTCGCAAACGCCGGAAACAGCCGGTTGCTTGAAATGATCGTGGTAGCCCGCGCCGCACTTGACGCAGGTATAGCGCCCGACGATCCGCTCGACGAGCGCATCCTCGTTCACCTCTAGCTCAATCACCCTGCCGAGCTTGCGACCATGCGCGGCAAGGATCGCGTCGAGCGATTCCGCCTGCGCGGCCGTACGCGGATAGCCGTCGAAGATCGTACCCTGCTCGGCTGAAAGCGCCGCCAGCCGGTCGTCGATCAAGGCGGATACGATCTCGTCCGACACCAAAGCGCCCGAATCCATTACTGCGGCGACCTTCGCCCCCAGCGGCGTATCCGCCTTGCGCGCGGCGCGCAGCATGTCGCCGGTGGACAGCTGAACCATGCCGCGATCACTCTCGAGCCGGCTCGCCTGCGTGCCCTTGCCCGCCCCCGGCGGCCCAAGCAGAATGATGTTCACGAGTCCGCGTCCCCCTAATGCAAGCCGCCATGCTTAGCGCAGGCGGCCGCCCTTCAACTTCGACTTTTTGATTAGATCGCCATATTGATGTGCGAGCAAGTGGCTCTGGATCTGCGTCACCGTATCCATCGTCACGTTGACGACGATCAGCAGGCTGGTTCCGCCCAGGTAGAACGGGATCTGGAGCATCGACACCAGTTCTTCAGGCAACAGGCAGATGATTGCCAGATAGCCCGCACCGATCACGGTGATGCGCGTCAGCACGTAATCGAAATACATCTCGGTGTTCTTGCCCGGACGGATGCCGGGGATGAAACCGCCGTAGCGCTTCAGATTATCGGCTGTCTCCTCGGGGTTGAACACCACCGCCGTGTAGAAGAACGAGAAGAAGATGATGCCCGCGCCGTAGAGCAGCATGTACACCGGTGAACCGTGCTGGAGATACTGGTTGAGCGTGAGGATCACGTCGCTCCACCAGCTGTTGCTCTCCACGCGCTTACCCGCGAACTGCATGATCGTCAGCGGCATCAGCAGCAACGACGACGCGAAGATCGGCGGGATCACACCGGCCGTGTTGATCTTGAGCGGGAGATGGCTGCGGTCGGCCTGCATGCCGCGCTGCGTCTGGCGCTTGGGATATTGGATCAGGATGCGACGCTGCGCGCGCTCCATGAAGCAGATGAACAGCACCAGCCCAACCACCGCGATGATGATCCCGATGATACGGAACGCATCAAGATTGCCCGAACGACCACCCTCGAACAGATTGTACAATGTCGTCGGCAGGTTCGCGACGATACCGGCCATGATGATGAGCGACATGCCGTTACCGATGCCGCGGCTGGTAATCTGCTCGCCGATCCACATCAGGAACATCGTCCCGCCGATCAGCGAGATAACTGCCGCGACGCGGAACATCATGCCGGGATCGACCACCGCCTGCACGCCCTGATTGGCGCCGAGCGTCTCCAGGCCGACCGCGATGAAATAGCCCTGCACCGCGGTCAGACCGACCGTGCCATAGCGGGTATACTGGTTGAGGCGCTTGCGCCCGCTCTCGCCTTCCTTCTTGATCGCCGCCAGGGTCGGCGACAGCGAAGTGGCGAGCTGAATGACGATGGAGGCGGTGATGTACGGCATCACGCCGAGCGCGGTCAGGCTCATGCGCTTGAGCGAACCGCCCGAAAACGCGTTGAAGAAATCGAGCACGCCGCCGCTCGTCGATTGCGAGAGCTGGCTGAGCGCGGTCGGGTCGATACCCGGCAGCGGCACGTAGCTGAGCAACCGGAACACGATCAGCGCGCCGATCGTGAACCAGAGGCGCTTCTTGAGATCGGTCGCCTGCGCGAATTTCGACATGCTGAGGCCGGAGGCCATCTGGTCGGCTGCGGATGCCATGCTGGAAGTCGTCCCGAATCAAACGGTCTAGGAAACAAAAGCGGCGGAAAGCGTTTGGACGCCCCGCCGCTCATATAGTCATGCGTTTGGGGTTGCCTAGCGCGATTGTGATCCCGGATCGATCCGGGCCACCCTCACCCCGCCGCTTTTCAAAGCAGCGGGGCGGGAAGATCACGCCTTGGCGGCGTTCTTCTCAGCCTTGGCGGCCTTGCGCTCGGCGTACTTGACGCCCTTCTTAGCGGCAGCCTTATCGGCCGCTGCGACGACTTCGATCACCGAAACCGAACCACCAGCCTTCTCGACCGCCTCGATCGCACCCTTCGACGCGCCGGCGACGGTGAAGCTGAGCTTCGCGGTCAGTTCGCCCTTGCCGAGCAGGCGCACGCCGTCCTTGCCGCCACGGGCCAGGTTCGCTGCCTTCAGCGCGGCATGGTCGAGCGACGCACCGGCTTCGATCTTGCCCGCGTCGACCGCCTTCTGGATCGCGCCGAGGTTCACCTCGGCATAGTCCTTGGCGAAGATGTTGTTGAAGCCACGCTTCGGCAACCGCATGTGGAGCGGCATCTGGCCACCTTCGAAGCCGGCGATGCTTACGCCCTCGCGGCTCTTCTGGCCCTTCTGGCCGCGACCGCCGGTCTTGCCCTTGCCGGAACCGATACCACGGCCGACGCGGATCTTGGACTTACGGGCGCCCGCGTTATCGCGGATTTCGTTCAACTTCATGGTATGCACTCGCTTTCGCTTGTTACGCGCTGATGATTGGAAGGCGGTGCGCTTACTGAGTCACGGCGATCTTGTCACGTCCTTTCGTCGCGAGCGGATCGGCACATCCACATTGGCACGACGCGCGCCTCTTGCGCGGGGCAGCGCGTGCGTGATCGGCGGCTCGATCAGGCGGTTTGCCGCCAACGCTACCGCGATCTTCGCGGCAAAGCCGGCTAGGACCAGCGGCGCAGCAATGGTGAGGGCGGCGGCGGCACCAGCGATCACGCACGCAGGCGCCATGCCGAACAGAAATTCCGCATGATGTCATCGATCTAAATCTGCGAGGCGACGCCGGTCGGCCTTATCGTCCAGCTGCGAGATCAGCGCCCTGCAGGTCAACACCGTCAAAGTGGGCCAACCGCGCGCGTTCCACAGCGTTGGCGCGTAACGGGCATAGAAGAAGATTTCGTAATTCAGCATTCAGCCAAATAAGAGCACCCCCTCAATCGATCGACCGCCACGATCAAATGGTACGGCGCTGACGGAAGAAGATTCCGCCAATCAGCGCGGGAGCAATCCAGCAAGGCTCGCACGGTAAGTGCTATAGCGAACCACACGCTCGTCGCCAGCCAGTGTAACGGAACAATCCGGACAACCCGGTTCAGGAAGAACGTCGCGGCGGGCATCGCGCGGCTCATGATGGGTCCAGCCGAGCTTCGCGCTGACTGTCGCCAAGTGGACGCACACTACCAACGAAACCGCCAGCTTACGCAGCGCCGCGACGTAGATGAATGTCGAGCCCGGCTCTGCGGAGAGCCGGCCGCTGTGAACATGAAAAAGGGGCCGTCATGTGCATGACGACCCCTCTCAAATCCGGCGTTTACCGCGGCGTTTAAGCCTCGATCTTCACCATGTGCGCGACCTTGCGGATCATACCCCGAACCTCCGGGGTGTCTTCCAGTTCACGCGTCTTGTGCATCTTGTTGAGGCCGAGACCGATCAGCGTCGCGCGTTGGTCCTTTTCGCGGCGGATCGGCGAACCGGTCTGCGTGATCTTGATGGTTGCCATGTCAGTTACTCCGTCACGGCCGCGGCATCAGCCTCGGCAGTCTGCGAGCCGCCACGGCCGATCAGGTCGGCGATCTTCTTGCCACGACGCTGCGCAACAGCCTTGGGGCTGGTCTGCGACGTCAACGCTTCGAAGGTTGCGCGGATCATGTTGTACGGGTTGGACGTGCCGACCGATTTCGTCACCACGTCGGCAACGCCGAGCGATTCGAAGACGGCGCGCATCGGGCCGCCCGCGATGATGCCGGTGCCCTGCGGTGCCGAACGCAGCGTGACGAGACCGGCACCAAAGTGGCCGTTGCCGTCATGATGCAGCGTGCGACCTTCCTTGAGCGGAACGCGGACCATTGCCTTCTTGGCAGCGGCCGTCGCCTTGGAAATGGCCTCCGGCACTTCGCGTGCCTTGCCATGACCGAAGCCGACTCGGCCCTTGCCGTCGCCGACGACGACGAGCGCAGCGAAGCCAAAGCGCTTGCCGCCCTTGACCGTCTTTGAGACGCGGTTGATGTGAACCAGCTTCTCGATCAGCTCCTCGCCGCCGTCATCGGCGCCGGGGCCGCCACGGCCGCGGTTGTCACGACCGCCGCGATTGTCGCGACCGCCACGGTTGTTGCCGCCGCCCGGAGGACCACCGCGACCACGGCCGCCACGCGGACCACGGTTGTTGGGGTTCGCCGGCGCTTCGGCGGTACCGGCTTCTGCCGGGGCGCCTTCCTGCGACTGGATTTCGTTGGTGTCGGCCATTGTTAAAACTCCAATCCGGCTTCACGCGCGGCAGCAGCCAACGCCTTGACGCGGCCGTGGAACAGGAAGCCACCACGATCGAACACGACCTGCGTCACGCCTGCGGCCTTTGCCGCTTCCGCGATGCGCGTGCCCACCGACGTGGCCGCATCGATGTTGGCGCCGGACGTGCCGCGCACATCCTTCTCCAGCGTCGATGCAGAGGCGACGGTGCGACCATTCGCATCGTCGATCACCTGCGCGTAGATGTGCTTGCCCGAACGATGCACCGAAAGGCGCGGACGGCCCGAACCCCGCGCACGAAGCGCAGAGCGGTTGCGGCGACGCCGCTTCTCGAAGAGAGACATACCCTTGGTCGACATTACTTCTTCTTCCCTTCCTTGCGGAAGATGAACTCGCCGTCGTACTTGATGCCCTTGCCCTTGTACGGCTCGGGCTTACGCCAACGACGAACCTCTGCGGCGAGCTGGCCGACCTTCTGCTTGTCGGCGCCCGAAATCTCGACCGTCGTGTTGTCGGGGGTCTTGACCTCAAGACCTTCCGGCACGTCGATGTTGACGTCATGGCTGTAGCCAAGCTTCAGGTTCAGCACCTTGCCCTGTGCGGCGGCGCGGTAGCCCACGCCGTTGATCAGCAGCTTCTTGGTGAAGCCTTCGGTCACGCCAGTGACCAAATTCTGCACCATCGTGCGCTGCATACCCCAGAACGCGCGTGCCGCCTTGCTGTCGTTGGCCGGCTGCACCGAAATGCCGCCGTCCTCGAGCGCGTAGGTGATCTCTTCGCGCAGCGTCAGGCTCAAGATGCCCTTCGGCCCCTTCACGTTCAGCTTGCCGCCGTCGATCGTGGCGGTAACACCGCTCGGGATCGCGACCGGCTTTTTACCGATGCGGCTCATCAGAATACCTCCGCCAGCACTTCGCCGCCGACGTTCTGCTCGCGCGCTTCCGCGTCGGAGAGAACGCCCTTCGGCGTCGAAACGATCGTGATGCCGAGGCCGTTCATGACGCGCGGCAGTTCGGTCGAACCCGAATAGACGCGGCGGCCAGGCTTCGAAACGCGGGCAACGTGCTTGATCGCAGGCTGGCCCTCGAAATACTTCAGCTCGATGCGGATACCCGCAGCCGGGCCCATCTGCTCTTCGCTGTAGCCACGAATGTAGCCTTCGCGCTGGAGCACGTCGAGAACGCGAACCCGCAGCTTGGAGCCCGGCGTCAGGACGGAGTCCTTACGTGCGCGCTGGCCGTTGCGGATGCGGGTGAGCATATCACCCAGGGGATCGGTCAATGCCATCTCGTGATCCTTACCAGCTCGACTTCGTGACGCCCGGGATCATGCCCTTGTTGGCGAGATCGCGAAGCTGCACGCGGCAGAGGCGGAACTTGCGGTAGTAAGCGCGGGGACGACCCGTCAGCTCGCACCGGTTGCGAATGCGCGTCGGGTTGCCGTTGCGCGGAAGCTCGGCCATCTTCAGGCGCGCGATCATGCGCTCGCCATCATCCAGCGTCGCGTCGGCGGCAATCGCCTTCAGCGCGGCATATTTCGGCGCATATTTCTTGACCAGCGCTTTGCGGCGCTCGTTCTTGTTGATCGAACTCAGCTTTGCCATCTTATGCCGCCTTCTTTTCTTCGGCTTCAATCGGGAACGGGAAGCCGAACAGACGGAGCAGCTCGCGCGCTTCATCATCGGTCTTCGCGGTCGTCGCGACGATCACGTCCATGCCGCGGATCTGATCGACCTGATCGTAGCTGATTTCCGGGAAGATCAGCTGCTCCTTGAGGCCGCAGGCATAGTTGCCGCGCCCGTCGAAGCTCTTGTCGTTCAGGCCACGGAAATCGCGGACGCGCGGGAGCGCGATCGTGATGAAGCGGTCGAGGAACTCGTACATGCGCTCACGGCGCAACGTGACCTTTACGCCGATCGGCATACCCTCACGCAGCTTGAACTGCGCGATCGACTTCTTCGCCTTCGTGATGACAGGCTTCTGGCCGGCGATCAGCTCCATTTCGGTAGCCGCCTTGTCGACCTTCTTCTTGTCCTGCGTCGCTTCGCCGACGCCCATGTTGAGAACGATCTTGTCGATGCGCGGAACCTCCATAGGGTTCTTATAACCGAACTTCTCGGTCATCGCCTTGACGATGCGATCGTCGTAAATGCCCTTCATCCGGGGCTTGTAGGCATCAGCCACTGATCTTCTCCCCGGTCTTGACCGCGACGCGGACCTTCTTGCCGTCCTGCATTTCGAAGCGGACGCGCGTCGGCTTGCCGTCGGCGGTGACGTGCGAGACGTTCGACGCGTCGAGCGGCGCTTCCGAACGCTTCAGGCCGCCCTGCGGGTCACCCTGGGTCGGCTTGGTATGACGGACGTGGACGTTGACGCCCGCGACGACAACCTTGCCGTCCTTCGGGAACGCTTGGGTCACTTCGCCGGTCTTGCCCTTGTCCTTGCCGGACAGGACAATGACGCGGTCACCCTTCTTGATCTTTGCGGCGGCCATTACAGCACCTCCGGCGCAAGCGAGATGATCTTCATGTGCTTTTTGCCACGCAGCTCGCGCACGACCGGGCCGAAGATACGGGTGCCGATCGGCTCCTCGTTCTTGTTGACTAGGACGGCGGCGTTGCCGTCGAAGCGGATCACCGAACCGTCGGCACGGCGAATGTCCTTCGCGGTGCGCACGATAACGGCGCGATGCACGTCGCCCTTCTTCACGCGGCCGCGCGGGGCCGCTTCCTTGACGCTGACGACGATGATGTCGCCGACGCTGGCAGTACGGCGCTTGGAACCCCCAAGCACCTTGATGCACATGACCCGCTTCGCGCCGCTGTTGTCAGCGACGTCGAGATTGGACTGCATCTGGATCATAGATCCGCTTCCTTCTCATATGGGGCCGATACCGACCGGACCCCGACTGCAATGTGACGCTTACGCGTCGACGTCGACCCGCTCCGGCGTCGCGTGGGTGTTAACCCGATCGATCACCTTCCAGGTCTTCAGCTTGGAGATCGGCGCGGTCTCTTCGATACGCACCGTTTCACCCTGCTTATACTCGTTGCTCTCGTCGTGAGCATGATACTTCTTCGAGCGGCGGATGATCTTGCCGTAGAGCGCGTGCTTGACCTTGCGCTCCACGTTCACGACCACCGTCTTGTCGCCCTTGTCCGAGACGATCAGTCCCGTGAGCACGCGCTTCGGCATGTCTACTTCCTTACTTGGCAGCCGCGTCGCGCGAGCGAGCGGTCTGCAGCGTCTTGATACGGGCGATGTCGCGGCGGACTTCGCGAACCCGGCTCGGCTTTTCGAGCTGGTTGGTCGCGGCCTGGAACCGGAGGTTGAACGCCTCGCGCTTCAGGTTGCCAAGTTCCTCGGACAGCTGGTCCTCGGACTTCGCCTTCAGATCGTCGATCCGTGCCATATTACACGACTCCCAGATGCGAGGTGTCGCCAAGGCGGGCGACAACCTTAACCTTGATCGGCAGCTTCATCGCTGCGCGGCTGAACGCGACTGCGGCGATATCGCCGGGCACGCCGTCCAGTTCGAACAGGATGCGGCCTGGCTTGACCCGTGCCGCCCAGAACTCCGGCGAACCCTTACCCGAGCCCATGCGGACTTCGGCAGGCTTGCCCGAAACCGGAACGTCCGGGAACACGCGGATCCACAAACGGCCCTGGCGCTTGATATGACGCGTGATCGCGCGGCGAGCCGCCTCGATCTGGCGTGCGGTCAAACGATCCGGCTCCATTGCCTTCAGCCCGTACGAGCCGAAGTTGAGCGTGGTGCCACCCTTGGCGTCGCCATGAATGCGGCCCTTGAAGGCCTTGCGAAACTTGGTCTTTTTTGGTTGCAGCATGATTCAGTCCTTAGCGACGGTCGTCGCGCGCCGGGCGCACGCCGGAGGTCTGAGCCTCCATCATGATGCGCTCTTGCGCGAGCGGGTCGTGGCCGAGGATCTCACCCTTGAAGATCCAGACCTTGACGCCGCAAACGCCGTAGGCGGTGTGCGCCTGCGCTTCCGCATAGTCGACGTTCGCGCGCAGCGTGTGAAGCGGCACCCGGCCCTCACGATACCATTCGGTCCGTGCGATCTCGGCGCCGCCAAGACGGCCACCGCAGTTGATCCGGATACCCTCGGCGCCGAGACGCATCGCCGACTGCACCGCACGCTTCATGGCGCGGCGGAAGGCGATACGACGCTCGAGCTGATCGGCGATACCCTGCGCGACGAGCTTCGAGTCGACTTCCGGCTTGCGGATCTCGACGATGTTCAGCGACACGTCAGACGTGGTCATCGCACCAAGCTTCTTGCGAAGCTTCTCGATGTCCGCACCCTTCTTACCGATGATGACACCCGGACGGGCGGCATAGATCGACACGCGGCACAGCTTGGCAGGACGCTCAATCACCACCTTGGAGATCGCCGCCTGCGGCAGCGTCTTCATGATGTACTGGCGCATCTTGAGGTCTTCGAGAAGGAGACGACCATAGTCGGCGCCTTCCGCATACCAGCGGCTGTCCCAGGTGCGGTTGATCTGCAGGCGCAGACCGATCGGGTTCGATTTTTGACCCATTATGCTTCTTCCTGCTCGCGCACGACGATGCGCAGACGGCTGAACGGCTTGAGGATGCGGGTCGACTTGCCGCGACCGCGCGTGGCGAACCGCTTCATAACGATCGACTTGCCGACCGAAGCCTCGGACACGACCAGCGCGTCGACATCAAGGTTGTGGTTGTTCTCGGCGTTGGCGATGGCCGAGGCCAGCACCTTGCGCGCGTCGATCGCCATGCCCTTGGTCGAGAACTGCAGGATGTTCATCGCATCGCCGACCTTCTTGCCGCGGATGAGCGCGGCAACCAGACCAAGCTTCTGCGCCGATCCGCGGATCTGCGTGCCGACCGAGAGAGCTTCCTTCTCACCGACCTTGCGGGGGGATTTCGCCTTAGACATCAGCGCTTGCCCTTCTTGTCAGCAGCGTGACCGGGGAAATACCGCGTCGGCGCGAATTCGCCGAGCTTCATGCCCACCATGTCCTCGTTGACGGAAACCGGCACGAACTTGCGGCCGTTGTACACGCTGAACGTCAGGCCGACGAACTGCGGCAGGATCGTCGAGCGACGCGACCAGGTCTTGATCGCACCACGCGCGTTGGTGTCCTGCGCGGTTTCTGCCTTCTTCAGCAGATGGAGGTCCACGAAAGGACCCTTCCAAAC
The DNA here is from genome assembly GCF_026540945.1 of Sphingomonas sp. GC_Shp_3. Taxonomy (NCBI): domain Bacteria; kingdom Pseudomonadati; phylum Pseudomonadota; class Alphaproteobacteria; order Sphingomonadales; family Sphingomonadaceae; genus Sphingomonas; species Sphingomonas sp. GC_Shp_3. Next base: position 26,367 of record NZ_JALNUT010000003.1, read on the forward strand.
TGAGCGAGCCATCTTAGCCCTTCCTCTTCGTCGAATGACGCGAACGGATAATCATCTTGTCCGTCGACTTGTTGTGACGGGTGCGCGCACCCTTCGTCGGCTTGCCCCACGGCGTGACCGGATGACGGCCACCCGAGGTCCGGCCTTCACCACCGCCGTGCGGATGGTCAACCGGGTTCTTGGCGACGCCGCGCGTGAGCGGGCGGATGCCGAGCCAGCGGTTGCGACCAGCCTTGGCGAGGTTGGTGTTGCCGTTGTCCGGGTTGGACACCGCACCGACAGTCGCCATGCACGCGGCGTGGATGTAGCGCTGCTCGCCCGAGTTGAGGCGGATCATCACCATGCCCTTGTCGCGACCAACGACCTGAACGTAGGTGCCGGCAGACCGTGCGAGCTGACCGCCCTTGCCCGGCTTCATCTCGACGTTGTGGACGATCGTGCCGACCGGCATCTGGCCCAGTTCCATCGCGTTGCCCGGCTTCACGTCGGTCTTCTTGCTCGCGATCACCTTGTCGCCAACGGCGAGGCGCTGCGGCGCGATGATGTACGCGACGTTCGACTTGCCCTCGGGCGTATCGCCGTAGTTGATCAACGCGATGAACGCAGTGCGGTTGGGATCATATTCGATCCGCTCGACCGTACCCTCAACATCCCACAGGCGACGCTTGAAATCGATGATACGATAGCGCTGCTTGTGACCGCCGGCGATGCCGCGCGAGGTGACATGGCCCTTGTTGTTACGGCCGCCGGTCTTGCGCTTGCCTTCGGTCAGCGCCTTGACGGGGCCGCCCTTGTGCAGGCCGCTACGATCGACCAGGATGAGACCACGGCGCGCCGGGCTCGTCGGATTATAATGCTTCAATGCCATCGGATCAGATCCCCGTCGTCACGTCGATGGACTGACCGTCCTTCAACGTCACGATCGCCTTCTTGACGTCCGAGCGCGTGTAGGGCGCGCCCTTCCACTTCTTGGTCTTGCCCTTCTGCACGATGGTGTTGACGCCAGTGACGTCCACCCCGAACAGCGCCTCGACCGCAGCCTTGATTTCCGGCTTGGTCGCGTCGTGCGAAACCTTGAAGACCACGGCGTTGTGCTCGGAGAGCATCGTCGCCTTTTCGGTGATGTGCGGCGCAACGATCACGTCGTAATGACGGACCGCGATATCGCCAGTCTGCTTCTTAGCCATTGAAGCGCGCCTCCAGCTTTTCAACGGCAGCGCGGGTCAGGACCAGCGTGTCGTGCTTCAGGATGTCGTAAACGTTGGCGCCGGCAGCCGGCAGCACGTTGATCGTCGACAGGTTGCCCGCGGCGAGCGCGAAGGTGTTCTCGACCATGTCACCGTCGATGACCAGAGCAGTCTTGCCGGTGCCGAGCTTTGCCCAATCCGCGATCAGCGTCTTGGTCTTGCTTTCGGCGACGGTCAGGCTGTCCATGACGACCAGCGTGCCTGCCTTGGCATGACTGCTCAGCGCCATCTTGAGGCCGAGCGCGCGGATCTTCTTGTTCAGACCCGGATTGAAATCGCGGGTGCGCTGGCCGTGCGCCTTACCACCACCGATAAAGATCGGCGCGCGGCGATCGCCGTGACGTGCGGTACCGCCGCCCTTCTGGCGACCGAACTTCTTGCCGGTGCGGGCAACGTCAGCGCGCTCACGCGTGCCGCTTGCGGTCGCGCGGCGCTTTTCGAGCTGCCAGGTGACGACACGGTGCAGGATGTCTGCGCGGGGATCGAGGCCGAAGACCTCGTCGTTCAGCTCGATATCGCCAGTGGCGTTATCGGCGAAGGATTGAAGCGTAACCTTCACGATCAGCCCTCCTGGCCGTCGGTGGCCGCTGCGTCGTTCGCCGTATCGGCGGGCGTCTCAGCAGGCGCATCGTTGTTGTTCTGGGCGGCCTTGAGGCCGGCGGGGTACGGCGCGTCCTTGTGACGGTCGACCTTGACCGCATCCTTGACGAGCAGCCAGCCACCCTTCGATCCGGGCACCGAGCCCTTGATGAAGATCAGGCCACGCTCGACGTCGGTCGACACGATCTCAAGGTTCTGCTGGGTACGCTGCGCGTCGCCCATGTGGCCGGCCATCTTCTTGTTCTTGAAGACCTTGCCCGGATCCTGGCGCTGACCGGTCGAACCGAGCGAACGGTGCGACACCGACACGCCGTGGGTCGCACGCAGACCGCCGAAGCCCCAGCGCTTCATGCCGCCCTGGAAACCCTTGCCCTGCGTATAGCCCTGCACGTCGACGATCTGGCCGGCGACGTAATGATCGGCAGCAATCTCTGCGCCAACTTCGAGGACCGCGTCGTCGGACACGCGGAATTCGCGGACGATCGCCTTGGGCTCAACCTCGGCCTTGCCGAAGTGGCCGCGCTGCGGCTTGGAAACATTCTTGGTCTTCGCGACGCCGGCGCCCAACTGGACAGCGACATATCCATCACGATCGGCCTCGCGAACGGCCACGACCTGGAGAGCGTCGAGCTGCAGAACGGTAACCGGCACGTGCCGGCCGTCGTCCTGGAACAGACGGGTCATCCCCAACTTCTTCGCGATCACGCCAGTGCGCATGATCTGATCCCTTTCTATAACAGAGGCACGCCACGGGGAATTCCGTAGCGTGCGTGCTCAACCCGAAACATTTTATACTGCGTCGGCCCCGACCCGGGCTGGTGCTTCCTTATAGCAGGAAGCGTGTCGGGGGACGCAGACCCGGAGAGCTCCGGCGGTATCCCATAAACTGCCCTGCGAACAGGGCCGAATCTCTTGTGAAGCGGCGCGTTTACGCGAGCTTGATCTCGACGTCAACACCAGCGGCGAGGTCGAGCTTCATCAGCGCGTCCACCGTCTGCGGAGTCGGCTGAACGATGTCGAGCATGCGCTTGTAGGTGCGAACCTCGAACTGCTCGCGCGACTTCTTGTCGATGTGCGGGCCACGGTTGACCGTGAACTTCTCGATGCGCGTAGGCAAAGGAATCGGGCCACGGATGAGTGCGCCGGTGCGGCGGGCGGTGTCGGCGATGTCGCCGGTCGCCTGATCGAGCACGCGATGATCGAACGCCTTAAGGCGAATGCGGATGTTGCTGTCCATGTACCCTACCAATGCGAAAGAGCGGGGTGACCTCCCTCGGTTGATCCCCGGCAAAATGCCAAAGGTCGGTCCGAGAAGCCACCGCTGATTGTTCAGTTTAAAACCGGAGGAGCGCCCTTAGCGGGAGCTCCTACAAAAAGCAACCGCCCGCGCCTCTTTCGAGACGCGGGCGGTAAACTTTTTCAGCGAAGAAGCGGAAAGCTTACTTCGTGATGCCCGAAACGATGCCCGAACCCACGGTGCGGCCACCCTCACGGATCGTGAAGCGCTGGCCAACGTCCATAGCGATCGGCGCGATCAACTTCACGCCGAGTGCGATGTTATCGCCCGGCATGACCATCTCGGTGCCCTCGGGCAGCTCGACGGTGCCGGTCACGTCCGTGGTCCGGAAGTAGAACTGCGGACGATAGTTGGCGAAGAACGGCGTGTGACGGCCACCCTCGTCCTTCGACAGCACGTACACTTCAGAAGCGAAGTCGGTGTGCGGCTTGATCGAGCCGGGCTTGCACAGCACTTGGCCACGCTCGACCTCTTCACGGCCGACGCCGCGGATCAGCGCGCCGATGTTGTCGCCAGCCTGGCCCTGATCGAGCAGCTTGCGGAACATTTCAACGCCGGTGACGGTGGTCTTGCGAACCGCCGGGTGGATGCCGACGATCTCGACTTCCTCACCAACCTTCACAACGCCGGTCTCGACGCGGCCGGTGACGACCGTACCGCGACCCGAGATCGAGAACACGTCTTCGATCGGCATCATGAACGGCTTGTCGAGCGGACGCTCGGGCTGCGGCAGGTACGTGTCGACTGCTTCCATGAGCTTCAGAACGGCGTTCTTGCCGATCTCGTCGTTGCTGCCGTCCAGAGCCTTAACGGCCGAGCCCGGGATAACCGGGATGTTGTCGCCGTCGAAATCGTACGACGACAGCAGCTCGCGGATTTCGAGCTCAACCAGCTCGAGGATTTCTGCGTCGTCGACCAGATCGACCTTGTTCATGAACACAACCATCGTCGGCACGCCGACCTGACGGGCGAGCAGGATGTGCTCGCGGGTCTGCGGCATCGGGCCGTCGGTCGCCGAGACGACGAGGATCGCGCCGTCCATCTGCGCCGCGCCGGTGATCATGTTCTTCACATAGTCAGCGTGGCCCGGGCAGTCGACGTGCGCATAGTGACGCGCCGTGGTCTCGTACTCGACGTGTGCGGTCGAGATGGTGATGCCGCGCTCGCGCTCCTCAGGAGCCTTGTCGATGTTGGCATAGTCGACGAACGTCGCGCCACCGGTCTCGGCGAGAACCTTGGTGATCGCTGCGGTCAGCGAGGTCTTACCATGGTCGACGTGACCGATGGTGCCGATGTTGAGATGCGGCTTAGTCCGCTCGAACTTTGCTTTAGCCATGATTCCCTACCTTATTGATCGTTTCCGTGCCGGGGATGCCGCGCGAAAGCGGCCCCATAGCGGCTCCAATTGAAGAACGCCAGCCCTGCGTTGAAGCCCGCACGCCGCAAACCGCCGCGCGAGCTTTAAATGCGTCAGGCCAGCTTCGCCTTGACCTCGTCCGCGACGTTCGCCGGGACTTCGTCATAGTGCGAGAACTGCATGCTGTACTGCGCGCGCCCCTGCGTGAACGAACGCAGCGAGTTGACGTAGCCGAACATGTTGGCCAGCGGCACCATCGCCTCGACCGACTGTGCGTTGCCGCGGCTGTCGGTGCCCTGGATCTGGCCACGACGGCTGTTCATGTCGCCGATGACGTCGCCGAGATAATCCTCGGGAGTGACGACCTCAACCTTCATGATCGGCTCGAGCAGCTTGATGCCCGACTTCTGCGCCGCCTCACGCATCGCTGCGCGGCCGGTGATTTCGAACGCCAGCGCCGACGAGTCGACGTCGTGGTAGGCACCGTCGTACAGCAGGATCTCGAAGTCGATGATCGGGAAGCCGACCAGCGAGCCCGTGGCTGCCGTCTCGCGGAAGCCCTTTTCGATCGCGGGGATATATTCCTTCGGGATGTTACCGCCCTTGATCTCATCCTTGAAGATGATGCCCGAACCGCGCTCGCCCGGCGTCAGCTTCACCTTGACGCGACCGAACTGGCCGGTGCCGCCCGACTGCTTCTTGTGCGTGTAGTCGATGTCGACCGGCTTGCCGAGGTATTCGCGGTACGCCACCTGCGGCGCGCCGACGTTGGCCTCGACCTTGAACTCGCGCTTCATGCGATCGACGATGATCTCGAGATGGAGCTCGCCCATGCCCTTGATGATGGTCTGGCCGCTTTCCGCATCCGACGAGACTCGGAACGAGGGGTCCTCGCGGGCGAGGCGATTGAGCGCGACGCCCATCTTCTCCTGATCGGCCTTGGTCTTCGGCTCCACCGACAGCTCGATCACCGGCTCCGGGAATTCCATCCGCTCGAGGATGATCGGCGACGAGATCGCGCACAGCGTGTCACCGGTCGTCGTGTCCTTGAGACCTGCCAGAGCGACGATGTCGCCGGCATAGGCCGCCTGGATGTCCTCACGGTCATTCGCATGCATCAGCAGCATACGACCGACCTTCTCCTTCTTGTCCTTCACGGTGTTCGTGACCTGCGACGAGGTCTCGAGCTTGCCCGAGTAGATGCGCGCGAAGGTCAGCGTGCCGACGAACGGATCGTTCATCACCTTGAACGCCAGTGCCGAGAACGGCGCGTCGTCCGACGAGGGGCGCTCATCCGGCGTCTCGCCGTCGAGCTTGACGCCCTTGATCGCTGGAACGTCGAGCGGGCTCGGCAGGTAGTCGACGACGGCGTCGAGCAGCGGCTGCACGCCCTTGTTCTTGAACGCCGAACCGCACACCACCGGCACGAACGACATGTTGAGCGTGCCCTTGCGGATCAGGCTCTTGAGCGTCGCAACGTCGGGCAGATCGCCTTCGAGATAGGCTTCCATCGCAGCATCGTCCTGGTCGACGACCAGCTCGATCAGCGCCTCGCGGGCCGCAGCCGCCTTGTCGGCCAGCTCCGCCGGGATGTCCTGATATTCGAACTTCGCGCCAAGGCTCTCCTCGAGCCAGACGATCGCGCGGTTGTTGACCAAATCGACCAGACCCTTGAAGTCGCCTTCCATGCCGATCGGGAGATACAGCACCGCCGGCTTCGCGCCGAGGCGCTCGATGATCGAGTTGACGCAGAAATCAAAGTTCGCGCCGGTGCGGTCAAGCTTGTTGATGAAACACATGCGCGGCACGCCGTACTTATCAGCCTGGCGCCACACCGTCTCCGACTGCGGCTCCACGCCGGCGACGCCGTCGAAACAGGCGACCGCTCCGTCGAGCACGCGCAGCGAACGCTCGACCTCGATCGTGAAGTCGACGTGGCCCGGCGTGTCGATGATGTTGATGAGGTGCTCTTCGCCCTTGCCATCCTCGCCCTTCCACTTGCAGGTGGTGGCAGCCGACGTGATCGTGATCCCGCGCTCCTGCTCCTGGACCATCCAGTCCATCGTCGCCGTGCCTTCATGCACTTCGCCGATCTTGTAGGACTTGCCGGTGTAGTAAAGGATGCGCTCGGTCGTCGTCGTCTTGCCGGCGTCGATGTGCGCCATGATGCCGATGTTGCGATAGCGGTCGAGCGGATGGCTGCGGGCCATGATGCGTCACTCCTGGGTGCCTGGACGGCGGTAAAAACGGGCGGCGGAAAGTGTTCACCAATCGTGCCGTGCCGCGCGATAGCCGCTCGGCGCAGATGATGAAATAAAAATGTGGTGGCGAAGCCTCTCGGCTCCGCCACCCATATAGGTCATCATGGCGAGTCTTACAAACCCGCCATGATGGACATGCTTACCAGCGGTAGTGCGAGAACGCGCGGTTCGCTTCCGCCATGCGGTGCGTATCTTCGCGCTTCTTCACCGCGTTGCCACGGTTGTTCGACGCATCGAGCAGTTCGCCCGACAGACGCGCCGACATCGTGTTCTCGCTGCGCGAACGCGCAGCCGTGATCAGCCAGCGGATCGCCAGCGCCTGCGCACGCTCCGGACGGACTTCGACCGGAACCTGATAGGTCGCACCACCGACGCGGCGGCTGCGAACTTCGATGCCCGGCTTCACGTTCTGAAGCGCGTCGTGGAAGACCCCGATCGGATCCTTCTTGGCGCGCTGCTCGACCGTAGCGAGCGCGGTGTAGACGATACCTTCCGCGACCGACTTCTTGCCGTCCAGCATGACGCTGTTCATGAACTTGGAGAGAACCTCATCCCCGTACTGGGGATCAGGCAGGATGACCCGCTTTTCGGGACGACGACGACGTGCCATTTCAAATTCCTTCTTGTGCTTCAGCCGGTCCGAAACCTGTTCGGGGCTTACTCTGGCAGATTACTTGGGACGCTTGGCGCCGTACTTCGAACGCGACTGCTTGCGGTCCTTCACACCCTGCGTATCGAGCACGCCGCGCAGGACGTGGTAGCGAACGCCGGGAAGATCGCGCACACGCCCGCCGCGGATCAGCACGACCGAGTGCTCCTGCAGGTTGTGGCCTTCGCCCGGAATGTAGCTGATGACTTCGCGGCTGTTGGTCAGGCGGACCTTGGCCACCTTGCGAAGCGCCGAGTTCGGCTTCTTCGGGGTCGTCGTGTAGACGCGGGTGCAAACGCCACGCTTTTGCGGGTTCGCTTCCATCGCAGGAACCTTGGACTTGGCCTTCTGCGGATCGCGGCCCTTGCGGACCAGCTGGTTGATCGTCGGCATGAATCTCTTCACCTTGGAGTTTTGGTTACTTTGCTGGAGCCATCACGCCCCCCCGGAACAATATGGGGAATACAAAAGGGCCTTCGGGAATCATGGCGATTCCCCCTGGCCCTGAATGCATCCAGCAATGTTCAAGCACCCGCCCGCACACGTGAGTCTGCGGTAGGGCAGCAGCGCCTATACAGCGCGGGTTGAAACCGGTCAACCACACCGGCACCGTGCGTCGGCGGACGATCTGTCGCGCGATGCGGCCGCTCATCGCCACCTTCATCTTTTGACTGGGGGCGAGGTTTCGTCCTAGCGGCGATGCGATGGATACCCCCCACCCCGTTCACGTCGCCGCGTTGTACCGCTTTGCCCGCTTTACCGATCCCGCCGCGCTTAGAGGCCCGCTGCTCGAACTGTGTACGCGCCACGGCGTGAAAGGCACCTTGCTGCTCGCGCGCGAGGGGATCAACGGCACAATCGCGGGAGACGAGGCGGCGATCGCGGAGATCATCGGCCATATCCGCATGTTGCCGGGCTGTGCGGAGGCAGAGATCAAATTCTCTACCGCCGCCGAAATGCCGTTCCACCGCATGAAGGTGCGCGTGAAGCGCGAGATCGTCACGATGGGTCAGCCTGAGGTGGACCCGCTGGAAGATGTCGGCACCTATGTCGCGCCATCCGATTGGAATGCGCTGATCGCGCGGCCCGATACGGTGGTGATCGATACGCGCAACGCGTACGAGGTGCGGGTCGGCACCTTCGCCGGCGCGGTAGATCCGGGGACGGACACATTCAGCGACTTTCCGGCATGGTTTCGCGAGCACCACGCCGAACTCGAAGGCAAGACGATCGCGATGTTCTGCACCGGCGGGATCCGCTGCGAAAAGGCGACCGCGTTCGGCAAGGCCGAGGGGTTCGACTCGGTGTTCCACCTGCACGGCGGCATCCTCAAATATCTCGAGGAAGTCCCAGCAGCGGAAAGTCACTGGCAAGGCGAATGTTTCGTGTTCGATGAACGCGTCGCGGTCGGCCACGGCCTTGCCGCCGGAAGCCATGCTTTGTGCCGCGCCTGCCGCATGCCGGTCAGCGCCGAAGACCGGGCCTCGCCGCTCTTCGAAGCAGGGGTAAGCTGCCCCGCCTGCCACGGCACCCGCGACTCCGAAAAGCGCGCCGCGCTCGCCGAACGCCACCGTCAGGTGAAACTTGCCGAAGCGCGTGGCACCCGCCATGTCGGCGCGGTCCAGGTCGACCGCTCCGATCCCGCTGGCTAGGCTCTCGCCAAACGCGGTTTGCCCACCAAAACGCAACGCCCGGCACCGTAGCACAGCCATAGCCCTCGCGCTGGCCAGCCGAACTACGCACGTCCGCGCTTAGTAGGAGCGCCCGACGATCACCCGCTCGACCGCGGGCGCGCCGGTGAACACGCACACGCCATCCACGGGCAAAGCGTCCATCGGCACGTTGCGCAGCGTCAGCTTCAGCGTCTTTAACTGCTCGATTACCGTCTCCAATGCGGCCCCACTCGGCTTGGCCCATTGCACTTCAAGGAAGCCCGGGTTCTTCACTCCTTCCGCGAAGAACGCCTGCACACCCGCGAAGTCCACCACGTCGCGAACGATGCCCGCGTCGAGCCGCGCCTTTGCCTGCGTGAACAACGCGAGCTGGATTTGGCTAAGCATATCAGCAGCCTGCGCCACGAAGTCAGCCTTGGCGACGACCGCACTGTCGAGCTTGCCGTCTTCACGGTAGAGCCGGTCGCGACGGATCACCGACACGTTGCCGCCCGCCACGTCGCGCCCGCCGACCTCGATCACGATCGGCGCGCCCTTCTTCACCCAGCCCCAGCGCTTCGTCGCCGCCTTGACCTGCTTTAGGTCGAGCAGCGCGCGCACCGGCTCGCCGAACGCGCTCAGCGCGCCGATCTCGGCCCGCAGCGCCTTGCAATAGTCGACGATCGCCGCATCCTCGGGCACGTCGCGCAGCATCGGCACGATTACCACCTGCCAAGGCGCAATCCGCGGCGGCACGCGCAGGCCATCATCGTCGCCGTGCGTCATGATGAGCCCGCCGATCATCCGCGTTGACATGCCCCAGCTCGTCGTCTGCGCGAGTTCGACCTGACCGGCCGCATTCTGGAAGGTGATGTTCTGCGCCTTGGCGAAGTTGGTGCCGAGGAAATGCGAGGTACCGGCCTGAAGCGCCTTGCCGTCCTGCATCATCGCTTCGATGCTGAACGTCGCGACCGCGCCGGGGAAGCGCTCGTTCTCCGGCTTCTCGCCCGCGATCACCGGCAGCGCGACGCAGTTCTCCGCGAACTCGCGGTACACTTCGAGCATTTTAAGCGTTTCCTCGCGCGCCTCGGCCTCGCTCGCATGCGCGGTGTGGCCCTCCTGCCAGAGGAACTCGGCGGTGCGCAGGAACATGCGGGTGCGCATCTCCCAGCGCACCACGTTCGCCCATTGGTTGATGAGCACGGGCAGATCGCGCCACGACTGCACCCAGCGCGCGAAGGCGGTGCCGATCACCGTCTCCGAGGTCGGGCGGACCACCAGCGGCTCCTCCAGCTTGGCGGAGGGGTCAGGCACCAGCCCGCCCTTGCCGTCTGAAATCAGCCGATGGTGGGTAACGACCGCCATTTCTTTGGCGAAACCGTCGACATGCTCGGCCTCCTTCTCGAAGTACGAGAGCGGAATGAACAGCGGGAAATAGCAATTCTCATGTCCGGTCGCCTTGATGCGATCGTCGAGCAGGCGCTGCATCCGCTCCCAAATGCCATAGCCCCACGGCCGGATCACCATGCAGCCGCGCACCCCCGATTCCTCGGCCATATCGGCCTCGGTGATGACGGTTTGATACCAGGCGGCGAAATCGGCTTCGCGCGTGACGGACAGGGCGTGCTTTATCATGGGGCGCGGCGATAGCGGGGAAGCGCCGCCGCCGCAATCAGCCCGCGCGTGCGGCAGCGAGCAGACGCTTGGCGCGCAGGTACATTTCAATACGCTGCACCGCGAACAGGCCGAGCGCGAACAGCGCGAGGACGACCGTGATCGTATTCAGGTCGAGGTGCATCGCCCGCCCTTCCATGCGCGCGCCGGCGCGAATCGCAACCAGCACGAACAGGAACGCCATGCCAGCGAGCGACGCCTTCTGGTTGAGCTGATGTGTCGCGGGATCGACGGTGATCCGCATTGTCTTGCCACGTTGCCACCCGAGCACACTGCCGCCCGCCAACGCCACCGCGCACCACAGCCAGCCGATCAGCGTCGGCGGGAACTCGACCAGCAAATACACGCACACCGCCGCGTAGAGCGCGGGGAAGATCCACAACCGTTCGACCTGAAGCGGGCGGACTTGCGACATACGCCGCGCGCGCAGCGCAATCGCAACAAGGAAGATCGCTGCCGGAACGAGATATTGCACGACGTGACCGGGCTGAACCTGTATCGCGACCCCCTTCGTTGCGCTGCGCCGAAAGATCGCTGGCGCTACGATGCGGTGGTGTGCCAGCGGAACGCCGGAAGCTCAATAGAGGCCCGGTCTACGGGTGAGCGATGCCTCAAGCAGATTCCAACACGCCCGCAGAAAACGTCAGCCACGTCGAAGCAAGGCGTAAGAGGCTGGCAACCCACAGCCAGCCTCCATCCGCGCATGCTTCTCTCCGTCTCGGGAAGCGTTACTCTGCCGCCGCCGCCAGCACCGGTTCGCGCCATACCAGCACGGGCTTGCGCGCCGCCTGCGTCTCGTCGAGTCGGCTGCGCGGCGCGAAATGCGGCGCGGTCTTGAGGGTGGCGTCACCCGCCTTGGCACGCTCCGCCACCGAGCGTAGCGCGCCGATGAACTGGTCGATCCCCGCCTTGCTCTCGGTCTCGGTCGGCTCGACCAGCATCGCGCCATGCACGACGAGCGGGAAGTACACCGTCATCGGGTGGAAACCCTCATCGATCAGCCCCTTGGCCACGTCGAGCGTCGAGAAGCCGTCGGCCAAACCGTCATCTGAGAACAAAGCCTCATGCATGCACGGACCGGAAGCGGCGAACGGCGCGTGCAGCGTGCCCTCGAGGCTGCGCAGGATGTAATTGGCGTTGAGCACCGCATCCTCCGCCACCTGCCGCAGACCGTCCGCGCCGTGGCTGAGGATGTAGGTCAGCGCACGCGTGAACATGCCCATCTGACCATGGAACGCGACCATCCGGCCAAAGCTGTGCGGGTGATCGTCGCCTGCACTCTCTTCCTCGATCAGCGCGAACTTGCCGTCGGCCTGGCGCGCCACGAACGGCAGCGGCGCGAACGGCGACAGCGCCTCCGACAGAACCACCGGCCCGGAGCCCGGACCACCACCGCCATGCGGGGTCGAGAAGGTCTTGTGCAGGTTGATGTGCATCGCATCGATGCCGAAATCGCCCGGCCGCACCTTGCCGACGATCGCGTTGAAGTTGGCGCCGTCACAATAGACGAACCCGCCGACCGCGTGGACCGCGTCGGAGATGGTCTTCATGTCACGCTCGAACAGACCGCAGGTGTTCGGGTTGGTGATCATCACCGCCGCCACGTCCGGGCCGAGCCGCGCGAGCAGCGCGTCCGTGTCGATCCGCCCGGCATCGCTCGCGGGAATGTTCTCAACCGCATAGCCCGCGAACGCCGCCGTTGCCGGGTTGGTGCCGTGTGCGCTTTCCGGCACGAGAATCACCTTGCGCGCGCCCTCGCCCTTGGCGTCGAGCGCGGCCTTGATCGCCAGGATGCCGCAGAGTTCACCGTGCGCGCCCGCCTTCGGGCTCATCGCGACCGAATGCATGCCGGTCAGCGTGATCAGCCATTCGGCGAGTTCGTGGATCACGCCAAACGCACCCTGCACGGTGTCGACCGGCTGCAACGGGTGGACGTCCGCGAAACCCGGCAGCCGCGCCATCTTCTCGTTGAGGCGCGGGTTGTGCTTCATCGTGCACGACCCGAGCGGGAACAGACCCAGGTCGATCGCGTAATTCTGCCGGCTCAGCCGGGTGTAGTGCCGCATGGTCTCCGGCTCGGACAGGCCGGGCAGACCGATCTCACGCGCGCGCTCCAGCCCGCCCAGCCGCGAAGTGCCAGTCGGCACGTCGGCGAGATCGACGCCCGTCGTCTCGGTAGAGCCGACCTCGAAGATCAGCGGCTCATCCAGCATCAGCGCGCGGTTGCCGGTGAAGGTGGCGGGTGCGGTGTCGGCGCCCGCTTCGGGGCGCTCAGGACGCCAGCCGCTTGCATTGATCGTCATGCCAGTTCCTCCGCGAGCGCCTGAGCAAGCGCTTCGACATCGTCTTGGGTGGTGGTTTCGGTCACGGCCACGACGAGGCCGTTCGCCAGATCGTCCTCGCCCGGATAGAGCCGGCCGAGCGACACGCCCGCCAGAATACCCCGATCGGCAAGCGCGCGGACGATCGGCCGCGCTTCCTTGGAAAGCTTCAGCGTGAATTCGTTGAAGAAAGCCCCATTGACCAGTTCCGCGCCCGGCACTTGCGCCAGCCGATCCGCCGCCGAAGATGCGCCGAGATGGTTGATCTCCGCCAGCCGTCGCAAACCCGCCTCACCCAGCAACGTCATGTGCGCCGACATCGCCAGCGCGCACAGCACCGAGGAGGTGCAGATGTTCGACGTCGCCTTCTCGCGACGAATATGCTGCTCACGCGTGGAAAGCGTCAGTACGAAGCCGCGCTTGCCCTCGGCATCGATGGTCTCGCCGCAGAGCCGGCCCGGCATCTGGCGGACGTATTTGTCCTTGCAACCGAACAGCCCGACATACGGCCCGCCGAACTGAAGGCCCACGCCGAGCGATTGCCCCTCGCCCACCACGATATCTGCGTCCATCTCGCCCGGCGAGCGGATCGCACCAAGCGCGACCGGCTCGGTGACGACGGCGATCAACAGTGCCTTGTTGGCGTGGCAAGCGTCGGCGAGCGCGGTCAGATCGGCGATGCGGCCGAGGATGTCGGGATATTGCACCACCACGCAGGAGGTATCACCGTCGATCTTGGCGATCAGCGCGTCGATGCCGAAATCGTCGTTCAGCGTGGGCGTTGCCGTGTCGAGCGCGTCGCCGGTGTATTTCGCCATCGTCTTCGCGACGGAGACGTAATGCGGGTGAAGCCCCGGCGACAGGATCGCTTTGGCACGCTTGGTGATGCGCCGTGCCATGCCGATCGCTTCCCAGCATGCGGTCGAACCGTCGTACATCGACGCATTCGCCACATCGGTGCCGAGCAGCCGGGCCACCTGCGTCTGGAACTCGAACATCACCTGCAACGTGCCCTGCGCGATCTCCGGCTGGTACGGCGTGTAGGCGGTGAGAAACTCGCCGCGCTGAATGATGTGATCGACGCTGGCGGGCACATGATGCTTGTACGCCCCACAGCCGAGGAAGAACGGCACCGATCCCGCTGCCACGTTCTTGCCGGCAAGCGCGCTCATGTGGCGTTCGACCGCCATTTCGCTGGCGTGCATCGGCAGACCGGCGATTGGCCCGGAGAGGCGCGCGGCCTCCGGCACGTCAACGAACAGATCGTCGATCGTGGCAGCGCCCACCGTGGCGAGCATCGCCTGGCGATCGGTATCGGTTAGCGGCAGGTAACGCATCAAGATCTCCTCCCCTCCCGCACGCAGGCGGGACGGGCGTGTTCGGGTTACTGCTTGGCGACGAACGCGGCGTAGGCGGCTTCGTCCATCAGGCCGGACAGCTCCGACGGATCGGACAGCGTCAGCTTGAAGAACCACCCCTGCCCTTCGGCATCCTCGTTCACCAGTGCTGGCGAATCGGTGAGCGCGGCGTTGCCTTCGGTCACCGTGCCGGACACCGGCGCGTAGACGTCTGACGCAGCCTTCACGCTCTCCACCACGGCGGCGTCACCGCCTTTGCTCAGCGTCTTGCCCGCCTCGGGAACGTCGACGAACACAATATCGCCGAGCTGCCCTTGTGCGAACTCGGTGATGCCGACAGTGCCGGTATCGCCTTCGACATCGACCCATTCGTGATCTTGCGTGAAATACCGGCTCATGTGCGGGCCTCCTGTTTAGCGGACGTAGCGGTGGGGAACGAATGGCATCGCGGCGACGGTCGCGCTGTGGACCTTGCCGCGCTGCTGCAACTGGATGCGGGTACCGGGCTCAGCCATCGCGGCGGGCACGAACGCCATCGCGATCGGCGCGTTGACCGACGGCGCGAACCCGCCCGACGTCACGCGGCCGACTTCGCCGCCGTTCGCGTCGAGCACCGCGGCGCCCTCGCGCACCGGCTGGCGACCTTCGACCAGCAAACCGACGCGCTTGACGGCGGCACCCGCCTCGCGCTCGGCAAGAATACGGGTCGCTCCGAGGAAGTTCGCCTCCTCGCGGCGGCGTTTCGACAGCGCGAAGCCGAGATCGGCCATCACCGGCGTCACCGTCTCGTCGAGATCGTGGCCATAGAGCGGCAGGCCGGCCTCAAGCCGCAGCGAATCACGCGCGCCCAGGCCGATCGGCTTGACCTCAGGCTCGGCGCACAGCGCGGTGGCGAGCGCCTCGGCATGCTCGCCGTCGATCGAAATCTCGAAACCATCCTCGCCAGTGTAACCCGAGCGGCCGATCCACAGCGGCTTGCCGTCCCATTCGAACGGCGCTGCCGACATGAACACCAGATCGCGCACGCCCGGCACCAGCCGTGCCAGCGCGTCGACCGCCTTGGGGCCTTGCAGCGCGAGCAGCGCCTGATCTTCCATGTGGTTGATGAGCACGTCCTCGGGCAACTGATCGAGGAAATACGAGATGTCGTCGTACTTGGTCGCGCCGTTGACGACCATGTAGAGGCCGGTCACATCGAACGGATTGGCCTCCGGCAGGCGCGTCACCATCAGATCGTCGAGGATGCCGCCGTCTTCGGCCAGCAGCAGCGAATACCGCTGGCGGCCGGGCTTGAGGTTGGCGATGTCGCCCGGCAGCACGGCCTCGAGCGCGCCGTCGAGGTCGGCACCGTCATCGGTGCGGAACAGCAACTGGCCCATGTGGCTGACGTCGAACAAGCCGGCCGACTCGCGCACCCACAGATGCTCGGCCATGATGCCGTCGTACTGGACCGGCATGTAATATCCGGCGAATTCGACCATGCGGCCACCCTGCGCGCGGTGCCACGCGTCAAGCGGCAACGTCAGGATTGCGGGTTCTTCACCGGTTTCGTCGATCAGGTCTGCGTCGCTCATGCCGGTCTCCGTAAACAATAGGTCTGACGGCGTAGCACAGCGCGCGCCTCGCGCCATGATCCGCCGCCCCCTCTGTCACGGAACCTGAGAGCTTTCACCACCGGCGAGACCGGACGGTTTACCCCTTCGGTGGGCTGCGCAAAACAAGCGTAGCCGCTTTCCAGAGTGTCGATTCGGCCGGCACGGTCCACTTTGCCTGAGAGATTCCGGGGCGGTTGCTCCTTCGGCGGCGAGTTTCCCCGCACTCTCCCGTGCCTGCCCATGCCGGTTGCCCGGCATCAACGATTTCGGTCTGACGCGGTGCAGCAGACGAGTCAATCGCGAAAGGCGCGCAGCCCTCCGCCACTCGCGCAACACACGCCGAACCGGTTTCAGCGCGTGGCGTTATACTTCAACTGATCGTCGGTGAGTTGGAAGCCGACAAGCGCCTCGAATGTCGCCCGTGCTACCGCCTGGCGGATGTCGGGCCGGGTCAGCGGATCGGTCGCGGCGTCGGCATCGCCTGCCTTGCGCTTCTCGGTCAGCTTGTCACGGACCTCCTTTGACAATGTCGCCGCCGCCTTGGAGACACTGGCGTCGCCGGTCGCGGTGGCGCTGGCGCGCGACTGGCCGGCGTCGAAGTGGAGCGTGACATGGCCGACCCGCTTGGCGACGACCGCGCTGCCGCCCTGCATGACCGCGATGAAATACGGTAGCGTCACGTCGCGCGCGCCTGCCGCAGATGCGCGACGCGCGCGCACTTCGAAGGTGATGTTGGTCGCGATGTCGTCGCTCTGGTCATTGCAGGTCGACCGCACGTTGGTGAGCGACGCCTCAACGTCGATCGCACGCGCATCGCGGCTCGTCGGTGGGTTGAACAAAGTCACGTTGCCCGTTGCCGCCGCGACCTCCACCGTCGGGCAGGCCGAGCGGATCGCGGAGATGCCGCCTGTCTCGTCGAACTCACCGACCGAGGAACATCCGGCGAGTCCCGTCGCGAGAATGGTGAGCAGCGCGGGAACGGCGATCTTGCGGCCTGTGGGAAACATACGCACCTTAGTCACGAAGGAAGGGGCCGCAGCTTGTGATCGCCCGGCCCCGATGGCATTGCACCATAGGAACCGGCTTCCGCCCGTGCAAGCAATCGCGTAGAGGGTCATGGCAATGATGATGTCCAGCAAACCGCGGCTCGATCTGCTGATCGCCGCCCCTCGCGGCTTCTGCGCCGGCGTTGACCGCGCCATCCAGATCGTCGAACTCGCGATCGCGAAACATGGCGCCCCGGTCTATGTCCGCCATGAGATCGTCCACAACAAGCACGTCGTCGATGCGCTAAAGGCGAAGGGCGCGGTTTTCGTCGAGGAACTCGACGAGGTTCCGGACGAGGCACCGGTGGTGTTTTCTGCGCACGGCGTGCCCAAATCGGTGCCGGCCGAAGCGACGGTACGTGGCCTTTCGTGGCTGGATGCGACCTGCCCTTTGGTGTCGAAAGTCCACCGCCAGGCCGAGCGCCACGTCCAGAACGGTCGCCACATCGTCTTTATCGGCCACGCCGGCCACCCGGAGGTGATCGGTACGCTCGGCCAGGTGCCGCCGGGGGCGATGACGCTGCTGGAGACGTGCGCGGATGTGGCCGCGTTCGCGCCGGTCGACCCGGACAACCTAGCCTTTCTGACGCAGACCACCCTCTCGGTTGACGACACGGCCGAGATCGTCGCGGCTCTGAAAGCCAAGTTCTCCACCATCGAAGGGCCGCGCGGCGAGGACATTTGCTACGCCACCTCCAACCGGCAGGAAGCGGTCAAGGCAATCGCGCAGGATTGCGACGCGATGCTGGTGATCGGCGCGCATAATTCGTCCAATTCGGTGCGGCTGGTGGAGGTGTCACGGCGCGAGGGCACGCCGGCGCAACTCATTCCCTGCGCGGCGGAGCTCGATTTCGCGTTTCTGGACGGCGTGAAGACGCTTGGCATCAGCGCGGGCGCGTCGGCGCCTGAGGTGCTGGTGCGCGATCTCGTCGCCAAGCTGGCCGAACGCTTCGACATCGTCGAGCGCGAGGTGGAGACGACGCGTGAGACGATCTCGTTCAAGCTGCCGCGCGGGCTTGAGGCTGTGGCCTAGTCCGGCGCTGCCGCTTTTGGCCGTTTCCCGCATGTGGAGCGGCGCTTAGGTCTGAACGCTCGCTCATTCCCGGAACCCCGATTGCATGGCCGTTTACACGCACGTGTCAGCCGAGGCGCTGTCCACCTTTCTCGCGCGCTACGATTGCGGCGAACTGATCTCCGCCAAGGGTATCGCAGAGGGGGTGGAGAACACCAATTACCTAGTCGACACGACGACGGGCCGCTTCATCCTGACGCTTTACGAGAAACGAGTCGCTGCGGATGATCTGCCGTTCTTCATGGCGTTGCTCGAACACCTCGCCGCCAAGGGGCTGAACGTACCGCCAGCGATCAAGGACCGGCGCGGCGTAGCGATACAGGAACTGGAAGGCCGCCCCGCCTGCCTCATCAAGTTCTTGTCGGGGGTGTCGGTCTCTCACCCGACGCCTGCCCAGGCGGAGGCGGCGGGACGCGCGATGGCGGAGATGCACGCTGCTGTCGCCGATTTTGGCGGCGCGCGTGAAAATTCGATGGGGATGCCGAGCTGGCGCCCGCTGTTCGAGCGCTGCGGCCGCAGCCTCGACGAGATCGCGCCCGGCTTGTACGACGATCTCGGCCACGCCCTGAACGTGGTGACTGCCGCTTGGCCCGACGATGGGTTCGATCGCATTGCCATCCACGCTGATCTGTTTCCGGACAACGTGCTCATGCTCGGCGATCACGTCTCTGGCCTGATCGACTTTTACTTCGCCTGCACCGACCTGCGCGTCTATGATCTTGCCATCATGCACAGCGCGTGGAGCTTCGACGCGAGCGGCTCGACCTATCATGCCGCCACCGGCGAGGCACTGATCCGCGGCTATGCGAGCGGTTTCGCGCTGCAACCGCATGAGACGGCGGCGTTCCCGTTGCTCGCCAGCGGCGCTTGCATCCGCTTCGCACTGTCGCGCGCGTGGGACTGGCTCAACACACCGGCCGATGCGCTGGTGACGCGGAAAGACCCGCTTGCCTATCTGCGGCGGCTCTCGCACTACAATCCTGATTTGGTGAAACACCTGACATGAACGAACTCGATAAGGTAGAAATCTTCACCGATGGTGCCTGCAAGGGCAATCCCGGCCCAGGCGGTTGGGGCGTGGTGCTGCGCATGGGCGCTGCCGAAAAGGAACTGTCCGGTGGCGAGGCGCTGACCACCAACAACCGCATGGAGATGACAGCCGCGATCGAGGGGCTGACCGCCCTCTCCCGCCCCTGTCAGGTCACGCTTTCCACCGACAGCCGCTATGTGATGGACGGCCTCACCAAGTGGATCAAGGGCTGGCAAAAGAACGGCTGGAAAACCGCCGACAAGAAGCCGGTCAAGAACGCAGAACTGTGGCAAGCGCTGCTCGCCGCCGCCAAGCCGCACCGGATCGAATGGAAATGGGTTAAGGGCCATGCCGGCCACCCGGAGAACGAGCGCGCCGACCGACTCGCCAGCGATGCGGCAGTGGCAGCCGGGCGGCGGGGCTGAACCTCGCGTTCACGCAACCGCTCGGCGGGTGGTGACGAACGCGCATCACCTCGCTATGGCGCAGACATGAGCCAGATCACCCCCGAGATCGTCGCCCAGCACGGGCTGTCCGAAGACGAATATGCCCGCGTGCTGAAGGCGCTCGGCCGCGAGCCGAACCTGACCGAACTCGGCATCTTCTCGGTGATGTGGTCCGAGCATTGCAGCTATAAATCGTCGCGCATCCACCTCAAGAAGCTCCCGACCACTGGCCCGCAGGTGATCTGCGGCCCGGGCGAGAATGCCGGCGTGGTCGATATCGGCGATGGGCAGGCCGCGATCTTCAAGATGGAGTCGCACAACCACCCTTCGTACATCGAGCCGTATCAGGGCGCGGCGACCGGCGTGGGCGGCATCCTGCGCGATGTGTTCACGATGGGCGCACGGCCGATCGCCAACATGAACGCTTTGCGCTTCGGCTCGCCCGATCATCCCAAGATGCGTCACCTGATTGCGGGCGTGGTCCACGGCATCGGCGGCTACGGCAATTGCGTGGGCGTGCCGACGGTCGGCGGCGAGGTGAACTTTCACAAGGCGTATGACGGCAACATCCTCGTCAACGCGATGACGGTCGGCATCGCCGATACCGACAAGATCTTCTATTCGGCCGCATCGGGGATCGGCAATTCGATCGTCTATGTCGGCTCCAAGACCGGGCGCGACGGCATCCACGGCGCGACGATGGCCTCGGCCGATTTCGGCGAGGATTCGGACGCGAAGCGACCGACCGTGCAAGTCGGCGATCCCTTCACCGAAAAGCTGCTGATCGAGGCGTGCCTAGAACTTATGGCGTCGGACGCGATCGTCGCGATTCAAGATATGGGCGCGGCCGGCCTCACCTCATCCTCGGTCGAGATGGCGTCGAAGGGTGGCGTCGGCATCGAACTCGACATGAACGCGGTGCCGCAGCGCGAAACCGGCATGACCCCATACGAGATGATGCTGAGCGAGAGCCAGGAGCGGATGCTCATGGTGCTCAAGCCCGGTCGTGAAGACTTCGCCGAAGCGATCTTCCGCAAATGGGAGCTGGATTTCGCCGTGATCGGCACGGTGACGGATACGGGTCGCATGGTGCTTACATGGAACGGCGAGACCGTGTGCGACATCCCGCTCGCCCCGCTCGCCGACGAGGCCCCTCTGTACGATCGTCCTTCGGTCAGCCGGGATGAGTACAAGACTTGGGCTGGCGTCAAGCCGCTCGACGATCTGCCGACCACCACCGACATCTGCGGCGACCTGCTCAAGCTGATGGGCTCCCCCGACATCGCGTCGCGGCGGTGGATTTGGGAGCAGTACGACACCCAGGTCGGCGGCGATACCGTGCAGCGCCCCGGCGGCGATGCGGCGGTGGTGCGCGTCCACGGCACGCAAAAGGGCATTGCGATCAGCACCGATTGCACGCCGCGCTATTGCTATGCCGACCCCTATGAAGGCGGCAAGCAGGCGATCGCCGAATGCTACCGTAACCTGTCGGCGGTCGGCGCGAAGCCGCTCGCGGTGACCAATTGCCTCAACTTCGCCAACCCGCAGCGTCCCGAAATCATGGCGCAGCTTACCGGTTGCCTCGACGGCATGGGCGATGCCTGTCGCGCGCTCGACTTTCCGATCGTGAGCGGCAACGTCTCGCTCTACAACGAATCGAAGGCGACCGGTGGCGGCTCGGCGATCCTGCCGACCCCGGCGATCGGCGGCATCGGCCTGCTGGCGGACTGGTCCAAGTCCGCGACCGTTGCGTTCAAGGGTACTGGCGACGTGATCGTGCTGATCGGCAGCCGCACCGGCCACCTTGGCCAGTCGCTGTGGCTGCGCGAAATTCATGGCCGCGAAGATGGCGCACCGCCGCCGGTCGATCTCGATGCCGAGCGTGCCGCCGGCGACTTCGTGCGGGCGGGCATCCGTGCCGGCGCACTGACGGCAGTGCACGATGTGTCGGATGGCGGCGTTGCGGTCACGATTGCGGAGATGGCGCTGGCCGGCGGTGTTGGTGCCATGCTCAACGCGCCCCTGCCGTGCGGGATCGCCTGCGCGTTGTTCGGCGAGGATCAGGGGCTGTATGTAGCAACGGTTGCCGACCACCTGCTGATGGAGACGTTGAAGCGCGGTTATGCGGCGGGCGTCGAGATCGAGCGGATCGGCCGTACCATCGCCGACCGCATCATCTTCGAACTACCCGATGATGATCACGTGGTGACGCTCGCAGATCTCCGTGCAGCGCACGAAGGCTTCTTCCCTGCGTTGATGGGAGACGTGATCGCCTGATCCGGTAGCACCTGAAGCTGCCGCGGCAGATGCGGGAGCGGCCTAAGGATCAGCCGTCTGTTCGTGGACTGCTCCGCTTTGATACTCTTCAGGCACTCACACCGTACGCTGCGCCATTTACGCCCATCGCGGCGGATCGTATCGTTCGCGCCACGCACCGAGCGAGGTCTGGCATGACGACACCTTATACCCGATCGGGCACGCTGCGGGGCCTCGTACTGGCGACGGCGCTGACCGGCACACTGCTGCTGCTCGCTGGCTTCGCCGGCGCGATCTGGTCGGGCGGAAGCCCGGCAGCGATGCTGACCGGCATCGCTAGCGGCGTGATCGGAGATGCCGCCTGGCAGGGGCCGGTGATGGGGCCGGTGCTTGGCCTGCTGGTGCATTTCGGTGTGATCGCGGTGCTGGTTGATCTGTATGTCGTCGCATCCATTCGTATGGCCGGGCTCAATCGCCACTGGCGTATCAGCGGAGCCGCGTTCGGCACGATTGCGTGGATGGTACGCAGCACGCTTGCCGCACCACGCGATTGGCCTCCGGCATTTCTCGATCTGACGGCACGTGAGATGGCGGTGCAGATCCTCCTGCATGTCGCGCTACTCGGCCTGCCGGTGGCACTGCTCACGCGTTGGGCGTCACGCTGGAAACGCTGATCGAGCGCGATATCGTCGCACTTGGCCGAACTTACTGGCGACATGTGGGAGTTAGCCGGCCGACGCAATCCTAGCCTCGTAAGCGCGCCGGGCACGAGGTACCGAACCCTGTCAGGTGGCGCTTGCTGCTAGCGCCCTCTCGCGAAGGCGGGTTGTTGCGGCGGCGTGGATGCCGGGTGCGGCAGCAAGGATGCCAAACGCTTCGGCCCGCGCGGTGTTGAAGGCAAGCGGACCGCCCAGCGCGTCGGTAACGACGGCGCCCGCCTCAGTCGCGATCAGCGCGGCGGCAGCAATGTCCCACTCGTGGCCCCAGCGGGCGGTGGCGACAAGATCGGCTTCGTCCGCTGCAACCATCGCAATCCGGAGAGCGATCGAATTCGGCTTCTCAACGATAACAAGATCGCGGTCGGCCTTGGGCAATGCGTCGGTCGGCACACGCGCACCGGCGATATCCAGGCGGGCGCTCGCGCGTAGCGGTACACCGTTGCGCGTTGCCCCTTCGCCGCGCACAGCACGCCACACTTCGCTACGGGCAGGTGCGTCGAGCACGCCCACCACCGGTATACCGCCGTCAACCAACGCTACCGAGACGGCCCAGCCGGCCCGACCGCGCAGATAATCGCGGGTGCCATCGATCGGATCGACCACCCATAGACGCTGGCATGACAATCGCGCGCCACTGTCTGCGGTCTCCTCGGACAACCAGCCCGCTACCGGATCGAGTTGGGAGAGGCGGGCATGGAGCAACGCATCCACTTCAAGATCTACGTCGCTTACCGGATCGCCGGGTGATTTCTCCCACCGCCCGAAATCCGTCTTCCAGCGCGCCATCGCCAGCGCGCCAGCCTCAGCCGCGATCGCGGCGATGGCGTCGGCAAGCGATTCAGCCACTCGCGACCGTCATCCCGTCAATGCGGATCGTCGGCACGTTGGTGGCATATCGGAATTCAAGATCGTTGGCAGGGGTAAGTTCCCGGTACATGTCCTTGAGATTGCCCGCGATCGTCAATTCCGCGACGGGCGTGGCAATCTCGCCATTCTCGATCAGGAAACCGGCGGCGCCACGGCTGTAATCACCCGTCACGCCGTTCACCCCCATGCCGATCAGCTCAGTTACGTAGATGCCGCGGGTGATGCCGCCGAGCAGCGCCTGCACCGACTGATGCCCCGCCGCCATGTGCAGATTGCTGGTCGAGACGCCCGGCGCACCGCCGATACCGCGCGCGGCATGGCCGGTCGGCTCCAACCCGAGTTGGCGTGCCGAGGCGCTATCGAGCAGCCAGGTTTCGAGAATGCCGTCCTGCACGATCGCCATCGGTGATACCGGCAGCCCCTCACCGTCGAACGGCCGCGAGCGGAGCCCGCGCGGGCGGTGCGGATCGTCCGCGATCTCTACGCCCGGCGCGAACACCGCGCTGCCGAGCGCGTCGAGCAGGAAACTGGTTCGCCGCGTGATCGCCTGCCCGCTGATCGCGCCCAGGAAATGGCCGAGCAGGCTCGAACCGACCCGTGGATCGAACAGGACCGGCATCGCGCCGCTCTCGATCCTACCTGGATTGGCGCGCGCGACCGCGCGCTCACCGGCGCGGACGCCGATCGCTTCGGCGCTTTCGAGATCGCGGCGCCGGCGCGTCGAGTGATACGCGTAGTCGCGCACCATCTCCCCGCCGACTCCCGCCAGCACGCTTGCCGACAGGCCGTAGCTGGTCGTGGCATAGGACGCCGCGAAGCCGTGGCTGGTGGCGAGCGCCCAGATCGACCGCGACGCGCTGGCCGAGCCGCCTTCGCTATTGGTGACGCCGGCAACTCCGCGCGCGGCATCTTCCGCGGCGAGTGCGGCTTCGCGGAGCGACTCCGGCGACGCCTCGCCGCCATCGTCGAGATCGAGCTGCGGCGGCGCGCCGTGCATCAGACGCTCCTCCGGAGCAAGGCCGGCCCAGGCGTCCTCAGGCGCCTCGCGTGCCATCGCGACGGCACGCTCGACCAGCGCGGCGATCGAAACATCGGTAAAATCGGATGTGGAGACGCTGGCCGAGCGCTTGCCGGCAAAAACCCGAAGGCCGAGTTCCGCGCTTTCGCTGCGGCCAACGTCCTCAAGGGCGCCGAGCCGAACCGAGACGTCCAGTGCGGTGTCGGAAGCGAAAACGGCGTCGGCGGCGTCGGCGCCGGCGGCTTTCGCGCGGTCTACGATGGCGGCGGCGCGGTCTCGCGCCTGATCGGTGGTCAACATAGGGACGACTTAGGTGCGGTGGTGCCGAAGGTCAAAGCGTCGCGACGGTGCCGACGACAAAACACGCGCAGAACACCAGCAGCCCCGCGAACCGGTTGGAGCGGAACCGGGCGAGCGCACCCGCACCGTCGTCGGGCGATAGCGTGCCGACCTGCCAGGCAAAGTGCATGGCCACAGGCAAAAGGGTTGCGATCGCAAGCGGATCGGGGCGAACCAGCCACAGCGCGACACTCCACAGCAGCAAGGCAGCGATATAAAACAGGGAGACGCCGAACCGCACCCGCTTACCCATGCGAAGTGCTGAGGATCGTACGCCGATGAGCGCATCGTCTTCGCGATCCTGTAGTGCGTAGATCGTATCGTAGCCGATTACCCAGCAGATCGCGCCCGCATAAAGCAGCAATCCAGGCGCGGTGAGGCGGCCAGCGATCTCGCTCCAACCAACCAGGCAGGCCCAAGAGAACACCATGCCGAGCCACGCCTGCGGCCACCAGGTAATGCGTTTCATGAACGGATATCCGGCCACCAGCGCAAGGCTAAGCAAGGCTACGATCTTCGCGTAGAGGCCAAGTTGCAGCCAAACCACCAGCCCGATCAGGCAAAGTGCGATCAGCCACAGCCAAGCGGCCCGTAAACTGACCGCGCCGCTCGCCAGCGGGCGGCTGCGGGTGCGCGCGACCTGCCGATCGAGATCGCGATCGACGATGTCGTTATAGACACACCCGGCGCCACGCATGACGACGCTGCCGAGCAGCAGCCACAGGATCAGATCCCAGCGCCGCACCGCACCACCGGCGAGCGCGACGCCCCAGGCACCTGGCCAGAACAACAGCCACCAGCCGATCGGACGGTCGAACCGGGCGAGCAGCGCGAACGGGCGCGCGGCGGCGGGGAGGATGCCGACAAAGCCGCGATGTTCGGTGTCGGGGGTGAGTTGCGCCTCAGTCATGCCCTTTTCCATTGGCCCTCCCTCGGCACGAAGAGGCTACGGATAACGGCACACAGCGCCAATTTGCTCCTCCCCGTGACCGGGCCTCGGCGATTGCCGGGGAAAGACGCAGGTTGGACACGTTCACGCCGCCTCGCTGAACTGGAGGCTGGCGAGCCGCGCATAGAGGCCACCGGCGGCGATCAGTTCGGCGTGGCTGCCGCTCTCGACGATGCGGCCTTCGTTCATCACGATGATGCGCTGCGCCGCGCGGACCGTCGCCAGTCGGTGTGCGATCACCAAGGTGGTGCGGTTCGCCATCAGCCGTTCGAGCGCCTGTTGCACCAATTGCTCGCTCTCGGCGTCCAGCGCACTGGTCGCCTCGTCGAGCAGCAGGATCGGCGCATCGCGCAGCAGCGCGCGCGCGATCGCGACGCGCTGGCGCTGACCGCCGGACAGCCGCGCGCCGCCTTCGCCGAGGAAGGTGTCGAGCCCGTCGGGCAGCTTGCGTAGGAACTCGGCTGCGTTGGCGGCCTCGCACGCCGCCCAGACCTGATCGTCGCTCGCGTCCCAGCGGCCGTAGCGCAGGTTATCGCGCGCCGACGCGCCGAAGATCACCGTATCCTGCGGCACCATCGCGATGCGGCGGCGGATTTCCTCGGGGTCGGCGTCCGGCAATGCCACGCCGTCGATCCGCACTTCGCCCGCGTCGGGATCGTAGAAGCGCTGGAGCAACTGGAACAGGGTCGACTTGCCCGCGCCGGACGGACCGACGATCGCCACCGTCTCGCCGGGGGCGACGCTCAGCGTAAAGTCGTGCAGCGCCGCCACGTCGCGCCGCGTGGGGTAGCGGAACTCGACATGTGAAAACGCAACCGTGCCGCGCGCCGGCTCGGGCAATACGGTCGGTGCAGGCGGCGCGGCGATGGTCGGCCGTTCGGCGAGCAGTTCGGACAAGCGCCCGGCCGCACCCGATGCACGTAACAGATCGCCATAGACTTCGGTGAGCGAGCCGAACGAGCCGGTTACGATACCCGCCGTCAGCACGAACGCGGCGAGCGCCCCGCTCGACAGGCGCCCGGACGCGACGTCGTTGACGGTATCCCACATCAGCAGCGTCACCGCGCCGAACAGCAGCCCCATTACCAGCGCGGTCATGATCGCGCGCAGGCGGAAGCGGCGTTCCGCCGATTTGAAGCTGTCGTCCACCGTCTGACGGAAGCGGTCGCCCTCGCGCGCCTGCTGGCCGAACGCCTGTACGATCTTCATCGCGCCCAGCGTCTCGACCGCGACCGCGCCGATTTCCGCCACCCGGTCCTGGCTGGATCGCGAATATTGCCGCACCCGCCGCCCGAGCAGGAAGATCGGCGTGATGATGATCGGGATGCCGATGATGAGCGACAGCGCGAGCTTGGGCGCGAGTGCGAACAGGTAGAGGATGCCGCCCGTGCCGATCACCAGACTGCGCAGCGCGACCGAGATGGTGCTGCCCACCGCATTCTCGATCTGCGCGGTGTCCGAGGTCAACCGCGAGGCGATTTCGGACGGGCGGTTTTCCTCGAACCATGCCGGCGACAGCGTGAGCAGGTTGCGATGCACCGCCACGCGGATGTCGGCGACGGTGCGCTCGCCCAGCCACGATACGCAGTAGAACCGCGTCGCGGTCGCCACCGCCAGCACCAGCACGACGATGATGAGGTGATGGAAATAGGGCGCGACCGCCGTGGTCGAAGCGTGCTGTGCGAAACCATTGTCGACGATCTGCTTGAACGTCGCCGGAAAGAACAACGTCGCCCCGGCCGCCGCGACCAACGCCACCAGCGCGAGCGCGATCTGTAAGGGGTAGCGCGTGGCATGGTGCCAGACCATGCCGAGATTGCGCAATTTGCGGGAACCGCGCGGCTCCACCGGATCCATGTCTGCCATCGCGGCCGATTAGCAGGGGACCCGCGCGCACGCCACCGCAGATGGATCGATTGGCTCGATCAGCGCGATCAAAAATGAGTTTGCACCCTCCGCGTCCTCACGGATGTTATTGCAGTGCGGAATCATATAAGGGGCTCGCATGCTGTATAACGCCTATGAACTGCAACGCTCGTTTCTGGCCGGCGCAAGCGCGATGGCCGACTTTAGTGCGGAACTGCTCCAGAACCCGGCCAACCCGTTCGCCTATTTCGGTGGCGGGCCGGTGATCGCCTCCGCGCTTGAGGTATTCGCGCACGCCGCCGCCCCGCGCGGCAAGCCGCATTTCGGGCTGACCCACACGGTAATCGACGGCAAGCCCGTCGCCGTAACCGAGGAAATCGTGCTGCGCATGCCGTTCGGCCAGCTCAAGCGGTTCCGCCGCGAGGGGATCGAGGGCGGGCCGAAGCTGCTGATCGTCGCGCCGATGTCCGGCCATTTCGCCACGCTACTGCGCGGCACGGTGGAGCGGATGCTGCCGAGCGCGGACGTCTACATCACCGACTGGCGCGACGCCAAGCTCGCGCCGATGTCCGACGGCGCGTTCGGGTTCGAGGATTACGTTGATTACGTGATCGCGTTCCTGGAGGCGACCGGCCCGGGCACCAATGTGCTCGCAGTGTGCCAGCCATCGGTGCCGGTCTATGCCGCCGCCTGCGTGATGAGCGCGGACAACAACCCGTGCCGGCCGAAGACCATTGCGCTGATGGGCGGCCCGATCGACACGCGCGAGGCGCCGACCGCGGTCAACACGCTCGCCACCGAACGCCCGCATAGCTGGTTCGAGCAGAACGTCATCGTCAAGGTGCCGATCACCTATCCCGGCGCGGGGCGGAAGGTCTATCCGGGCTTCCTGCAACTTGCCGGTTTCATGTCGATGAACCTCGGCAACCACCTCGTCTCGCATTGGGAGATGTTCAAGCATCTCGTGCAGGGCGATGACGAGAGCGCGGATACGACCAAGGCGTTCTACGAGGAATATCGCTCGGTCTGCGACATGACGGCGGAGTTCTACCTCGAGACGATCGACCTCGTCTTCCAGAAGCACGCGCTGCCCAAAGGCGAGATGCTGCACCGGGGCCGCAAGGTCGATCCGGCGGCGATCACCGATATCGGCATCCTCGCAATCGAGGGCGTGCGCGACGATATCTCCGGGCTTGGCCAGACCAAGGCGGCGCTCGATATCGCCACCGCACTGTCGGACGACAAGAAGCGTTATTTCCGGGTAGATGCCGGGCATTACGGCATCTTCAACGGCAGCAAGTGGCGCAATCAGGTTGCGCCGGTGCTGGAGCAGTGGATGGCCGCGAACGCCTGATCTTGGGTGGCCGTTTGGCGGGACAAGAGAAAGGCCGGATCGTCACGGGACGATCCGGCCTTTTCTATTCTGCCGTTCCGGCGCAGGCCGGGGCCTTAGCTACGAACGGTACGTAAGCTGGCGTTGCGCGCAGTAACTGCGGCCTTCCCAACTGGAACCCCGGCCTGCACCGGAGAACCACTCGGAAATTCCGTTCAGGCGGCAGTCGTTTCGACGAAGGCGTGGCTGCCGTCCTCGTCGCTCTTGATCTTGCCGCCGAACAGCATCTTGAGCCGGCCGGAGATCGACATGTCGGTCTCCCACAGTTCGGCGCTCGAAATATCGAGGCGCAGCAGCGTGAGGTTCGGGTCATCCTTGCCGCCGGGGAACCAGGCCGAGACCTGCTCATTCCACAGCTTGTCGATCATCGCGCGATCATTGTCGACGCGAACGTCGCCGGCGAGGCAGGCGAAGAAATCATGCCCCTTCGAAACGAACTGCGCCATCGCCTTGCCACCAGCGGCGAGGCGGTTGTCCTTGCCTGCGAAAAAGAACAGGGTGTCGACCTGATCCTTGTCGAGCTGCGCTGTCATCGGCTCGCTATGCCCGCCATCGACCAACCCAACCATCAGGTACGGGCTGGCCGCCATCTTGTCCCACATGTCCTGCTTGATT
Source organism: Sphingomonas sp. GC_Shp_3 (assembly GCF_026540945.1). Classification (NCBI taxonomy): domain Bacteria; kingdom Pseudomonadati; phylum Pseudomonadota; class Alphaproteobacteria; order Sphingomonadales; family Sphingomonadaceae; genus Sphingomonas; species Sphingomonas sp. GC_Shp_3. Next base: position 55,994 of record NZ_JALNUT010000003.1, read on the forward strand.
TCGTGCGTGTCGGCCATTGTCATTCTCCTCGGATTTCGGCTGACCAACGACACAAAGCCCGCTTGGTTGCGCAAGCGTGCCAAAGCCGCAGGCGACACACCGCCTGCGGTCCCATTTGATCAGGCGATGGTCGGCACCATGCCGCCCTCGACACGGATCGCAGCACCGTTGGTGACGGCGGCTAGCGGGCTGGCGAGGAACGCGGTCATCGCCGCGACCTCCTCCGCGTCGATCAAGCGGCGGATCAGCGAAAGCGGCCGCATCTTTTCGAAGAACTCCGCCTCGCGCTCGGCCTCGGGCGCGTCCTTGTTGGAGACGGTCGAGCGGATGAACTCGACGATCCCTTCCGAACGGGTCGGCCCGGGCTGCACGGTGTTGACGGTCACGTTGGTGCCGCGCGTCTGCTCGGCGAGGCCGCGCGAGATGGCGAGCTGCGCGGTTTTGGTCATGCCGTAATGAACCATCTCCGCCGGGATCAACTGCGCGCTTTCACTGGCGATGAAGATGACTCGGCCCCAGTCCCGCTCCAGCATGCCGGGGAAATAATGGCGAGACAGGCGGATGCCGCTCATCACGTTGATCTCGAAGAAGCGGAACCAGTCGGCATCGGTGATGTCGCTGAAAGGCTTGGCTTCGTAGATGCCGAGGTTGTTGACGAGGATATCGATCTGCGGGACCGCCGCGATGAGCGTCTCGCAACCCTCCGCCGTGCCCGGATCGGCGAGCACCGCGCGCACCCGGCCGTGCGTGCCGACCTTGTCCGCGGCAGCGTCGAGCTTATCCTGCGTGCGGCCGGTGATCGTCACGTCGGCACCCTCGGCCGCAAGCCGCTCGGCGATGGCGAGGCCGATGCCGGCGGTCGAGCCGGTGACGAGGGCGGTCTTGCCTTTGAGTTGCAGGTCCATGCGCGTGCTCCTTGATAGTCCGAACACTGCATATGGGGCGCCGCACGCCGGTTGGGAGGGCGTGCGGCCTTGCACCTGCGCGCTTTCCCGCTATGAGGGCGGCACTCACATGGACCCGGTGCAAATCCGGGTGGCTATTCCGGCCGCCGATCCGCCGGACCACGCACACAGATGACAGCGCCCCGCCTTTTTCGCCGGCCGGTCTGTGCCCGTATTGGTTTTTCCGATGACATATTCTTTCTCTCGCCTGCGTCGCGAATGGTTCGCCGACGCCACCGAAGCACGGCGCGACGTGCTTGCCGGTATCGTCGTTGCGCTGGCGCTGATCCCGGAGGCGATCGGCTTCTCGATCATCTCCGGCGTCGATCCGCGCGTCGGCCTCTACGCCTCGGTCGCGATCGCGATGGTGACGGCGATCGTCGGCGGGCGGCCGGCGATGATCTCCGCCGCGACCGCTGCGGTGGCGGTGGTGGTGACGCCGCTGGTGCACCAGTACGGCCTGCAATATCTGCTCGCCGCGACGATCCTGATGGGGGTGTTCCAGATGATCGCCGGCGCGCTCAGGCTCGATCTGCTGATGCAGTTCGTGTCGCGCTCGGTCATCACCGGCTTCGTCAACGCGCTCGCCATCCTGATCTTCATGGCGCAACTGCCGCAGTTCATGGGGGTGAGCTGGCATACCTATGCAATGGTCGCGGGCGGCCTCGCAATCATCTACCTGTTTCCGCGCATCACCACGGCGGTGCCCTCCCCACTGGTCGCGATCCTCGTACTGGCGGGGGTGAGCATCTGGTTCGGCCTGCCGGTGCGCACCGTGTCAGACATGGGCCGGCTGCCCGAAGGGTTGCCGAGCCTCGTCTGGCCGCAGGTGCCGCTGACGTTGGAGACGCTGCGTATCATCCTGCCGTACGCGCTGACGATGGCGGCGGTCGGCCTGCTCGAATCGATGATGACCGCGCAGATCGTCGACGACATGACCGACACCGAGAGCGACAAGCGCCGCGAGTGCGTCGGCCAGGGCACCGCCAACATCGCCGCCGCGCTGGTAGGCGGGATGGGCGGCTGCGCGATGATCGGCCAGTCGGTCATCAACGTCACCTCGGGCGGGCGCAAGCGGCTGTCGACCTTTACCGCGGGCGCGTTCCTGCTGTTCCTGCTCGCGGTGCTGGGGCCGTGGGTCGGGCGGATCCCGATGCCGGCTTTGGTGGCGGTGATGGTGATGGTGTCGATCGGCACCTTCTCGTGGAACTCGATTGGCAACCTGCGCCGGCATCCGCCGACCTCCTCGGTGGTGATGCTGGCGACGGTGGTGACGGTGGTGGCGACGCATGACCTTGCGCGCGGCGTGCTGGTCGGCGTGCTGCTGTCGGGCATCTTCTTCGCCGGCAAGGTGCGGCGGATGTTCGCGGTCGAGCGGAGCGGCGACGACGCGACCGCAACCTACCGGGTGACCGGGCAGATCTTCTTCGCCTCGGTCGATCGCTTTACGCGCGCGTTCGGCGGCGACGAGCCGGCGCGGGCGGTGACGATCGATGTGACGGCCGCGCACTTCTGGGACATTTCCGCGGTCGGCGCGCTAGACAAAGTGGTGGCGCGGCTGCGGCAGGGCGGACGTGTCGTGGCGGTGATCGGCTACAATACCGCCAGCGCCGATCTGGTCGATCGCTTCGCGCTGCATGACAAGACCGGTGTCGAACTGGGCGTGGTGCCGCATTAACGCTTGCTCCCCCCGCCCCCTTTCCGCCATTCGCTGCCCATGACTTTCCGTGTGGACATGGGGACCGACGCAAACGGCGGCACGGTGACGATCGACCTTGAGGAACTGCTCGCCACCCGGCTGCTGGTGCAGGGCAATTCTGGGTCGGGCAAATCGTACCTGTTGCGCCGTCTGCTCGAAGGCAGCGCGCGCGAGGTGCAGCAGATCATCATCGATCCCGAGGGCGATTTCGTCACGCTCGCCGGGCCGTACGGCCATGTCGCGATCGAGGCGGTGGATTATTCTCTGCCCGAGATCACCCGCTTCGCCGCGCGCGCGCGCGAGCATCGCTCGTCGGTGGTGCTGAGCCTCGAGGGGCTGGAGATGGAGGGGCAGATGCGCTGCGCCGCCGCCTTCCTGATGGGGCTGTTCGATGCGCCGCGCGAACATTGGTATCCGGCGCTGGTGGTGATCGACGAAGCGCAGATCTTCGCGCCCGCCGCCGGTGCCGAAGTGATCGAGGAGGTGCGCCGCGCCTCATTGTCGGCGATGGCGAACCTGATGTCGCGCGGGCGCAAGCGTGGTCTCGCCGGCATCATCGCCACGCAGCGACTCGCCAAATTGTCCAAGAACGTCGCGGCGGAAGCGTCGAACTTCCTGATGGGGCGGACCTTCCTCGATATCGACATGGCGCGCGCCGCCGACCTGCTCGGCATGGAGCGGCGGCAGGCGGAGCAGATCCGCGATCTCACACGCGGCACGTTTCTGGGGCTGGGCCCGGCGATCGCGCGGCGGCCGATCATGGTGAAGATCGGGCAAGTCGTCACCTCCGCGCGCAGCGGCAGCCCGGTGCTAACCCCGCTGCCGCAATCGCAGACCACCGACATGCGCGAGCTGCTGATGACCGAGGTGGAGGTCGATGAGCCGACGTTGTTCATGCACGCCGCCGCCAACCCGCCGCCGCCGCGCGTGCCCGGCTCCGCAGATCTGATGGACAGCGTGATCGCGCGGCCGGAGCCGGTGCGTGCCGAGCCGGAACCGGCGCTTGAGCCGGAGGCGCTCGAGGCGATCATCATCGATGTGCTGCGGGCGATCGCCGAAGACCCCGAATCGGCGGGGCGGACCTCTGCGGTGTTGTATCAGGATTTTCAGGTGCGGTGCCGGATGGTCGGGGTGCGGCGCGCGCCGCTCGATCCGTCCGCGTTCGCACGGCGGCTGGCGGCGGCGCGGGCAGGCATTTTCGAGGGGCTCGACACCGAATGGGCGCCCGCGCTGGCGATGGCGGCGACACTGCCCGACGATATGCTCGGCGCGTTCCTACTGGTGGCGCGGGCGGCGCGCGACGGCATCCCCTGCCCGACGGACGAGGATATCGCGCGGATCTACGGCACCAGTTCGCTCGGCCGCGCGCGGCGGGTGATGAGCTATATCGAGGGGCGCAACATCTTCGTGACGCGGGTCGATCTGTCCGGGCGACGCTCGATCACTATCCCCGGCCTCGGCTGGACGACCGAGTCTACCGAGGCCTGAGCGTCAGACCGCCCAAGCGGCGACGTCATCCTCCTGCCCGATCAGCGCGAGGCCGCTCGCGATCGAGGTGAGCTCGCCGCCCGATGCGATGCGGTCCTCCCCAAACCGCTGCGTGAACAGCGCGCGCACCGCCGGGATCAGCGAGGTGCCGCCGGTCAGGAACACGCGGTCGATGCCGGCCTCATCCACACTGGCTTGCGACAGCGCGCGGTCCACCGTCGCCGCCATTCGCGCGAGATCGTCGGCGATCCAGCCCTCGAACTGCGCGCGGGTGACGGTCGCGTCAATCTTGACGCCCTCGCCATTGAAGTGAAATTCGGCTTCGTCCGCGCCCGACAGCGCGCGCTTCAACCGGCCGACCGCGTCGTATAGGCGATAACCCTGCTCCTCCTCGATGATCGCGATCATCCGGCCGATCGCCTCCGGGTCGAGCGCGTTCTTCTGCAGCTTGTGCAGTTCCTCCAGCGTGCGGCGGTTGCGCATCAACGCGAGCCGCGACCAATCGTTGAAGTCGGCGAAATAGCCGCGCGGGATTTCAAGCTGCTTGTCGAACGATCGGTACAGCCCGCCGTAGCCGAGGATCGGCAGCACCAGCTTGTCGACGATGCGCGAATCGAACTGGTCCCCGGCGATGCCGATGCCGGCGTGGCCAAGCGGCGTGCAGCGTTTCGGCGCGCCCGGCGGCGCCACCCGCACCACCGAGAAATCGCTGGTGCCGCCGCCGAAATCCGCCACCAGGATCGTCGCGGCATCCTCGACCCGTGCGGCATATGTGAACGCCGCGCCGAGCGGTTCGTAGACGTAGTGGATCTCCGCGCCGAACCCCGCGAACATCGCGTCATAGCGTTGCCGGGCCAGCGCCTCGTCCGGGCGTCCGCCGGCGTAATGCACCGGACGGCCGACCACCACGCGCTGCGGCGGTTTGGCAAGCGCACCGCCAGTGTGGCTGGCGAGCTTGGCAAGGAACAGCCGGCCTAGTTCCTCGAACCGCATACGCTTGTCGAAGATCGAGGCGTGTTCGAACGTCGCCGATGCCGCGACCGATTTGAACGATTGCAGGAACCGGCTGCCTTGCGGAAATTCGAGATATTCCGCAATCGCCCACGGCCCCGCTTCGCAGGCAAGGCCGCGTCCGCTGTCATCCTCGTAGAAACACAGCGCCGAGCGGAACACCGCGCTGGTCTCGCCCGGCGCGGCGAAGTCGATCAGGTGCGGCTGCCCATCCGCGCCGACGCGCGCGACGACGCTGTTGGTGGTGCCGAAATCGAGGCCGATCGCATCGTGCATGGAGTTCCTCGTCGTCGGGGCCGGCGGGCGGGCTAAGCCGGTTGGCGCGCGAAACGCAAGGGTGTTACAGACGGACATGGCCGAGATCATCAACCTTCGCACCGCGCGCAAGGCGAAAGCGCGCGCAGGCACCGCCGCCACCGCCGCGCAGAACCGCGCGCTGCATGGCCGTACGCCGGCGCAAAAGGCAGCGGATCATGCCGAGGCGGAGCGGCGCGAGCGCACACTCGACGGCGCGCGGCGCGAGGAATGAAGCTCGACGATCTGTTCTTGCGCTATTTCGGCACCGACGATCTGGACGCGGTGTCTCCGGCGGTGTTGCAAGCGGGCGCGGAGCGGCTGCGTGTCGAGTTCGGACTGGAGCGCGATCGCGGACGGCGGTTCGGCATGTGGGCGCTGATGCAGATGCTCGGCGTCGCGCCCGATCTCGACGTGGCGTTCAAGAATGCGGCGGACCGGGACGCGGCGCGCACGCTGATGGAGATGCAGGAGCGGGCGGAGGAATAACACAGATCCGTTCGTGCCAAGCGACGGGCCTTGCACGTTGCGCGAGGGGTTTCGGCTTCGCTCGTACGAACGGCTTGGTTTACGCCATCTCCAGGATCACCGCGTCGACCGCGAGGCTGTCGCCCGGTGACGCGCTGACCGTCTTCACCACGCCTGCCTTCTCGGCGCGCAGGATGTTCTCCATCTTCATCGCCTCGACCACGGCGAGCGGCTGGCCCGCCTCGACCTTGTCGCCCTCGCCCACATACAGCTTCTGGAGCAGCCCGGGCATCGGGCAGAGCAGGAACTTCGAGAGATCCGGCGGCACCTTCACCAGCAGGTGCTCGGCATAAGGCGCGACATGCGCGGGCAGCACGCGCGCGATGTGGATGGCGCCACGCGCGTTAAGGCGGAAGCCGGTGCGCGTGCGGGCGATCTTCACGAACAACGGCGTGTCGTCGATCTCCGCGTCGATCACGCGGTCGCCCGGTGTATATTCCATCGCGATGTCGACGTCGGCACCGTCGACGGTGATGTTGTCTTCCGACAACGACACGGCATGGTCCGCGCCCGCGATCCGCACCACCCAATCGGCGGGCGGATCGAGCCGGCGGCCGAGTTGGCCGTCGGTACGGCGCGCGCGGTCCGCCTCCGCCGTCGCTGCGAACGCCGCCACCGCCGCCAGTTGGGCGAGCAGTTCGGGTGCGGCGGGTGCGCCGGTGAAGCCGTCCGGATATTCCTCGGCGATGAAGCCCGTCGTGATGTTGCCGCTGCGGAAGCGATCGTGCTGCATCAGCGCCGACAGGAAATCGAGATTGTTGCCCGGCCCGGAGATTTCGAACCGATCGAGCGCGGCGATCTGCAGGTCGATCGCCTCGATCCGCGTATCGGCGTGGGTGATGAGCTTGGCGATCATCGGATCGTAGAACATGCTGACCTCGCCGCCCTCGCGCACGCCGTCGTCGACGCGGACATAAGGAGCACCGGTCGCAACCCAGCCATAGTCCGGGCGTTCGTCCTCGGGCGGATCGTAATGCACCAGCCGCCCGATCGAGGGCAGGAAGCCGCGATACGGGTCCTCGGCGTAGACGCGGTTCTCGATCGCCCATCCGGTCAGCGTCACCTCGGCCTGCGTAAACGGCAACGCCTCACCGGCGGCGACGCGGATCATCAGTTCGACCAGATCGAGCCCGGTCACCGCCTCGGTAACGGGGTGTTCGACCTGAAGCCGGGTGTTCATCTCGAGGAAGTAGAAGCCCTGCCCCGTCGTATCCGCGCCCGACACGATCAGCTCGACCGTGCCCGCGCTATAATAACCGACCGCGCGGGCGAGCGCGACCGCCTGCTCGCCCATGCTCTTGCGCATCGCCGGGGTGACGAACGGCGATGGCGCTTCCTCTACCACCTTCTGGTGGCGGCGCTGGATCGAGCACTCCCGCTCGCCGAGATAGACGATGTTGCCGTGTTGATCGCCCATCACCTGGATTTCGATGTGGCGTGGACTTTCGATGAACTTCTCGATGAAGACGCGATCGTCGCCGAAGCTGGCGAGGCCTTCGCGCTTGGTCGCCTCGAAGCCTTCGCGCACGTCCTGCTCGCTATAGGCGAGGCGCATGCCCTTGCCGCCGCCGCCGGCCGACGCCTTCATCATCACCGGATAGCCGATCTCCCCGGCAATCCTCACCGCCTCGTCGGTATCGGCGATCTCGCCGAGGAAACCGGGCACGACGTTGACGCCTGCGGCCTTGGCGAGTTTCTTCGATTCGATCTTGTCGCCCATCGCGGCGATGGCTTTGGGTGGAGGGCCGACGAAGGCGATGCCGGCCTCGGCACAGGCGCGCGCGAAGCTCTCGCGTTCGGACAAGAAGCCGTAGCCGGGATGGATGCAATCCGCGCCGGTCTCGCGCGCGGCGAGCAGGATCAGTTCGGCCTTGAGATAGCTCTCCGCCGCCGGCGCCGGCCCGAGGCGCACCGCCTCGTCCGCCATCAGCACATGCGGCGCGCGGGCGTCCGCATCGGAATAGACCGCGACGGTGGCGATGCCCATCGCCTTGGCGGTGCGCATCACGCGGCAGGCGATCTCGCCACGATTGGCGACCAGAATTTTCTTGAACATCGTTCCTCGCCTATTCTTGTGTTTCGTGAGCGCCGCGTCTCATTCGCTCGCCATCAGCCCTTTGAGCTGCAGGCGCCGCGCGTTGGTCAGCGCGGTCTTGCACTGCGCGACGATGAGCGGCTGCCGCACATCACCGGCGTGCACCCCACCCTCGACCCGGCAGGCCGCAGCACGATACGTCCGCCACGCCTTCTGGCTGTCGAGCAACGCCGCCGCGTAGGCGAAGTGGCTGCGCGCGTGATCCTGCGCGTCTTTGCCGGCCATGAAGGCGTTGGTGATCTTCCACTGCCCGGCTAGCGCCGACTCGGCGTGCTCGAGTTGCTCCAGCGCCGCCTTGGTGAGCGGGCCGGGTGTCGGCGTCGCCTTAGGCGCAGGCGAGGCTTTGGGATGCGGCGTGGCCGTGGCGTGCGGCGCTGGCGTCGCGGCGGCGAGCAGCAGCGCGATCAGCATGGCAGACGCCGCGATCCAACCCGCATGCTCATTGTTCCGACGCCACGATCTGAAGCTGCCTGGTGCGCGCCTCGGTTACGCTGGCGAGGCAGTTCTGCACCGCCAGCGGCTGCATCGAGCCGCCCTGGTATTTGTCACCCTCCGCCTTGCACTCGGCGTCGCGGAACTTGAGCCAGGCACGCTGCGCAACGAGAACGGTCGCGGCATAGGCCGCCCCGCCGCGCTTGGCACGGGCATAGGCGACCTGCCACTGCCGGTTCATCGCCGCATCCGCGCGGGCGTGGCTCGCGCCGGCGCACTGGTTCATCGCGGTCTGCGTCATCGCGCTGGCGCACGGATCGGCGGTGAGGGCCAGCATCATCAGCAGCATCGCGCAGCGTCCGGTTTGCCGGCGCGGGCCGGCTCCTCGCCCTGCATCGCGGTCAGCCCGAGCTTTTCGAACAACACAGCATCCGCGCTGTCGCCGCGATTGCCGGTGGTGAGCAGCCGGTCGCCGGTGAAGATCGAGTTCGCGCCCGCCATGAAGCACAGCGCCTGCGTCGCTTCCGACATGCTTTCGCGCCCGGCGGAGAGGCGCACCATGCTCAGCGGCATGGTGATGCGCGCGACCGCGACGGTGCGGACGAACTCGATATCGTCGATCTTGGCGAGCGGCGTGTCGGCGAGCATGTCGCCGAGCACGGTGCCCTTCACCGGCACGAGTGCGTTGACCGGCACGCTCTCCGGATGACGCGGCAGCGTGGCGAGCGCGTGGACGAAGCCGACGCGGTCGCCGCGCGTCTCACCCATGCCGACGATACCGCCGCAGCACACGTTGATGCCCGCCTCGCGCACGTTTTCCAGCGTATCGAGCCGGTCTTGGAAGGTGCGCGTGGTGATGACTTCGCCATATTTCTCGGGCGAGGTGTCGATGTTGTGGTTGTAGTAATCCAGCCCCGCCTCGGCGAGCTGATCGGCCTGGGTCGGGGTCAGCATGCCGAGCGTCATACAGGTTTCCATCCCCATCTGGCGTACGCCGCGCACCATCTCGATGATAGCGGGCATGTCCTTGTCCTTGGGGTTGCGCCATGCGGCACCCATGCAGAACCGCTGCGAGCCGGCATCCTTCGCCTGTGCGGCGGATTGCAGGACGGAGCGAACGTCCATCAGCTTCGACGCCTTCAGCTCGGTCTCGGCGCTGGCGGACTGGTTGCAATAGCCGCAATCCTCCGGGCAGCCACCGGTCTTGATCGACAGGAGCGTGCAGAGCTGCACTTGCGAGGGCGCATGGTGCGCGCGATGGACGGTCTGCGCGCGGAACATTAGTTCGTCGAACGGCAGCGCGAACAGCTCGGCGATCTCCGCCCGCGTCCAGTCGGTACGCACGTCGCCAGGCCGTCCAGCGGGCGACGGGGCGGCATGCACGCCATCGTCATGGCTGTGGGCGGCTGCGTCGGCAGCGGCACCGGGGATGAGGTCCAAACTCATTACGCGACTTCCTCGACAGGGGGCATGTTATGACCCAGCAATTTCAACACCTCGCCGGCCGCGTCCACCAGATTCGTGCCGGGGCCGAAAATCCCCTGCACGCCGGCATCGCGCAACACCTGATAATCCTGCGCGGGGATCACGCCGCCGGCGATCACCTTTATGTCGGTGCGACCCGCCTCGCGCAGGTGGCCGATCAGCTCGGGGATCAGCGTCTTGTGCCCGGCGGCGAGGCTGGACGCGCCGACCACGTCCACGTCGGAGGCGATGGCGAGATCGGCCGCCTCCTTCGGCGTCTGGAACAGCGGCCCCGGTACCACCTCGAACCCCAGATCGCCGAATGCGGAGGAGACGAGGTTGGCGCCACGATCATGCCCGTCCTGCCCCATCTTGGCGACGAGCATGCGCGGCGCACGGCCCTTGGCGCGGCTAATGGAGCCGACACCGTCTTTCAGCCCCTGCCACTGGGCATCCTCCCCGTACGCGCCGCCGTAAACACCGGAGACCGGCGTCGGCTTGGTGTCGTAGCGGCCGAACACATCCTCCATCGCCTGGCTTATCTCGCCCAGCGTGGCGCGGGCACGGGCGCACTCGACCGCGAGTTCGAGCAAATTGGCACTTCCCCGCGCGCCCTCGCGCAGCGCATCGAGCGTCGCCTGACACGCCGCCGCGTCGCGCCCGGCCTTTACGCGCGCGATGCGGGCGATCTGCGCCTCGCGCACCGCCACGTTATCGACGTCGAGGATGTCAATCGGGTCTTCCTCCGCCAATTTGTATTTGTTGACGCCGACGATCACGTCCTCACCACGATCGACCCGCGCGGCGCGGCCGGCGCTCGCCTCCTCGATCATGCCCTTGGGCCAGCCCGCCGCGACCGCCTTGGCCATGCCGCCTTCGGCCTGCACGCGCTCGATGATCTCCCACGCGGCGTCGACCAGTTGCTGCGTCAGGCTTTCGACGTAATAACTGCCGCCGAGCGGATCGACCACTTTGGTCATCCCCGTCTCTTCCTGCAGCACGATCTGCGTGTTGCGGGCGATGCGCGCGGAGAAGTCGGTCGGCAGCGCGATCGCCTCGTCGAGCGCGTTGGTGTGGAGGCTCTGAGTGCCGCCCAGCATCGCCGCCATCGCCTCGATCGTGGTGCGCATGACGTTGTTGTAGGGGTCCTGCTCGGTGAGCGACACGCCCGAAGTCTGGCAGTGCGTGCGCAACATCTTGGAGCGTTCGTCCTGCGCGCCCAGTTGCGTCATCGCGCGGTGCCACAGCACGCGCGCGGCGCGCAGCTTGGCGATCTCCATGAAGAAGTTCATGCCGATCGCGAAGAAGAACGACAGCCGCCCGGCGAACTTGTCGATATCTAAACCGGAAGCGACGCCATATTTCACATATTCCATGCCGTCGGCGATGGTGAAGGCAAGCTCCTGCACCTGCGTCGCACCGGCTTCTTGCATGTGATAGCCGCTGATCGAGATGCTGTTGAACTTGGGCATCTCGCGGCTGGTGTAGCCGAAGATGTCCGAGATGATCCGCATGCTCGGCTCGGGCGGGTAGATATAGGTGTTGCGGACCATGAACTCCTTAAGGATGTCGTTCTGGATGGTCCCGTCGAGCAGGTGGCGCGCCACGCCCTGCTCCTCGCCGGCGACGATGAAGAAGGCGAGGATCGGGATCACAGCGCCGTTCATCGTCATCGAGACCGACATCTGATCGAGCGGAATGCCGTCGAACAGGATCTTCATGTCGTCGATCGTGTCGATCGCCACGCCGGCCTTGCCGACATCGCCGGTCACACGCGGATGGTCGCTGTCGTAGCCGCGGTGCGTGGCAAGATCGAACGCGACCGACAGACCCTTCTGCCCGGCCTTGAGGTTGCGGTGGTAAAAAGCGTTCGATGCCTCGGCGGTGGAGAAGCCGGCGTATTGGCGAATCGTCCACGGCCGCCCGGCATACATCGAGGCGCGCACGCCACGCGTGAACGGCGCAAAACCGGGCAGGCCGGGGTCGAGGTCTGCCACATCCTCGGCGGTGTAGAGCGGTTTGACCGCGATTCCCTCGGGCGTTGGCCAAGTGAGATCCTTGCCCTTCACCTCCTTGGCGGAAGCGGCAGACCATGCGTCCAGCGTCGGTTTATTGGTCACGGGCACACTCCGTTCGGTACGCACGGTCAAAGCGGAATATTGTCGTGCTTCTTCCACGGATTCTCCAGCGCCTTGCCGCGCAGCTTCCGCAGGCCCAGCGCGATCCGCCGCCGTGTCGAGTGCGGCTGGATCACCTCGTCGATGAAGCCCTTGCTCGCCGCGACGAACGGGTTGGCGAAGCGTGCCTCGTATTCCGCGGTCTTTTCGGCGATGCCTTCCGCGTTCAGGCCGCGGAAGATGATCTCGACCGCACCCTTCGCGCCCATCACCGCGATCTCGGCGGTCGGCCAGGCGTAGTTGAGGTCACCGCGCAAGTGCTTGGAACTCATCACGTCGTAGGCGCCGCCATAGGCTTTGCGCGTGATGACGGTGATCTTCGGCACGGTCGCCTCGGCATAGGCGAACAGCAGCTTGGCGCCGTGCTTGATGATGCCGGAATGCTCCTGCCCCACCCCTGGCAGGAAGCCCGGCACGTCGACGAACGTGACAATCGGAATCTCGAACGCGTCGCAGAACCGCACGAAACGCGCCGCCTTTTTGGACGAGTTGATGTCGAGGCACCCCGCCAGCACCATCGGCTGGTTGGCGACGATGCCGACCGTGCGCCCCTCGATCCGCCCGAAGCCGGTAAGGATGTTGCCCGCATGCGCCGGCTGCACCTCAAAGAAATCGCCCTCGTCCACGGTTTTGCGGATCAGCTCGTGCATGTCGTAGGGCTGGTTGGCGGACGCCGGGATCAGTGTGTCGAGGCTGTCCTCGATCCGGTCCCATGGGTCCGACGTGGGCCGCTCGGGCAGCGGCGACTGGTTCGACGCGGGCAGGAAGTCGATGAAGTCGCGCGCGGCCAGCAGCGTCTCGATATCGTCCTCCAGCGCGAGATCGGCGACCGAAGACTTTGTGGTGTGCGTGATCGCACCGCCAAGAGCCTCCTGCGTGACGACCTCGTTGGTGACGGTCTTCACCACGTCCGGCCCGGTGACGAACATATAGCTCGAATCCTTCACCATGAAGATAAAGTCGGTCATCGCCGGCGAATAGACCGCCCCGCCCGCGCATGGCCCCATGATGAGCGAAAGCTGCGGCACCACGCCCGACGCCAGCACGTTGCGCTGGAATACCTCGGCGTAACCGGCGAGGCTGGCGACGCCCTCCTGGATGCGCGCACCGCCCGAATCGTTGATGCCGATCACCGGCGCGCCGACCTTCATCGCCATGTCCATGATCTTGCAGATCTTGGTGGCGTGCCGCTCCGACAGCGAGCCGCCGAACACGGTGAAATCCTGCGAGAACACGAACACCAGCCGCCCATTGATCGTCCCCGATCCGGTGACGACGCCGTCGCCCGGCACGATCTGGTCCTGCATGCCGAAATCGGTGCAGTTATGTTCGACGAACATGTCGTATTCCTCGAACGATCCCTCGTCGAGCAGCACGTCGAGCCGCTCGCGCGCGGTCAGCTTGCCCTTGGCGTGCTGCGCGGCAATGCGCTTCTCGCCACCGCCGACCCGGGCGGCGGCGCGCTTGCGTTCGAGTTCGGTAATCGTCGACGACATCGTGCTCTCCTGCGGGCGCACCGCTCCGCACCCGCAATGAAGCTGCTCGTGCGGTCGCGCAACCTATTGCGCGGGGGGATACTCTTGCAGGGATCGTCTGTACAACCCTTGCGACCAAACTGGTATTGGCGCGCAACGGGCAAGATGATGCGCAGCAATCCTTGACCCCTGTGACTTGCCTCGCGCATAGCGACGCCATGGATCGACCCATTGAAGAGCTGAGTTTCGAAGACGCGCTGCGCGAACTCGAAACCATCGTGTCGCAGCTTGAGACCGGCAATGCCCCGCTCGACGAGGCGATCCGCCTCTATGAGCGCGGCGACAAGCTGCGTCGCCGCTGCGCCGAGCGGCTTGATGCCGCGCAGGCGCGTATCGAAGCAATCCGCCTCGATGCCGAGGGGCGTCCGGTGACCGTTCAACCCTTCGCCGCGAGCTGATGATGACCGCGCCTGCCACTCTCACGCTAGGCGATGCGCTCGCCGAAGTCGGTGCCGATATCGACGCGCGCTTCGATGCGTTGCTCAGTCTTCCCGGCGATCCGCGCGAGGATCTGTACGCGGCGATGCGCCATGCCGCGATCGGCGGCGGCAAGCGGCTGCGGCCGCTGCTGACCTATGCCACGTCGCGGCTGTTCGGCGTCGACCGCGATTGCGCGGGCCGGGCCGGTCTCGCGATCGAGTGTATCCACGTCTATTCGCTGATCCACGACGACCTGCCGTCGATGGATGATGACGACATGCGGCGCGGCAAGCCGACCGTCCACAAGCTCTACGACGAGGCGACCGCGATCCTCGCCGGTGATTCGCTACACGCGCTCGCCTTCGAGGTATTGGCCGATCCCGAGACGCACCCTGATCCGTTCGTACGCAGCGAGTTGGTGCTCGATCTCGCGCGCTCGGCCGGTCCGGCCGGGATGGCGGGTGGGCAGATGATGGATATCGAGGCGGAAAAGGCAAGCTTCGACCTGCCGACCATTACGCGTTTGCAGGCGATGAAGACCGGCGCGTTGATCGCCTGCTCGGTGGAAGCGGGCGCGATCCTCGGCCGGTTGCCGGCTGAGGCCCGCACACATCTGCGCGGCTATGCGCGCGATATCGGCCTCGCCTTCCAGATCGCCGACGACATTCTCGATGTCGAAGGGGATGAGGCGGCGGTCGGCAAGAAACTCGGCAAGGATGGCGATGCGGGCAAGGAGACGTTCCTGTCGCTGCTCGGCCTCGACCGCGCCCGCGAACAGGCGCGCATGCTGGTCGATCAGGCGATCGCGCACCTGCAAAGCTATGGCCCGGAAGCCGATCTACTGCGCGACATCGCACGCTTCATCCTTGAACGCGATCGTTGAAAGGTGGCGCCGGGCAAAGAACCTGACATGCGAATTGGCGTCTATCCCGGCACGTTCGATCCGGTGACGCTCGGCCATATGGACATCATCCGACGCGGCGCGAAGCTGGTCGATCGGCTTGTCATCGGCGTCACCACCAACCCATCCAAATCGCCGATGTTCGATCTCGCCGAACGCATGGCGATGGTAGAACGCGAGGTCGCCCCGCTTGCTGGCGATATTCAAGTGGTCAGTTTCGATTCGCTGCTGATGGACTTCGCCGAGCGCGAAGGCGCGCGCGTGATCGTGCGCGGCCTGCGCGCGGTGGCGGACTTCGAATACGAGTATCAGATGGCGGGCATGAACCAGCAGATCAATCCGCGGATCGAGACGGTGTTTCTGATGGCGGACGTCTCGCTGCAACCGATCGCCAGCCGACTGGTCAAGGAAATCGCGCTGTACGGTGGCCCGATCGATCGTTTTGTGCCGCCAGCGATCGCGCGCGACGTTGCCGCGCGGGTCGAGAAGATCGGCCGCAAAGGCTCGTGACGGCCGCGTGTCGTTCAGATTGGCGCAAGCCGGGATTTGCTTTAAGCGCTTGGTCGCACCCATCTGCCTTCGCGGGGAAATAATGCGTTTTCTTGGTCTTCTCGTCATATTTCTCCTCGCGCTCGTCGGTGGCCCGGTGTCCGCGCAAGTGGTCGATCCCGTCGCCGGCCGCCCGCCGATCCCCTCGGTCACTGATCCTGAGAACCTGTGGTATCTCGATCTGTCGACCGGTGGCCGTGTGGTCATCTGGCTGCGCCCGGATGCCGCGCCGAAGATGGTCGAGCGCGTCAAGATACTGACCCGTCAGCATTTCTACGACGGCCTACCGTTCCACCGCGTGATCGAAGGCTTCATGGCGCAGGGTGGCGATCCGAAGGGTGACGGGACCGGCGGCTCCACGCTTCCGGATCTCCCCGCCGAGTTCAACTGGCTGCCGCATGTGCGCGGTGCTGTCTCGGCCGCGCGCGCGGAAAAGGAGGACAGCGCCAACAGCCAGTTCTTCATCGTGTTCGACCCCAAGCTGTCGCTCGACAAGAAATACACGGTGTTCGGCCGCGTGATCGATGGCATGCAATATGTCGACGCGATCACGCGCGGCGAGCCGCCTGCGAACCCATCGCGTATCCTCCACGCCTATATCGCTGCGGATCACCCGCCCGCCTATGTCGCGCCTGCACCCAGCGCACCCGCCACGCTCGCGCCGAGCCTGCCCAACACCTCCCCGATCAAGAGCAAGACGATGAGCGCACCGTCCGCAGTAAAGCCGAAGGCCAAGGCGCAATAGGGTCGGCGCGACGCTAGCGAATTGTCATGAAAGTCGATCTGTTCGATTTCGCGCTTCCGCCCGAGCGCATTGCACTGCGCCCTGCCGCGCCACGCGATTCCGCGCGGTTGCTCGTGCTCGACGGTGCCGAGACGCGCGACCGCTCTGTCACCGACCTGCCTACCCAGCTTCGCGCCGGCGATCTGCTGGTGTTCAATGATACGCGCGTCATTCCAGCGCAACTCGAAGGCGTCCGCGCAGCGGCCCCGGACAATCACCAGGGCGGCGCCGGCGCAAAAATCGGTGCGACGCTGCACAAGCGCGAGGGGCCGCGCCGCTGGCGCGCCTTCATCCGCAACGCGCGCCGCATCCGGGCCGGCGAAACGATCGACTTTGGTAACGATGTGTCGGCGGTGGCGAGCGAACGACAGGAGGACGGCAGCTTCGCGCTGACGTTCGCGGGCGATGAACCGGTTGAACTGCTGCTGGAACGTGCTGGCCGCATGCCGTTGCCACCGTACATCGCCTCCAAACGACCGACCGACGCGCGCGATCTGGATGATTATCAGACGATGTTCGCCGCCGAACAGGGCGCCGTCGCGGCGCCGACCGCAGCGTTGCACTTCACCCCATCACTGATGGCGGCGCTCGACGCCGCCGGCATCGGCCACGCTACGCTGACGCTGCACGTTGGCGCGGGCACGTTCCTGCCGGTCAAGGTCGACGATACCACCGCACACCGCATGCACGCCGAATGGGGCCGCATCGACGCTGCCACCGCAGACCGTCTCAATGCAGTGCGAGCGGCCGGTGGGCGCATCATCGCGGTCGGCACCACCAGCCTGCGCCTGATCGAAAGCGCGACCGACCGTGACGGCCGCATCCAGCCGTTCGAAGGTGATACCGCGATCTTCATTACGCCGGGGTATGTTTTCAAAGGCATCGATGGCCTGCTCACCAACTTCCACCTGCCGCGCTCGACACTGTTCATGCTGGTCTCGGCACTGATGGGGCTGGAGCGGATGCAGGCGGCCTACGGTCATGCCATCGGCAACGGCTACCGTTTCTATTCCTACGGGGATGCGTCGCTGCTGCTTCCGTAACGGCGAAGCGTGATTGTAGCATGCCACCTATCGACATGGCCGCGATCTCGGCTAACGCTTGTTCCCCTATGGGGAAGCCAGCCTGCCGATTCACGCGGAGTGCAGCGATACGACAGCGATACCGCATCGCCGCACTCTGCGTCACCGCCATGATGGTGATGCCGGCATTGGCGCAACAGCCGGTCGGCGCCACACCTCCGGCGCGTCAACCGCTCGCCACGATCATTGCCGAGCCGGTCGGAATGATGATCGCCGCGTGCGATCAGAACGGCGATGCACTGGTCAGCCGCGCCGAACTCGACACCTGCCTTGCCAAAAGCTTCGCGGCGACGGATGCCGCGCGGAAGGGTTCGATCGGCTATATCGACTATAGCGATTGGGCGTTGAAGTGGCTTGGTGATCGCAACGCCCTGCCCAGCCCGTTCGAGGTCGATGCCGATGGCGACAATCGCATCACGCTGGCGGAGCTTGAGGCTCGATTCGGCGCGATCTTCACGCGGCTCGATCATGACCGCGACGGCAGCGTGTCTCGCGCGGAGGTGCTGACGATCCGTAGCGGCGTCGGCGCGCCGGGCGACGGCTTGCCGGGCAAGCGCGGCAAGCGGCGCCACGCCACGACCACGCCGTGAAGCAGATGCACACCCCCGCCGGCCAGCACCGCGCGCGGTACCGGCTGGCGATTTTCGACTTCGACGGGACGCTGGCGGACAGCGGGGATTGGTTCCTGTCGATTGCCGACGACCTTGCCGACCGGTTCAAGTTCCGCCGCGTCGCGCCTGACGAGGTTGATGGTTTACGCGGCCATACCACGCGCGAGGTGATCCGGCACCTCGGCATTCCGCGCTGGAAGCTCCCGGCGATGGGCCGCTACGTTCACGCAAGGCTCGCCGCGCAGATCGAGCGGATCGCGCTGTTCGAAGGCGTGAGCGAGGTCATCAACACGCTGGCCGATGCAGGGGTGCGGATCGCGGTCGTAACCTCGAATTCCGAGCATAACGCACGCGCCGTGCTGGGCTCGCTCGCTCAACGTATCGAAATGTTCGAATGTGGCGCTTCGCTGTTCGGCAAGGCGCCGCGCTATCGCAAGGTGTTGAAGCGCATGCGGATCGCGCGTCATGCGGCACTGTCAATCGGCGATGAAACCCGAGACATCGCTGCCGCGCACAAGGTCGGCATCGCCGCCGGCGCGGTACTATGGGGTTATGCCAATCGCGCGGCATTGCTGGGCTGCGAACCGGAGGTCGTATTCGAGCAGCCGAGCGAGGTGCTTGATCATTTCTTCGAGCCGCCGGCGACTTGAGCCGGTCTGGCAGGCAATGGGTCGGTAAAGACGCCAGCGCCGGCGGCTCCGAAGCGAACCATGCGTTCGGGCCGTGACAGCAAACCGTCGCGGCGCGCGATAACGGTTTCATCGCGCACCGCTTGCAGCCTTGGCAATCGCCCGCTTACTTCGGGTTCGCCTCTAACCAGGCGATCACCTTGTCAGGTGCGCTCTCGCCATATGGGTCCTCGTCGAGGCCGGCGTCGTTGATGCCCGGCTCCTCGAACCAGCCGACGATCTTGCCGTCGTCGACCACCATCGCATAGCGCCAGCTCCGCTCACCGAAGCCGAGATGGTCCTTGCGAATCAGCATACCCATGCGCCGCGTGAAATCGCCCGAGCCGTCCGGCAACAGCTTGACCTTCTCCAGCCCGAGGTGACGACCCCACTGATACATCACGAACGCGTCGTTGACGGAGAGGCAATATACCTCATCCGCACCGAGCTTCTTGAGCGCATCGTAATCCCGCTCGAACGCCGGGCACTGCTCGGTCGAGCAGGTCGGGGTGAAGGCGCCGGGCAAGCTGAACACCACCATGAGCTTGCCCGCGAAAAGGTCGGCCGTGCCGACATCCTGCCAACGAAACGGGTTCGGCCCCTCCACCGTCTCATCTCGCACGCGGGTCTTCAGGGTCACGTCCGGTATCGTGCGTCCAAGCATTCGCGTCTCCTTCAGGTGAGTATCTCGTCAACCCAAGCCGGTACCAGCATCGTCGCCGGGCCGGCCCGTGTCTCGGCGAAATAGGCACTCCCCGCCGAAGCTTCCAGATTGAGTTCGAGCGTGTCGGCGCCATGATGCCGCGCGCCCTGAACGAAGCCCGCCGCGGGATAGACCGCGCCGGACGTACCAATCGAGACGAATAGGTCCGCGTGTGCGAGCGCCTGCTCGATCCGGTCCATTTCATACGGCATCTCGCCGAAAAACACGATATCGGGCCGCAGCGCGGGGACGTCGCAGTTCGGGCAGACCTCCTCAGGCGGCAGATCGCCGCTCCATTCGGTGCGCACCCCGCACGCCGCGCAGAGCGCCGATTGCAGTTCGCCGTGCATGTGCAGCAACCGGGACGCACCGGCACGCTCGTGCAGATCATCGACGTTCTGCGTAACGATCAGCAGTTCGCCCGGCCACGCGGCGTCGAGCCGCGCAAGCGCGACGTGCGCGGCGTTCGGCGTTACGTTAGCCAGCGCGGCGCGGCGAGCGTCGTAAAACCTGTGCACCAGCACCGGATCGCGGGCGAGCGCTTCTGGCGTGCAGACATCCTCAATGCGGTGCCCTTCCCAAAGGCCACCCGGCCCGCGAAAGGTGGCAATCCCGCTTTCCGCGGAAACGCCCGCGCCGGTGAGGATGACGATGTTGGTCGGTTTGGCCATGCCGTGTGATACGGTGCCAGCGCACGCGCGACTACCAGCATTCTCACGCAAAATACGCGTGACTGCCCCTGTCGCACCGCCATCCTTTCTGTCATGCGCGCCGCAACACGACAAAGCGGAATGCAGGTATGACGGCGATCGGGATCTTGGGCAGCGCGGGCAAGATGGGCCAGGCGATAGCGGCGACGGTGCCCGACCTCGGCGGCACCGTGGCGGGAGGCATCGATGCCAGCGGCGACGGGGCCGCGCTCGCCGCGCTGGC
Source organism: Sphingomonas sp. GC_Shp_3 (assembly GCF_026540945.1). Taxonomy (NCBI): domain Bacteria; kingdom Pseudomonadati; phylum Pseudomonadota; class Alphaproteobacteria; order Sphingomonadales; family Sphingomonadaceae; genus Sphingomonas; species Sphingomonas sp. GC_Shp_3. The sequence continues at coordinate 76,312 of NZ_JALNUT010000003.1, forward strand.
GGAACGCGCCGACGTGCTGGTCGATTTCTCGACTCCGTCCGCGCTTGCCGCCAATCTCGCTGCAGCACGTACGGCGGGCACGCCGATCCTGATCGGCACAACCGGCCTTACCGCGGCGCACCGGGCACTGGTGGCTGAGGCGGCGGGTGACATTGCGGTGCTGCAGACCGGCAACGTCTCGCTCGGCGTCACGTTGCTCGCCAAGCTGGTGCGGGAGGCGGCGGAACGACTCGGCTCCGACTGGGACATCGAAATCGTCGAAATGCACCACCGCCACAAAGTCGACGCCCCCTCTGGCACCGCACAACTGCTGGCCGAGGCGGCGGCGAAGGGGCGCGGCGTCGCCTTGTCCGAAGCGCAGGTGAGCGACCGTGCCGGGCTGACCGGGGCACGCTGCGACGGTACGATCGGCATGGCCAGTCTGCGCGGCGGTTCGGTCGCGGGCGATCACATGGTGGTGTTCGCCGGAGAAGGCGAGCGCATCGAGATCGGCCACCGGGCCGAGAACCGCGCGATCTTCGCACGCGGCGCGGTGACGGCGGCGCTGTGGCTCGCCGACAAGCCCGCTGGCAGCTACACCATGGCAGAAGTTCTGGGAGTCTGAGGATTGGGCGCTTGAAAAAGGCCGACATCGTCGAGTTCTACGCGCGGCTCGCCGCCGACAACCCGCACCCGGAAACGGAGCTGGCGGCGGGCAATCCATTCCAGCTCGTCGTGGCGGTGGCGTTGTCCGCACAGGCGACCGACGTGGGCGTGAACAAGGCAACGCGCGCGCTGTTCGAAGAGGTGACGACCCCCGCGCAGATGGTCGCGCTCGGCGAAGAGGGCCTCAAGCAGCACATCAGGACGATCGGCCTGTTCAATACCAAGGCGAAGAACGTGATCGCCCTGTCGGAACGGCTGATCGCCGAATATGGTGGCGAGGTTCCCGCTGACCGCAACGCGCTGGAGACATTGCCGGGCGTCGGCCGCAAGACTGCCAACGTGGTGATGAACATTGCCTTCGGAGCGGAAACCTTCGCCGTCGACACACACATCTTCCGCGTCGGCAACCGTACCGGCCTCGCCCGTGGCAAGACGCCGCTCGCCGTGGAGCTGAAGCTTGACAAGGCTACCCCTGCCCCGTTCCGCCTGCACGCGCACCATTGGCTGATTCTGCACGGCCGCTACGTCTGCAAGGCGCGGCGCCCGGAATGCTGGCGCTGCATCGTCGCCGACCTATGCGCCTACAAACCAAAAACACTACCGCCGGCGGCCGCCTCGGCGAAAGCGGCGACAGCAGCGTGACGAAACGACTGGCGCAACGCTTCGCGCTTTGCTAGGCGCTTGCCCCCAGGCACCCGTAGCTCAGCTGGATAGAGCGCTGCCCTCCGAAGGCAGAGGCCACTGGTTCGAATCCAGTCGGGTGCACCATCCCCCCTCGTACCGGTCGATCGTCGCTCGAGATGCGCGATCTTCGATTCCGGACTTCCCGAACGATGCCGTCAGAGACTAGGCTTCCGGGTGGAACGAGAGCGAAGGGCAACAGGATTGCGGCAGGCAGAGCGACAGGCGCATACGGAGCCGACCATCCACGACGTCGCCGAGGCGGCGGGCGTATCGATCCGCACGGTGTCGCGCGTGCTCAATCGCTCACCGATGGTCAACGCCGACACGCGGGAGAAAATCGAGGCGGCGATCGCACGGCTCAACTTTCGTCCCAGCTTGCGCGCGCGCGCGCTGGCGATGCGGCGATCGTTCTTGATCGGTATGGTTCACAACGATCGTAACGCGCTGGTGCTGGAGGCGGTGCAACGCGGCATCGTCGGCGAAGCGGCGCCGGATGGGTACGAACTCATCATGCATTCGGTCCCATCGGCCGAGAACCTCGCGATCAAGGACGTGCTGGCTTTCGTTCATCGCTCCCGCGTCGACGGGCTGGTGGTACTGCCGCCGGTCTCGGGCATCCCCGGATTGGCCGACGCGCTGGCGCAGGAAGGCGTGGCCGCAGTCGCGCTTTCCTCGACCCCGGTGGATGGCTACGTCTCGGTCATTATCTCTGAAGAGCGGCGCGCTGCGGCCAAGGTCGCACGCTATCTGGTCGATCTCGGCCACCGCCGAATAGCGATGGTTACGGGTCCACAGGACATGATCTCCGCGCGGGAGCGGCGCGCCGGCTTCAAGGATGCGCTGGACCAAGCCGGGTTGACGTTGCTGGCGGAGGCGGAGGGCGATTACGGCTTCATCTCCGCGCTGTCGGCGGCAGAAGCATTCCTCGATCGCGCCGAGCCGCCGACCGCGATTTTCGCCGCGAACGACATCATGGCGGCGGCGGTGCTGAAGGTTGCCGCGGCGCGCGGCATCGCGGTGCCGCAGGACCTGTCGGTGGTCGGCTTCGACGGCAGCATTCTGGCGCAGATGCTGACGCCCGCGCTGACGACGGTACTGCGGCCGTTCGACGAAATGGCGCGTCAGGCGACCCGGCATCTGCTCGACACGTTGGCCGGAGCGCCAATCGCCCAAGTCGATCGCGCCGACCTGCCGCTGATCCTAAGCGAATCAAGCGGACCGCCGCCGGTTTGAAGGGCGCATCAGGCGGGCAGCGGGACGTCCGCATTGCGCGCAAGCGCAAAACGGCGTGGTGATCGGTTCATGAGCGTCACCATCGGCTGCTGTGTCTCCGCTTCGATGCCGGTGAGCCTGAGCAGGCGACCGGCGGTATCCGTCACCAACCGGGCGTGGCCGCCATCGATACGGGCCACGCGGGTACCGCCCAGTGTCAGCGTCGCGCCGCCACCCTCATACGCGAGCGTCGCCACCTGCCCCTGGTCAGTGCGCAACACGGCGCGTGCACCACGCGCCGCCGGATGCGCGGGGCGGCAATTCCAATGCAGTTCGCCACCGACCTGCTGAACGCCGACCAGCCGCCAGGTGAAATCGACCATCACCAATGCCGCCGGAGAATAGTTCGGGGCGTCTTCCTGGGTAAACGCGCCAGTCTGTGGGTCAATCTGCTGCCGGAAGCTGGGGTCCTGCTGGATCGCCTCGCACCAGCGGTTCATCAGCGTGCCGTGTTCGGCGGAACGGTGGTAGTGATCCATCCAGCGTCCGGTACGCAGCGCGGTAAGCGCCTGTGCCGCCCCGCCCCAGCTGTTGCGCGGGATCGGTCGCACGAAGCTCGGGTCATCAAGCGCGATCGACGGGAACGGAAAGGGCGACCAGAATGCTTTCGGGTTGCCGAGCTGGCGTTGCCACATCGCGTCGAACACGGCCTGATCGACGACATGCTCGCCGGCGACCCGCGTAAGGATGTCCCCGCGCACCCGTACGAAGCGGTCGGCGGCGTCGAGATCGTAGAAGGCGGCATCTTCCGCGACATACAGACGGGTAAGGATCAGGCGACGGATCGCCTCGGCCTGCTCGGTCCAACTGTCTGCCTTGGCATTACGGCCGAGCGCGCGCGCCATCGCGGCGAGCGCACGGCGGCCACCGTAAACGGTCGCCGAAAGGTCCGGGCACAGGCGCGGCAGGCCGAAACCGGCCGGGTAACGCTTGGCCTCCTTGTTCGGGCATTGGTCAGGCACGCCCTGCCAACGCGGGCTGTTGTCGTGGCCTGTGTCGTAGGTGCAGAACCCCTCGACCAGACCGGTGCCGCGCGTGTTGCGGTATCGCATCAGCCAGCCGTCCCAGGCGGAGCATGCGCGGTAGCTGGCTTCCAGCAGCTCGGCGTCGCCGGTCGCATGCGCGAGTTCCCAGGCGGTGGCGGCGATCGGCACGACCATCTGGATCTGGCCGAACCCGGTTTCGGTCAGCTTGTTGTTGGCCGGCAACTGACCGTCCGCGCGTTGCAGCGCGAAGAAGGTGAGGTGGCTCGCCCGCGCCACATCGGGCCGCCAGTGGCGGTACACCAACGCTTCATGCGGGCCGCATTCCTGCCAGATGCCATTATAGACCGACCCTTCGATCAGCACCGGACTCGGGATGTACGGCAACACGCGGACGTTGCCGGCGAGCACCGCCAAAGCCTTGTCATAGGCGTTCTGCCAGCGTGCATTGGAGGTGGTAAAAACGGGCGCGGAGGACGCCGCAGGAGCGGCACGCGCGGTGGCGGGCAGCGCGATCGCGGCCGCAGCACCGGCGAGGAAGGGACGGCGACCAACGATCATGGCTGTTCCACCTCAAATGAATCCGCATCGATACTGCCACCGGCACCGCCCGTGTTGAAGGTGAACAGCGCCGGGCGAGACCCCTTCCACCAGGAGAATCGCGCCAGCGGGATCGCGTCACCGAATGGCGTGAAGCGCTTACCGTCTACGCTATAACTGTAGCGCACGGTCTGCTCCGCCCCGACATCCGCGCGCAGCGACAACGTGCCGGCGGTAAGCGGCGGACCCGCAGTCTCGACCCCTTTGGAAGCGAGCGTGATGCGGCGCATGCCCCCCGCCTGCACCACACCGATCCAGCTCGGTCCAACGCCGAACAGCGTCAGTCCTGCCCGCTCGCCATCGGTCATGCGCGTCACGTCGATCCGGGTGGTGATGCGACTCTTCGGGCCATGCAGGATCTGGGTCAGCGTGTTGCGCGCGGTGACGAGATGCTGCGCGGGCAGCGCGTTCAGCCGCAGCCAGCCGGGCCGGGCGGTGAGGCTCCACGCGCGATCGTCCGGATTGTGGTTCCACGCCCACTGCAGCCCGAGTTTGGGCGACGCGAAGTCGTCCGATGCCTGGATGCGATCCCGTGTTGGCGGGCTACCGGTATCGGGCATCGGCGCACTCGCGACCGGTTGGCCGGCTTCCGCGTCACCGGGAATGGGAGCGCCGATGATCGGCCAGCCGTCTACCCAGCGCAGCGGTTCAAGATAATCGATCCGGCCGAACGCGCCGGTGGAGTTGAAGTGGATGAACCACCCCTGCCCCGATGGCGTCTCCACCCATGCGCCCTGGTGCGGTCCCTGCACGCCGCTGGTTCCCGGCTTCAGCACGGTATGCCATTCATATGAGCCGCGGATGTCGCGCGAACGACCGACCGCCTGCGCGCCGGTCGAGACGCCGCCGAACGGCGCGAAGATGTAATACCAGCCGTTTCGCTTGTAGAGCTTCGGCCCCTCCAGCGTCGGCAGCCGCACCTTGTCCTCGACGATGACGGTTCCCGCGTCGAGCACGCGGGTGCCGTCCGGACTCATGCGGTGAAGGATCAGCGGGCCGGCGCCAAGTCGGCTGTGTACCAGCCAGGCGCTGCCGTCGTCATCCCAGAACGGGCATGGATCCTCGAGGCCCGGCTGCGCCATCACCGCAACCGGTTTGCTCCACGGGCCAGCCGGATTGGTCGCCGTGGCCATGAAGATGCCCTCGTCCGGTGTCGGCCAGTAGACGAAGAATTTGCCGGCGTGGAACCGGATCGATGGCGCCCACACCCCGCCCGCGTATCGCGTGCCGCCGATCGGCTTGGAGATCGCATCCGTAAGCGTGTGCGGCCCGGGCATGTCGTATTCCGGCGCGAACGGCAGCTTGGGCAAGACGTGCCCGATGATCGTCCAGTGAACCAGATCGCGTGAGTGCAGCACCGGCAGCCCCGGCGAGAAGTGGAAGCTCGAGGCAACAAGGTAATAGTCGCGGCCGACGCGGATCGCGTCGGGGTCGGAGTAATCGGCGTAAAGGATCGGATTGGTGAAGGTCGCCGGCGGCTGCTGCGGAGACGCCGAAAGCGGCCCCGCCAACACCATGGACGTGAGCGCCACACACCAGCGCTTCCCGCTGCGGATTGATACCATTGTCACGCGCTCCTCTCGTGTGTCGCGGCGTCTTCGGTGGCGCTCACTTGCTGGTCGCCCAACCCTTACCACTCAAAACCACCGCATCAAGTTTCCATTGCCAGCGCTAGCATAATTGCGTCATCGATGTTAATCGACGCCAGAGTGACGGCGACTGCCGACGCTCGACAGGGTCTAAAAACGGCGCAAAGCCCCAAAGGAGGATGAACGAATGGGTTCTTGGAACACGCGTACCCGGCTACTCGCGGGCACGGCCACGATGCTGCTGGCGTTTTCGCTGGCCTCGCCTGCCGCAGCGCAAACCGCGCAGCAAGCCGTGCCAGATGCAGCGCCGACCGGCGCGCCGGCACAGACAAGCACCGTCGCAGATCCCAACGGGCAGGCCGGCAGCCAAGTCAATGCGGAAGGCGTGACCTCGACGGAGCCGGCCGCGACGCAGGACGTGGTCGTCACCGGATCCCGCATCGCCCGCACCGGGTTCGACGCATCGACACCCGTCAATGTGTTCAATCAGGAAGACATCAAGCTTTCGGGCAACGTCAACATCGACCGCACGCTGGAACAGGTGCCGCAGGTCGTCGGCTCGCAGCTCGGCGGCGCGACGTCGAACACCGTTCCCGGCGGTTATGCCGATGTGAACCTGCGCGGCTTCGGCTCGACCCGCAACCTCGTGCTCGTCAACGGTCGCCGCTTCGCGATCTTCGGGCCTGAACAGGTTACCGACCTCAACACGATTCCTTCCTCGCTCATCGCGCGGACCGAGATCGTCACCGGCGGCAGTTCTGCGGTCTATGGTTCGGACGCGATCACCGGCGTCATCAACTTCATCATGCGTGACGATTTCTCGGGTGTGGAGGGCCGCGCGCAGGTCAACGTCGACCGGCCGACCGGCACGCCAACGTACAACTTCGATCTGACGATGGGCGGCAATTTCGCCGAAGGCCGTGGCAATCTCGTCGTGTCGGGCAACTATCTCAATCGTGGGTCGATCACGCGCGGCGAACGCGGCAGCTTCGCGTACCTCAGCCTTGCCGATGGCTGCGTCGCACCCGGCTCGGGCAGCGCTACCCGGCCAGGTACGCCGTTCACGCCGCCCGCCGGGCAAAGCTGCGTCGCCGGTGGTGGTCAGCTCGGCTTCATCGCCAGCGGATCGGGCGACATTCCCAATGGTCGCTTCTCCGGCATTCCGGCGGCCGGCGGATCGAACACGGCCCTCAACGCCGCCTATGCCGGTGCGGGGCTATCCGGGCTGACCTCGCGTGGCTTCACCTTCGACAGTGCCGGCACCACCGCACGCCCGGCGCTCACACCACAGGACGATTTCAACCTCGGTCCCGACAACTATCTGATCCAGCCGCAGAAGCGCTGGATGATCAACAGCTTCGGCCATTACGACTTCAACGACCACATTACCGGCTATATGGAGCTGCACTACAGCCATAATGAGGTGAACGCGCGGCTCGCGCCGACCAATATCGGTTCCGCGACCCTGTTCAACGTCAACAATCCGTATCTCTCGCCCGCGCTCCAGAACGTGCTGGGCGTCCTCGATCGGTCGGAAGCCGGGAACACCACGGTCACCGCCGGCACCGCCACGTACACCAACCGGCCCAACGATGGCTTGGCGTCGATCATCGCCGGCCGCCGCTATGTAGAGGTCGGCCCGCGCCTGGCTAGCGAGCGGCGCAACGTGTTCCGCGGCGCCTGGGGCTTCCGCGGCAACCTAGGCGACGTCAGCGACTCTTTCCTCACCGATCTGAAATACGACGTCTACTACACCTACTCGCATAGCGAGGACACGCTGCTGCTCCAGAACGCGCTGTCCCGCAGCCGCGTGCAGGCGGCGGTGCTGTCGCAGAACGGTGCCGCACCGGTGTGCGACATCTTCGGCGCGCAGATCAGCGAGGCGTGCGCCGCCGCGATCAGGATCAGCGCGACCAACACCACGACGGCAACGCAACAAGTTGCGCAGGGCAGCCTGACCGGCAACCTGTTCGCGCTGCCGGCGGGCAAGGTCGGCTTCTCGGCCGGGTTCGAATGGCGGCAGACTGACGCGGTCTTCTCGCCCGACAGCTTCCTCGCCTCGGGTGACGTGGCGGGCTTCAATCCCGGTTTGCCGACGCGCGGTGGCGTGGGTGTGAAGGAAGGCTTCGGCGAAATCCGCGTGCCGCTGATCCACGACACGCCGTTTATCGAGAACCTCACCGCCAACGCGGCTTTCCGCTATTCGGACTATGATCTGAAGGGCATTGGCGGCAACTGGACGTACCTCGGCGGGCTCGACTGGCGCGTGAACAAAAGCTTTGCGTTCCGTGGTCAATATCAGCGCGCCATCCGCGCGCCCAACGTCTCGGAACTGTACGGCGGCGTCAACCGGGTGACCGGCGTCGCCACCGACCCGTGCTCGAGCCGTGCCGCCGCCGTGCTCCAGACCGCCGCCGCGCGCGCGGTCTGCGTCGCGACCGGCGTACCGGCGGCCAATGTGTTCACGGCCGCCGTGCAGCCAAACACGATCATCCCGGCCGATTTCGGCGGCAACCCGAACCTGGCCGCCGAGAAGTCAGACACGTACACCGCCGGCGTCGTCTTCACGCCCGCCTTTGCGCCACGGCTGTTCTTCAGCGTCGATTATTTCAACATCAAACTTGACGGCGCGATCTCGTCACTCGGCGGTGGCCTCCAGAACACGCTTAGCCTGTGCTACAACGTGATTCAGGACGCGAGCAGCCCCTATTGCCAGGCGATCAGCCGCAACCCTACCACCGGCGAGATCAACGATCCCTATGTAGCGAAGATCCTCAACGCCAACACGGGGTCGCTGCGCACCTCAGGCCTCGATTTCGCGGCACGCTACCGTTTCACCGCAGACTTCGGCTTCCCCGGCCTCGGTGACACGAGCCGCTTCGATCTGAGCAGCAGCTTCACATGGCTGAACGACTTCACATCGGTGCCGGTGGCCGCATTCCCGAACATCCAGAACCACTGCGATGGATCGTTCGGCCCGACCTGCGGCCAGCCGCTGCCGGTGTGGCGCGGCACAAGCCGCGTGACGTGGACGACCGGCCCACTCGGCCTCTCGCTGCGCCATCGCTACATTGGCCCGGTGACAACGGACCGCTACCTGGTGCCGCTGCGCCAGGGTTCGGCGGCGACACCGGCGCTCAACACGATCGCCTATCCGAAGCTGCCGTCGCGCAACTATTTCGACCTGTCGTTCACCTACGATGCGACGAAGAGTTTCGAGCTGTTCGGTGGCGCCAACAACATCTTCAACCTGAACCCGCCGATCACCACGCAGGGGCCGAGCGCGAACACCTTCTCGGCAACTTATGACGTGATGGGAACGGAGTTCTTCCTGGGCGTCACCGCCAAGTTCTGATCGCTTCCCTCCTTCCCGGCTGGCACGTTGCCGGCCGGGGCATTTTTCTCGGAGCATAGTCATGCAGCGGCGAGACCTCCTTCTATCTGGTGGCGCGGCGGCGCTGGCCGCGATCTTGCCAACCAGTGCGTTCGCGGCGGATGTGGGTTGGCTCGACGTGCGCCAGTTCGGCGCACGCGGCGACGGCCGCACGAACGATACCAACGCCATCAACCGCGCGATCGCAGCGGCGGCGGCGCGGGGCGGCGGCACCATCCATTTCCCCGCCGGCACCTACCCCAGCTACACCATCCGGTTGATGAGCGCGGTGACGTTGCACCTCGACACAGGTGCGGTCCTGCTTGCCGCGACACCGCAAGGCAGCACCGGCTACGACGTCGCCGAGCCGATCGATCCGGCGTACGAAAAGTTCCAGGATTTCGGCCACGGCCACTGGCGCAACAGCCTGATCTGGGGCGAAGGCCTGCACGACATCGCGATCATCGGGGGCGGCCTGATCTGGGGCAAGGGCCTTGGGCGCGGCGATGGCAAGGACGGCTGGCTCAAGGACGCCAATGGCCCCGGGACCGGCAACAAGGCGATCGCGCTGAAGAACTGCCACAACGTGCTGCTGCGCGACTTCAAGCTGCTCGAAGGCGGCTGGTTCGGCATCCTCGCCACCGGCGTGGACAATCTCACCATCGACAATCTGACGGTCGACACCAACCGCGACGGCATGGATATCGACTGCTGCCGCAACGTGCGGATCAGCAACTGCACCGTCAACTCACCCTATGATGACGGTATCTGCCCGAAATCGAGCTTCGCGCTCGGCTATCCGCGCGCGACCGAGAACCTGACGATCACCAACTGCTTTGTCACCGGCAATTATCAGGTCGGCTCGGTAATCGATGGCAGCTGGAAGAAGATGCCGGCCGATTTCGCCAAGACCATCCACGGGCGCATCAAATGCGGCACCGAAAGCAACGGCGGTTTTCGCAACATCACGATCAGCAACTGCGTGATCGAGGACAGCCGCGGGATCGCGCTGGAGACGGTAGACGGCGCGGTGATCGAGGACATCACGATCAGCAATATCGCGATGCGCGGCACGGTCGACGGGCCGCTGTTCCTCCGCCTCGGCAAGCGGATGCGCGGCCCGGCGGGTGCGTCGATCGGCACGCTCCGCCGCGTACTGATCCAGAACGTGTCGAGTTCGGGGGCGAACCTGCTCCCTTCGGTGATCGCCGGGTTGCCCGATCACCCGATTGAGGACGTGCAGATCAGTGATTGCCATTTCCAGCACATCGGCGGCGCGCCGGTGGCCATGGCGGCGATCGTCCCGCCGGAGAACGAACTCGGCTACCCGGAGGCGACCATGTTCGGCGACCTGCCCGCGACCGGATTTTTCGTCCGCCACGTGCGCGGCTTGCGGATGAGCAACGTCGAGGTGGCGACGATCGCGCCGGATCCCCGCCCCGCGTTCCGGCTGGAGGACGTGGCAGACGCCGACTTCCTCGCGGTGCGGGCGCCGAAGGGCCGCGTCTTTTCGCTCGACCGGGTGAGCGGCTTCACCACCATCGCAACACACGGCGTGCGCGACCAGGCGCTTGCCGGGCCGGCGAATGTGACGCTGTGATGCGCCGCCGCGATGTGCTCGCCGCCGGGGCAGCGCTTGCCGTGTCGGGTCCGCTCGCCGCCGCACCGCCGCAGGCGACCTCGCTCGCCGCGATTGCGCGGGCGAGTGGGCGGCGGTTCGGCAGCACGATGGGCGGCGCCAACTTCGCCGATCCCGCCTACCGCGCGCTCAACGCCGCGCAGTGCGGGCTGATCGTACCGGAAGGCGAGATGAAGTGGGTCGCCACCCGACCCGACGCCAAAACCTTCGACTTCCGCGCCGCCGATGCCATCGTCGCATGGGCCAAGACGAACGGTCTCGGCGTGCGTGGCCACACCCTGCTGTGGCATTACCAACGCTGGTTCCCGAAATGGCTGGTCGAGTATGATTTCGGCCCCCATCCCCACGCCGAGGCCGAACGTTTGCTCGTCGAGCATGTCCGCACGGTTGCCAGCCGTTACGCACCCGCGGTCGACAGCTTCGACGTGGTGAACGAAGCGATCGACTCGGATACGGGCCTGCTGCGCGAGACGACGCTGTCGCGTCCGCTCGGCGGGGCGGAGACGGTGATCGACCTGGCCTTCCACACCGCACGCGAAGCGGCGCCGCACGCGCAACTCGTCTACAACGATTTCATGAGCTGGACCGCCGATGGCGGCAAGCATCGTGACGCCGTGCTGCGGCTGCTCGAAGGTATGAAGAAGCGCGGCACGCCGGTCGATGCGCTCGGCGTGCAAAGTCACCTCGGCAGCAAGTACAGCGAGACACCGACTGGCCTTGGCAACATCGACGAGCGCGCTTGGCGGCAGTTCCTGGACGCGGTGACCGGCATGGGGCTCGACCTGCTCGTCACCGAGCTGGACGTCCACGACAATCCCCTGCCCGGGCCGATCGCGGTGCGCGACGCGGCAGTGGCGGCGCATGTCCGCGCCTATCTCGACCTGATGCTGTCCTACCGGCAATGCGGCACGGTGATGTGCTGGGGCCTGAGCGACAAATATAGCTGGCTGAACGCGTTCCGCCCACGCAGCGACGGGCTGCCGAAGCGGCCATGCCCGTTCGATGCAGACTTCCGGCCAAAGCCATTCCGCGACGCGATCGCCGCCGCGCTTCAAGCGGCACCGATCGCGTCGTCTCCGAAGCCCTCCTAGAAGCGGTAGCCGATCGTGCCCTGCACCGTGCGGCGATTACCGTACCAGCACCATGCGTAATCGAGGTAGCAGGTCGTCACGTACTTCTTGTCGAACACGTTCTGCGCGTTGATGCCGAGCGTCAGCCCTTCAAGGCGGGGCGAGAACTTGCCGAGGTCATAACGCGCCAGCGCGTCAAACACGGTGAAGCCGGGCGTGCTGACCAGCGACGTGCTGCTCGCGGTGATGCTGTCGACCTGCCGCACCGCGCCGCCGATCGCAAAGCCCTCAAGCGTACCGGTATGTGGTGCCCATTCGAGGTTGAAGGACGTGCCGCCCCGCCCGACGCCGAGGATGCCGTTGCCGATCGTCGCCGGGTTGGCGGTGTCCTTGACGGTACGCACTTTCTGCCGGCTGAACGCCAGTCGCGCGTTGAAATCGTGCGGCAGCGGCGCGTTCGCCTCGATCTCGAACCCTTCCGAGCGTACCTCGCCGCCCTGTACGCCGGCGAACGTGATCGGGTTCGATGTCACCACGTTGGTCTGGTTGATATGGAACCACGCGCCGGTCAGCAGGATCTTGGTACCCGGCACCGTGTATTTCGCGCCGAACTCGAGCTGCTTGCCGAGCGACGGCCGCGCCGCGCCGAGCGTACCGTCCGAGCGGGTGACGATGCCGCTCTGCGGTTCGAACGAGGTGGAATAGCTCGCATAGGGCGCGAGGCCGAACGACGTGGTGTAGAGCGCACCCGCGCGATAGGTGAAGCGTTTGGAGTTCTCCGGCGCGTCATCCTTCATCGCGCGCGTGTCCGCCCAATCCTGCCGGCCGCTCAGCAACACCCGCAAGCCGCCGACAGAAATCTGGTCCTGCGCGTAGATGCCGGTCTGCGTCTGGCGCGGGCTTGCCGGTGTCACACCGAAGTTCGCCGGGACAGCGTCCGGCCGGTCCGGCACCATCATCGTGCCGTACACCGGCGCGAAACCGTTGAGCGGCGTTGCACCCCCAAACGCCGACAGCTCATACGCCTTGTTGAACTGGTGATCGACGCCGAGCAGCACGTCGTGCTTGAACGGGCCAGTGTCGAAGCTGCCACTCAGGCGATTGTCGAACACCCAGCCGCTGCCGGTCTCGCGCGTGGCATAGGACGCGCGGCTGTAGGTTTGCCCGGTCGGATCAGACGCGTCGAGGCCACTCGACGAATAGACGATCCCCAGCCGCGACGTGGCATGCTGGTAGCGGCCCGACGCGCGGAACGCCCAGCCGTCGCCGAAATCATGGTTGAGGATGTACGTGCCCGCAACCTGCTCACGGCGGAAGTAATTGCCCTTCTCACCGAAATCGCGGCTGGTCGGCAGCGTGCCGTTGGGGTTGGCAAGATACGTGCCCGACGCTGGGAACACACTGTAGCTGCCGTTCTGCGGATCATGCGAGTAGGCGCCGAGCAGCGTCAGCGTGGTGGCATGGCCGGACCCGAGCGTCACCGCGCCGGAAATCGTCTCCCGCTCGCGCGCGCTGAACGTCTGCTGGGTGTGCGCGCCGTTGACGCTGCCGTAGACTCGCCACAGCACGCCGCCGGCCTTGCCGCCGATATCGCCATCCACACGGTAGAGATCGTAGCTGCCATAGGTGCCCGACACCGCGCCGTACAGCGCCTGATCGAGCGGCAGCTTGCTGGACAGCGCGATCAGGCCGCCCGGGCCGGACTGGCCGTACAGCGCCGACGCCGGCCCCTTCACCACCTCCACCCGTTCCAGCCGGGACACGTCGACCTGCGAGGCGAGATAGCCCGCCCCTTGCGTGACCTTCAGCCCATCGAGGAACTGCGGCGCATCGAAGCCGCGCAGTTTGAACTGATCGTAGACTTCGGCGCTGGAGCCGCGCTGTTCGGTGGTGACGCCCGCGACGAAGCGCAGCGCCTGATTGAGGTTCGACAGGCCGAGATCGGCGATCAGCGCGGAACTGATGACGCTGATCGACTGCGGCGTTTCGGCGATCGGCGCCGGGTTCTTCGTGCCTGCGGAGGATTCGGTTGAGGGCCGCTCACCCTGTACGACGATCGTATCCTGATCGTCGATGGCGGAGCCACTAGCGACGTCGGCGAAGGCCGGGCCACCGTAAGCCACCGAGCCGAGCAGCATCGCGGCGAAAATCTCACGCTTCATCCAAGAGTCCCTTTGCATTCCCTGCGGGAGCCCTTGGCCTATTTGCGAGCGCTTATCAATAGCAGCAAGCTTTCTCGGGTCGGCGATCAGCCGAAAACCACGCCGTCCATCAGCTTGCGCGCCGTCCGCAGCAGCGCGGCGGTCGCGACCTGCCCGTCTTCGCCCACCTCCAGAACGCAGCTCATCTCGCCGGTGGGATGCTCGACGGAGAGGGTCTTGCGTGGTCCTTCCGGGACTACCGCCACCTCGGCCGCGGGCGAACCTGCCACCAGACATGCCGTCGCCACGCTGACCGCGCCAAGCACGCCGATCGTTGCGTGGGCACGGTGCGGGATGAAGCTGCGCACCGTCACCGCGCCGCCGTGCGCGGGGGCTGCGACGAGCATCATCTTCGGCACCGATTTTTCGCGAACGTCGCCGAGGTTCATCAGCGGCCCCGCCTTGAGCCGGATCGCTTCGATCCGGGCCTTCAGCTCGGTCGCATCGTCGAGCGTTTCGCGATCCTCATAGCCGGTCACGCCGACATCGCTTGCCTTGAACACCACACACGGCATGCCGTTGTCGATCAACGTACAGGCGACGCCGTCAATCACGTCGACGGCATTGCCGGTCGGCAGCAGCGCGCCGCAGGATGATCCGGCGGTGTCACGGAATTCAAGCGGGATTGGCGCGGCACTACCGGGCACCCCGTCGATCCGGGCGTCACCGGCATAGGTCGGCACGCCGCCGGGTGTCCGCACGCTCGCCACGGCGATTTGCCCTGTGTTCACCATGAAGATCGCTACACGCGTTTCGTCCCCGGCGGCGGCGACCAGCCCGCGTTCGATGGCGAACGGGCCGACTGCGGCGAGCATGTTGCCGCAATTCTGCGCGTCGGTGACGATCGCCTGATCTACGAACACCTGGAGGAACAGGTAGTCGACATCGACCCCTGCACGCGTGGACGCCGACACCACCGCCACTTTGGAGGTGAGCGGGTCCGCCCCGCCCATGCCGTCGATCTGGCGCGGATCGGGCGATCCCATCACCCGCAGCAGGAACGCGTCACGCGCGGCCGTGTCCGCCGGCAGATCGTCCTTTAGGAACACCGCACCCTTCGAGGTGCCGCCGCGCATCCACATGCAGGGCGCGGATCCATCACTCATATTTCAGCCCCATCGCTTCGAGCTTGCCGCGCATGTCGTAGATGTCGAGGCCGAGGTCGCCCGCCGCCAGCCGCCGGCGCTTGGCTTCTTCGGCGGCCTCGCGCGCCTGCGCCTTGTTGAGCACATCGGCGGCATCGGCGCGCTTCACTACGCACACACCGTCATCATCCGCGACGATCACGTCCCCCGCGTTGATTGCCGCGCCCGCGCAGACGATGGGCACGTTGACCGAGCCCAGCACCGCCTTGACGGTGCCTTGTGCGAACACCGCCTTCGACCACACCGGGAAGCCCATCTGCGTCAGGTCGCGCACGTCGCGCACGCCCGCATCGATCACCAGCCCGCGGCAGCCGCGCGCCATCGCGGAAGTTGCGAGAAGATCGCCGAAATAGCCGTCTTCACAAGGGCTTGTCGGCGCGAGCACGAGGATGTCGCCGGCCTGCAACTGCTCGATCGCGACGTGCACCATCCAATTGTCGCCCGGTGGCGCGGAGATGGTGACGGCCGATCCGGCGATGCGCGTACCGGGGTAAATCGGCCGCATGTGGCTGGCGAGCAGGCCGATCCGGCCCTGCGCCTCATGCACGGTGGCGACGCCGGCGGCAGCGAGCCCATCGATGACGTGCGCGTCCGCGCGTTCGATCCGGGTGACGACCTTGGCCATGCTTGCAATCTCCTTCACGGCCGGCCTGAACATTCCATCAGAGATCACAAATCCGAATTGCAAAAGCGCGATAAGTTTTCTCTAATCCTCGGATATGACCAACGCGTTCGATCTCAATCTACGGCATTTGCGCGGGGTGGCGGCGATCGTGCGCGCCGGCAGCGTCAGCGCGGCGGCGCAACTGGTAAGTTTGTCTCAACCGGCGCTGACGCAAGGGGTGGCGAAGCTGGAGGCGCAACTTTGCACACCGCTGTTCACGCGCCAGGCGGGCGGCATGGAGCCGACCGAGGCGGGGCGCGCGCTGGCGGCGCGGACGGGCGCGGCGTTCGCGCATCTCGCCGCCGCCGTGCGGGGCGGGCGGCGCTTCGCCAATGCCGAGCGGCTGATGACGGCGACGCAGCTTCGCGCCTTCCTCGCGCTCGCCGATGCGGGCAGTTTCGTCGGCGCGGCAAGCGCGACCGCGCTGTCGCAGCCGGCGATCCACCGCGCGGTGCGCGATCTCGAACAGGTGTGCGGGCAGGTGCTGGTCGAGCGACGCGGGCGCGGTATCGCGCTGACCGCTGGCGGGTTGCGGCTGGCGCGCGGCATCCGGCTCGCCCGCGCCGAGATCGCCGGCGGCATCGCCGAACTGACCGCGCGCGAGGGCGGCAGCGTCGTGATCGGCGCGATGCCGCTGTCGCGGGCGATGCTGGTGCCGCGCGCGATCGCGCGGACGGTGGCGGCCGCGCCGGAGATCGAGATCGACGTGATCGAAGGATCGTGGCGCGAGCTGGTCGAGGCTCTGCGCGACGGCGCGATCGACCTGACGATCGGCGCGCTCAGGCCCGAACCCCCAGCCGACCTGACGCAGACGCCGCTGATGACCGACCGGCTGATGATCGTCGGGCGCGCAGGGCACCCGCTCGCCGGCGCCGCCACGCCGACGCCCGGGCAGCTTGCCGCCTACCCCTGGGTGGTGAGCCATGCCGGCGCGCCTTTGCGCGCGCTGTGGGAGCGGCTGTTCGGCGACGGCCCACTGCCGCGTGCGCCAGTGCATTGCGGATCGGTGATGGTGATCCGCGGCATCTTGGCGGAGAGCGACTTCCTCACCCTGCTCTCGCCCGAGCAGATCGCGCTCGAGGTGGACAGCGGCGTGCTGGCGGCGATCGGTCCGGAGCCGGCACTGAGCGGGCGGATCATTGGCGTGACGACGCGGCGGGACTGGCGACCGACGCGGGCGCAGTCGCGGTTCCTGGCGGCGCTCGATCAGGTGGGGGTGCCGGCGCGCGGGGCGTGATGCAAACGATCGGCTAACACGTTTCGGAGAGAGGCAACGGCGATCAAATGTATCGCAATGCGTGTTGCCGTGCGGGCTAGTCGCGTTACCGGGATGGCTATTTTCGCGCGCGACATGGTTTTCGTCGCGAATACGGCACAGACGGGCAAATGCGACAGTTCGACTAAGTTCAGGATTTTGAATATGCCCGCGCGCTTTCCGATTGGGCGCTGCCGCCGGCTGCGGCCAAGCCACGACCATGGAGCGGACGACGGCCCTGATCGGATTCGGCGAGGCGGCGATGGCGTTCGCGCCCGGTCTGTCGGGCGTGCTGACCGCTTACGACCGCAAGACCGACGATCCCGCGCTCGCCGACGACAAGCGCGACGATTACGGCATGGTCGGGGTGCGCGGCTGCGACAGCGCCGCCGCCGCGCTCGACCGCGCGGATGCCGCCTTGTTGCTCGTCACCGCCGATCAGGCGCTTGCCGCCGCGTGGGGCGCGGAGATCGCGCGCGGCACTTTGTGGTTCGACATGAACAGCGTCGCGCCGGACACCAAGCGCGCCGCCGCCGACGCGATCGCCGCCAAGGGTGGGCGCTATGTCGATGTCGCGGTGATGGCGCCGGTGCTGCCGGCGCGGACCGCCGTGCCGCTACTGGTGTCGGGGCCACATGCCGAGGCGGGCGCGGCGTATCTGCGCGACCTCGGGTTCGCGGACGTCCGCATCGTGGCCGGCGACGTCGGACGTGCGTCGTCGATCAAGATGATCCGCTCGGTAATGGTCAAGGGGATCGAGGCGCTGACCGCCGAATGCGTGCTCGCCGCCGACCGCGCTGGCGTGCTCGACGAGGTGCTCGCCTCGCTCGACGCCAGCGAGAAACCGAAACCGTGGGCGGCCCGCGCCGACTATAATCTTGACCGGATGCTCGCACATGGCGCGCGCCGCGCCGCCGAGATGGCGGAAGTCGTCAAGACGCTCGACGCACTCGGCACCGGCTCCATGATGAGCGCGGGCGCCGTGACACGCCAGCGTGCGATCGGCAGCCTCGGTGCAATCCCGCCAGTCGGCCTCGCCGCCAAACTCGATCTGTTGAACCGGAAGGCAGAGCCTGCATGATTATCGATTGCCACGGCCATTACACGACTGCCCCTGCCGCCCATAACGACTGGCGCGAGGCGCAGAAGGCGGCGTTTAAGGCGGGCGGGCCGACCCCGCCCTACCCCATCATCTCCGACGACGAGATCCGCGAGACGCTGGAGACCAACCAGCTCCGCCTGCTGCGTGAGCGCGGTGCGGACATGACGATCTTTTCGCCCCGCGCCTCTGCGATGGCGCCGCACGTCGGCGACGAGGGCGTCGCGCTGGCGTGGGCGCGTGCCAATAACGACCTCATCAAGCGCTGTGCCGATCTGTACCCGGACGTGTTCGCGCCGGTCTGCATGCTGCCGCAGAACCCGAAGGCGGACATGGCCGGCTCGATCGCCGAACTGGAACGCTGCGTCGGCATGGGGTTCATCGGCTGCAACCTCAATCCCGATCCGGGCGGCGGCCACTTCACCGCGCCGCCGCTGACCGATCGGTTCTGGTATCCCTTCTACGAGAAGATGGTGGAACTCGACGTGCCGGCGATGATCCACGTCTCGGGATCGTGCAATCCGGGGCTGCACGCGACCGGCGCCTACTACATCGCCGCCGATACGATCGCGTTCATGCAGTTGATCGAGGGCGATCTGTTCGCCGATTTCCCGAACCTGCGCTTCATCATCCCGCATGGCGGCGGCGCGGTGCCGTATCACTGGGGGCGCTATCGGGGGCTAGCGGCCATGCTCAAGCAGCCGAGCCTCGATACGCATCTGATGAACAACGTGTATTTCGATACCTGCGTGTACCACCAGCCGGGGGTGAACCTGCTCGCCGAGGTGATCGACACCAAGAACATCCTGTTCGGCAGCGAGATGGTCGGCGCGGTGCGCGGCATCGACCCGACCACGGGGCAGTATTTCGACGATACCAAGCGCTATGTCGATGCGCTGCCGATTTCCGAAGAGCAGCGCCATGCGATCTACGAGGGCAATGCGCGGCGGGTGTTCCCGCGGCTGGATGCGCAACTGAAGGCGCGCGGGCTGTGAGCGCGTTTACGATGGACGCGAACTGGTTGTGCTTCGATCCCGAGCCGACCAAGCCCAGCTTCACGCCGCCGCCGGGCGCGGTCGATGCGCATTGCCATGTGTTCGGGCCGGGCGACGTGTTCCCGTTCGCGCCTGAGCGGAAGTACACGCCGTGCGATGCGGGGCGCGACACGCTGTATGGCCTGCGCGATTTCCTCGGGTTTTCGCGCAACGTCGTCGTGCAGGCGACCTGCCACGGCAAGGACAATCGCGCGATGGTCGATGCGCTTGTCCATGCCGGCGGCCGCGCGCGCGGCGTTGCCGACGTGAAGGCGGATATCGGCCACGAAGACCTGGCGGCGATGCACGAAGCGGGCGTGCGCGGGGTGCGGTTCAACTACGTCAAGCGGCTGGTCGATCCCAAGCCCGACGCCTATTATCGCGGCATCATCGAGAAGATCGCCGCGTTCGGCTGGCATGTCGTGATCTATTTCGAGGCGGCCGATCTCGCCGAGAAGCGCGACTTCTTCCTGTCGCTGCCCACCACGTTGGTGGTCGATCACATGGGCCGCCCCGACGTGACGAAGGATGCGGACGGGCCGGAATTCGCGCCGTTCCTAGAGTTCATGAGAAACGACAATATCTGGTGCAAGGTGACCTGCCCGGAGCGGCTCTCGAAATCCGGCCCGCCGACCTACGACGATTTCGTGCCGTTCGCGCGGCAGGTGGTGGAGACGTACCCCGACCGCGTGATCTGGGGCACCGACTGGCCGCACCCCAATCTCAATATGGTCGGCCACATGCCCGACGATGGCTGGCTCGTCGATATCATCCCGCGCATCGCGCCGACGGCGGAGCTGCAACGCAAGCTGCTCGTCGACAATCCGATGCGGCTGTACTGGCCGGAGGAGACCGCATGACCCGCGTGACCGACATTCACGAATATCTCGCCGAGTTCGACGATATCCCCGGCACCCGCGTGTTCACCGCCAAGCGCGCGCGGCAGGGCTATCACCTCAACCAGTTCGCGATGAGCCTGATGAAGGCGGAGAACCGCGAACGCTGGAAGGCAGACGAGCGCGCCTATCTCGACGGCTGGGCGATGACCGAGGAGCAGAAGCAGGCGGTGCTCGACCGCGACTACAACCGGCTGCTCGATCTTGGCGGCAATATCTATTTCATGGCCAAAGTGTTCTCGACCGACGGGCAATCCTTCCTGCAAGCGGTCAGCACGATGAGCGGCATGGGGCTGGACGATTACGCGGCGATGATGCTGGCGGGCGGCCGCAGCCCCGAGGGCCAGCGATCCACCAAGGAGGGCCGCTGACATGGCACGCATCGCCGCCGGCGTCGCCTCGTCGCACATCCCCGCGCTTGGCGTGGCGAGCGATCTCGACAAGACCGCGGAAGCCTATTGGGCGCCCGCCTTCGCCGGCTACGACTGGACGAAAAAGTGGGAGGCCGAGCAGAAGCCGGACGTGGTGATCCTGGTCTATAACGACCACGCCAGCGCATTCGACATGAAGATCATCCCCACCTTCGCGATCGGCTGCGGCGAAAGCTACCCGCCGGCCGACGAAGGCTGGGGCCCGCGCAACGTTCCGGTGGTGGAGGGACATCCCGATCTCGCCTGGCACATCGCGCAGAGCCTGATCCTCGACGAGTTCGACATGACCATCATCAACGAGATGGATGTCGACCACGGCCTGACCGTGCCGCTGTCGATGATGTTCGGCAAGCCCGAGGCGTGGCCGGTGAAGGTGATCCCGCTCGCCGTCAACGTCGTCACCTACCCGCCGCCGTCGGGCAACCGCTGCTGGGCGCTGGGCGAGGCGATCGCGCGCGCGGTCGCCAGTTTCGAGGAAGACCTCAACGTGCAGGTGTGGGGCACCGGCGGCATGAGCCACCAGTTGCAGGGCCCGCGCGCCGGCCTCATCAACGCGGCGTGGGATAACGATTTCCTCGACGGCCTCGTCGGTGACAGCGACCGGCTGCGCCATATCCCGCACATCGAATATCTGCGCGAGACCGGCAGCGAGGGCATCGAGATGGTGATGTGGCTCATCATGCGCGGCGCGCTCGGCCGCGCGACGCGCTGCCTGCACCGACATTATCACGTTCCCGCCAGCAACACCGCGGTCGGGCATATCGTTTTGGAACCCACGGAGCATATCGCATGAGAATCGCCCTCGCCGGTGCCGGCGCATTCGGAGAAAAGCACCTCGACGGCCTTCAGAAGATCGACGGTGTCGAGATCGTTTCGGTCATCAGCCGCCGCGCCGACCAGGCCGCCGCCGTCGCCGCCAAATACGGCGCCACGCACAGTTCGACCGAGCTTGCCGACGCGCTCGCCCGCGATGACGTCGACGCGGTGATCCTGTGCACGCCGACGCAGATGCACGCCGAGCAGGCGATCGCCTCCATGGATGCTGGCAAGCATGTGCAGGTCGAAATCCCGCTCGCCGATAGTCTCGCCGATGCCGAAGCGGTACTCGCCAAGCAACAGGCGACCGGGCTGACCTGCATGGTCGGCCATACCCGGCGCTTCAATCCGAGCCACCAGTTCGTCCACAACCGCATCAAGGCGGGCGCGTTCAACGTCCAGCAGATGGACGTGCAAACCTATTTCTTCCGTCGCAAGAACATCAACGCCAAGGGCGAGGCACGCAGTTGGACCGACCACCTGCTGTGGCATCACGCCGCGCATACGGTCGATCTGTTCGCCTATCAGGCCGGGCCGATCGTTAAGGCCAATGCAATCCAGGGGCCGATCCACCCGGAACTCGGCATTGCGATGGACATGTCGATCCAGATGCAGGCGGAGAGTGGCGCGATCTGCACGCTGTCGCTGTCGTTCAACAACAACGGGCCGCTCGGCACGTTCTTCCGCTACATCGGCGATACCGACACGTATATCGCGCGCTACGACGATCTGGTGAACGGCAAGGAGGAGCCGATCGACGTGTCGAAGGTCGACGTGTCGATGAACGGCATCGAATTGCAGGACCGCGAGTTCATCGCCGCGATCCGCGACGGGCGCGAGCCGAACAGTTCGGTCGCGCAGGTGCTGCCGTGCTACCGCGTGCTCGACGCGCTGGAACAGCAACTGAAGTAAGGACGATTATGCAGACGAGACCGCTCGGGCACCGCACTGTAACCGCGATCAGCCTCGGCTGCATGAACCTCAGCCACGCGTATGACGTGGCACCGTCCGAAGCGGAGGCGAGCGCGCTGCTCAACCGCGCGCTCGATCTCGGCGTGACGATGCTCGACACCGCCGCGCTGTATGGCGGTGGCGAGAACGAGAAACTGCTGTCGCGCACGGTGATGCACCGGCGTGGCGAATTCGCCCTCGCCAGCAAATGCGTGCTCGACATGCCGGGCGGCAAGCGCGTGCTCGACGGTAGCCCGGCGGCGATCACCGCCTCGATCGACCGGTCGCTGGCGCGGCTCGGCACCGATCATATCGATCTGATGTACCTGCACCGGCTCGATCCGAACGTGGGCGTAGAGGACTCGGTAGGCGCGCTCGCCCGCGCGATCGAGGCGGGCAAGATCGGCATGATCGGCCTTTCGGAAATGTCCGCCGCCACGATCCGCCGTGCCCACGCCGTTCACACGGTGGCGGCGGTGCAGAGCGAATATTCGCCGATGGTGCGCAACCCGGAGGTCGCCGTGCTGGAGACTTGCCGCGACCTCGGCATCGCCTTCGTCGCGTTCTCGCCGGTGGCGCGCGGGATGTTGGCCGGCGCGATCCGGACGGACACTTACAAGCCCGGCGATATCCGCGCGACGATGCCGCGCTTCATCGGCGCGGACCTGCGCACCAATCTCGATTTGGTGGCGCGGTTCGATGCGGTGGCGGCGAACGCCGGGCTGACGCCGGCGCAACTCGCGCTCGGCTGGGTGCTGGCGCGGGGGGACCATGTCATCGCGCTGCCGGGGACGCGCAGCATCGCGCATATCGAGGAAGACGTCGCGACGCTCGATACGCCAGTGCCGGGCGCGGCGCTGGCGGCGGTCGACGCGATGTTCCCGATCCACGCGATCGCCGGCCCGCGCTACACTGCGGCGATGCAGGCGATGATCGACACCGAAGTCCTGCCGGGTGAAGTGCTGGCGTGAAGGCAGGCCTGAGGGCGCTGCCTACAATGGCAGCCCGACATAATTCTCCGCGATCGTGGTCTGCGCCGCGACCGAAGACGCAATATAGTCGAGGTCGGCGAGTTGCATGCGTCGATCGAACGCATCCGCCTCGGGGAAACGGTGCATCAGGCGGGTGAGCTGCCAAGAGAACCGCTCCGCCTTCCACACCCGCGCCAGCGCACGCGCGGAATAGCCGGCCACGCCATCCGGGTCGTTGCTGCGGAAATAGCGCGCCAGCGCCTCGGACAGATACGCCACGTCGGACGCGGCGAGGTTAAGCCCCTTCGCGCCGGTCGGCGGGACGATATGCGCGCTATCCCCGGCAAGGAACAGGCTGCCGTGGCGCATTGGCTCGAAAACGAACGAGCGCAGCGGTGCGATCGACTTCTCCAGCGCGTTCCCACGTGTCATGTGCGCGGCGGCATCCGGCCCGAGCCGCAGCGCGAGTTCGTCCCACAGCCGGTCGTCGGGCCACTCTTCGATCTTCTCGTCGAGCGGCACCTGGATGTAATAGCGGCTGCGCGTGGCCGACCGCATCGAGGCGAGCGCAAAACCGTTCGCGTGATTGGCGTAGATCAGCTCGTGATTGCACGGCGGCACGTCGGCGAGAATGCCGAGCCAGCCGAACGGATAGACCTTCTCGTAATGCTGCCCGGCCGAGGCGGGGATCGCCTTTCGCGAGGGGCCGTGATAGCCGTCACACCCACAAATAAAGCGCGCGTCGAGCCGGTGCTGCGCGCCACCTTTCGTGTAGGTGATGTAGGGCGCGTCACCCTCGACATCGTGCGGCGCGAGATCGGCGGCCTCGTAGATCACTTCCAGTCCGCGCGAAGGTGCCGCGTCCATCAGGTCGCGCGTCACTTCGGTCTGGCCGTACACCATCACCTCCCGCCCGGTAAGCGCGGCGACGTCGATGCGGATCAACCGTTCACCATCGGCGAGGTTGAAGCCGTCGTGCGGGATGCCCTCCGCATGCATGCGTTCGCCAAGGCCGAGCCGGTCGAGCAGATCGGTGAGCGTCGTTTCCAATACGCCCGCGCGGATGCGGCCGAGTACGTAATCCGGCGCGGCGCGTTCCACCACGACGACCTCGATCCCCTCGGCACGGAGCAGATGGCCGAGCAGCAGCCCCGCCGGGCCGGCGCCCACGATCGCAACCTGAGTTTTCACGCATCTCTCCGTCTTTTCGTTGACGGCAGGATGCGGCGCGACAGCACGATTGGACATGGCAGGCGCGACCGGATAGTTGGACGATCCAGCAGCTTCAGGCCATGCCGATGCGATCCGCCGCGCCCGCTATTCCCGCCTTCTACCTCTACGGCGAGCCGCAGCGGGCGGTTCGCGAGGGGTTCGTTCATGTCGAAAGCCTCGACGATCGTTCGCGGCCCAGTGAATGGACAATCCAGCCGCATCTTCACCGCGATCTCAATCACGTCTTCGTGATGACCGAGGGCGGCGGGACGATGCAGGTGGACGGTGTCACCTGTGCGTTCATCGCACCCGCGCTGCTGCTGATCCCGGCGGGGGCGGTGCACGGCTTCACCTGGGCGAATGAATCGCGCGGCTGGGTCATCACGCTCGCCGACGCCTATGTGACGCAACTGGCCGAGCGTGAC
Source organism: Sphingomonas sp. GC_Shp_3 (assembly GCF_026540945.1). Lineage (NCBI taxonomy): Bacteria > Pseudomonadati > Pseudomonadota > Alphaproteobacteria > Sphingomonadales > Sphingomonadaceae > Sphingomonas > Sphingomonas sp. GC_Shp_3. The sequence continues at coordinate 101,267 of NZ_JALNUT010000003.1, forward strand.
CGCGATCTCGCCACGCTGTTCTACCCTGCGCAGGCGATCGCACTGGATGCGGAGGATCACATCGCGGTCGAGCGCGCGGTCAGCCAGTTGCTTCGCGAACTCGGCTGGATCGGCGTCGGTCAGCGCAGTGCGGTGGAAGCGGAGGTGCTTGCGATCCTGGTACGGGCGCTGCGCCGCGCGGCGGTCGGCGCGTTGGCGGGGGATGCACCGGGGCGCCAAGCGCTGGTGGTGGCGCACTTACGAGAACGGATCGAGACGCGCTTCCGCCTGCGCGAGACGGTCGCGGTCCACGCCGCCGCGCTGGGGGTGAGCGAAACCGCGCTGCGGCTCGCCTGCGCGCGGGTGGGCGGATCGTCGCCGAGCGCGATGCTGGATGAACGCGCGATGCTGGAGGCGCGACGGTTGCTGCTGTACACCGACATGACCGTCAATCAGGTCGCATGGGCAGTGGGATTTGAGGATCCGGCCTATTTCTCCCGCTTCTTCGCGCGTCATGCCGGCCAGTCCCCGCGCCGCTTTCGCACGGCACGGGGTGGTTGAGCTGATCGCGGTCGGTCGCGGCTCCTACGACGTCACCGGATGAAGCGGCTCAGCCCGCGTCGCGGACGCGCTCGTGGTGGCGAATCACCTCGTCGATGATGAACCGCAGGAATTTTTCGCTGAAATCGGGATCGAGGTCGGCCTGTTTGGCGAGACCGCGCAGCCGCGTGATCTGCGCATCCTCCCGGCCGGGGTCGGCGGGCGGCAAGCCGGCGGTGGCTTTGTAACGACCGACCGCCTGCGTCACCTTGAACCGCTCGGCGAGCAGGAACACCAGCGCCGCGTCGATATTGTCGATGCTCTGGCGATATCCTGCCAGCGTTTCGTCGCTCACTCGCGGCCTCCCTCTCGACTGTGACGCGCCTTTTGCGCAGGCGGCCCGCGCCGCGCAAGCCTAATGCGGGCTTGCCTTTGCGCGCCAGTGCCGCCACATCGCGGGAAGATGAGCGCCACGACCCAACGCCTCGAACCCCGCCCAGCACCATCGCTCGATCCGATGGTGGCGCTGATCGCTGCCGATCTGGAACAGGTCAACGCCGTCATCCTCGATCGCATGCGATCGGACATCCCGTTGATCCCGACGCTGGCCGGCCATCTGATCGCGGGCGGCGGCAAGCGCATGCGGCCGATGCTGACGCTCGCCAGTGCGAAGCTGCTCGGATACGATGGTGTTTACCACCATGAACTCGCGGCTGCGGTCGAATTCATCCACACCGCTACCTTGTTGCACGACGACGTTGTCGACGGCTCAGACCTGAGGCGTGGCAAGCGCACCGCCAACCTGATCTGGGGCAATCCGGCGAGCGTGCTGGTCGGCGATTTTCTGTTCAGTCGCTCGTTCGAACTGATGGTCGAGGCGGGCAGCCTCAAGGTGCTCAAGATCCTGTCGAGCGCGAGCGCGATCATTGCCGAGGGTGAGGTCAACCAACTCACCGCCGCGCGCCGGGTCGACACGCCCGAGGAACGCTATCTCGATATTATCGTCGCCAAGACCGCCGCGCTGTTCGCCGCCGCCTGCCGGATCGCGGCGGTGGTTGCGGAGCGAAGCGAAGCCGAAGAAGCGGCGCTCGACGCCTATGGCCGCAACCTCGGCGTGGCGTTCCAGCTTGTCGACGACGCGATCGACTATGTGTCGGACGCCGGCACGATGGGCAAGGATGCGGGCGACGACTTCCGCGAGGGCAAGGCGACGCTTCCCGTCATCCTCGCCTATGCGCGTGGTGACGAGGTCGACCGGACGTTCTGGAAGGCCGCGATCGAGGGCCACCGCAATCGCGACGAGGATTTCACCCACGCGCTCGCGCTGGTGCGCAGCACGCGCGCGATCGACGATACGATGGCGCGCGCGCGCCATTACGGACGGCGCGCAATCGACTCCCTGGCGATCTTCCCCGATGGTCAGGCCAAGGACGCGATGATCGAAGCCGTCGAGTTCGCCATCGCTCGCGCCTTCTAAGGCTCCGTTTTTGGCAACATTAGTCGCCAACAAAATACGCTGAGGATCGTCGCAATCCGTGTTTCCGCCGATCGGTGGTCGGATCGCTTCGCGACAATGACCTTGCGACCTTGCCGCCCGTAATTGCTCAGTGCAGCAGGGCGTCGCCGGCGATGGTAAAGACAAACACGGTGCCCTCCGGGCGAGCCTCCGCCCACAGTTTGCCGCCATGCGCCTCAACGATGGTACGGCAGATCGGCAGGCCGAGGCCGGTGCCATCCGGCTTTGTCGTGCGGAACGGTTCGAACAGGTTGTCGATCATGCCTTCCGGCAGGCCGCGGCCGTTGTCACCTACCGTTACCGTGACGGCATCAGCCCCGCCGACGATCACCACGTCGACTTGGCGATCGTCCTGCCCGGCGGTCGCCTCAACCGCGTTGAGCAACAGGTTGACCAGCACCTGTTCGATCTGCAGCCGGTCGACTGCCACCATTGGCGCGTGCCGCTCGTCATCGAAATTCAGGACAGCACCGACCGCGACCGGCCTGTCGCGAACGTTCGCCCACGCCGCCTGAACGATATCGCCAAGATCCGCGACGGTGCGGGTTATCTCACCACTGATCGTGAAATCACGCATTTTACGGATGATCTTGCCGGCGCGAAGGCTCGCATCGACGAGTTGACCGAGATGTTCGCTCGCCATTTCATTGGCATCGGGAATGTTCGAGGCCAGCAGCATCCGCGAGGTCGCGCCGTAATTGGCGATCGCAGTCAGCGGCTGGTTGAGTTCGTGCGCGAGCGTGGAGGCCATCGCTCCCATCGCGCTCAGCCGCGAGATGCTCAGCAATTTCTCGTTCGCCGCCTGCGCCGCCGACTGGGCCTCATGCAATGGTGTCACGTCCAACGTCATGCCTACCAATCGTCGCCTCCCGTTCGACCCGTCGTACCGGGCGACCACACGCAGCCATCGCGCCGGCCGCTCGACCGATCCGGTCCGTACCGTCATGTCCAGCGAACCTTCGGTTTCGACCGCCCGGCGCATCGCGGCGACCACCAGCGCCATGTCGGCGCCAACCACCTCCGCGGAAAAGCCACCTACCGGGGTGTGACCGGTCATGATATCAACGCTCTCATTCTCTCCGAACGTACGCACGATCCGCGCAGACTCGACGTCATATTGCCATGCGCTTGCGCCCGCCGCCTCCTGTGACAGCCGCAGCCGAGTGTTGGCATCGAGTGCCTCCGCCTGCGCGATCTCCAGTGCCAGCTTCGCGTCGGACACCTCCAGATGAAGCCGGCGCTCGCTGATCCGTTCATGCGCAAGCGCCGCAAACGCCAGCATGGTCGCAGTCGTAATGCTGATGAACAGCAGCATTAACAGCATAGGATCAACGTCGCTGTGGACGAAAACACCGACGTCATTGGATATGCCGGCGAACGCCTCCACGCTTACGACGAGCATCGCAGCCGTCACGCCGCGCATCCGAAACGCCAGCGCTGCCCAGATCAACGGTGGAAAAACCGCCCAGGAGATCGGGCCGGCGTCCCGGCGAAGGAAGATCGGATAGGCGACCAAAGCGGTCACGATCAGGATGATCGCAAAGTGCAGCCAGCGTCGCGGATCCCAGTGGTCCGGCCGCGTATCCGCCCAGGCGAGCATCAACGGAAACGTCAACATCGCACCGGTCAGGTGCCGCAGGCTGCGGCTGAACAGATCGGCCGCGAACGTGACCCCACGCAGGTCGCCGTGCAACGCCATCGGCCCGCTCACGCACGCCGCCATCAGCACGGAGGAGACACAGGCACCAAGGATGACCGGCATAGCGTGTTCGGCCCGTGCGGGGAGTTTTACCCGCCCGACCATCCGCTCCACCACCCACGTGCCGACGACCGGCCCGATCGTAAGCGCAAGCGCGATGACGATCTGCAACACTGGATGTGGAAGACCCAGCACGAGCGCCCCCATCAAAACGGAGATCGGCACGGCCGGCCACATCCGCTTGCCCCACAGCAGCAGGCCGGCCATCGCAACGCCTGTGACCGGCATGATCGGCGGCACCGGTGCGGACCGATTCAGGATGAACCCGATGAGGAAAGCGGCGAAGCAGCCCAGCGTGAGCAGGGCGAAGCGCGTCCACCAACGCCCACTGGCGCTCTCCGTCCCCCCTGGAAAGGCAAAGTTGCGCAACGCGTCCATCGTGCGCGTAGCTGCGCGTCAGGCCAGCGAAACGCAACTCCGTAAAAGTACGAAGCTAATCGGCGTCCGGCACGAACATGACACTGCGTGCCTGTACTGTCGCGGCAGGCGTGACGAAGGTGATGGGGTCGGGCGTCCGGTTGAACAACACGGTGACGCCAGCCAACCGCATCGCGATCGCGCCCGTAGCCGGATCGTACCAATCGTCGACGGTGAACGCACACCCGTCGGGTCGAAGCCAACTGACGTTGCTGTCGGTCACCAGCGTCGGATCGGCCAGGCTCGGGCACTGGGCGCGTATCCCCGACAGGCCGGCGACAAACGCCTCCAGCTCGGTATCGCGATTTGACCAGTCGAGCCAGGTGAAGGCGTTGTCCTGGCAATAGGCGTTGTTGTTGCCACGTTGGCTACGGCCAAATTCGTCCCCGGCCGTGAGCATGATCGTGCCGCGCGTGGCAAACAGCGTCGCCAGCAGCGCTTTGACGTCGCGACGGCGCGCGTCGATGATCGCCGGATCATCGCTCGGGCCTTCGGCACCGTTGTTCCAGGAATGGTTGGGCGTGTGGCCGTCCCGATTGCCTTCGCCGTTCGCCTCGTTGTGCTTGGTTTCGTAAGAGACGCAATCGGCGAGGGTAAAACCATCATGCGCGGCGATGAAGCTGACGCCACGTGTGAACGGCCCGGCAAACACATCCGACGAGCCGGCGATCCGCGTGACGAGATCGCCGATGCGCCCCGCGTCACCACGCCAGAAACGGCGCACGTCGTCGCGGTACCGGTCGCTCCACTCCAGCCAGGGCGCCGGAAAGCGACCGAACTGGTAGCCGCCCGGGCCAAGATCCCACGGCTCCGCGATCATCACCCGGTCATGAAGGACCGGATCGGCCGCCATCGCCGCGAGCAGCGGGGCCTGGGGATCGAACCCGTCGGGTCCGCGCGCCAGCACCGGCGCGAGATCGAAGCGGAAGCCATCGATGCCGGCGTTGACGACGAAGTGCCGCAGCGTATCGAGGATCAGCCGCTGCATCGGCGGCCGCTCGCAGGCCAGCGTGTTGCCACAACCGGTATCGTTGATGAGCGCGCCGTCAGCCATACGGAAATAGTTCGCGCCGTCGATACCGCGCAGCGACACCGTGGAGCCTTGCGCGTCACTCTCCCCGCTGTGGTTGAACACCATGTCGAGAAACACGCTGATCCCGGCCGCGTGCAACGTCGCCACCACATCCGCCAGGTCCGCGATGCCGCCGGGCGCCAGACGCGGATCGAGCGTCATGAACGGGATGGTGTTGTAGCCCCAGGCATTGCGCAACCACAATGGCGGCAGATGACGCTCGTCCAGCCACGCCGCGATCGGCATCAGTTCGACGGCGGCGACGCCAAGCGTCTTGAGGTGCGCGATCACCGCCGGATGGCCGAGCGCCGCGATCGTGCCGCGCTGCGCTTCAGGCACTTGCGGATGCAGCATCGTGAAGGCGCGCACGGGGAGTTCGTAGATCAGGCCGCCGGGCGAAAAGCGTGGCGGCTCGGAAAAGCCGGGCTCGGGCAGGATAGTGACTATGCCCTTCGGCACCAGCGCGGCGGTATCGACGCCACGTTCGCCCAGCCGCGGATCCTGCACGAACGGCCGGTCGATGGCGAGCGCATAGGGGTCGACGAGCAGCTTGGATGGATCGAACCAATGGCCGTTGGCAGGATCGTAGCGCCCGTCGACCCGGTAGCCGTATCGCGTGCCCGGCCCGACCGTTTCGACAAAGGTGTGATGCCAGCCGCCCTGCCGCATATCGAGGCGCTTGCGCAGGATCTCGCTATCGTCGGCATCGAACAGCACGAGATCGATCGTCTCGGCATGTTCCGACCAGATCGTGAAGTGCGTGCCATCGTCTTGAACGTGCGCGCCGGGCGGGAATGGCGGCTCCATCAGGTGACGATGTCCGGCATGGTGCGGCCGGTGTGCCGCACGATGTCCGCCACCGCCTCCGCAGCGGCGATCAGCGGGGCGAGCGCCTGCGGTGTCTCCTGCGCGAGATCGCCGCCAGCGGGCTCGTAGCGTTCGATATACACGCGCAGCGTCGCGCCGGAGGTGCCGGTGCCCGACAGGCGGAACACCACGCGCGAGCCGCCGACGAAGCCGATGCGCACGCCCTGCTTCGCGCTGACCGAACCGTCGACCGGATCGGTATAGGCGAAATCATCTGCGCTGGCGACCTCCAGCCCGGCGATCCGCGTACCCGGCAGCGTGGCAAGCTTGCCGCGAAGCTCCGCCATCAGTGCGTCGGCGGCGGCGGTGTCGATCGCTTCATAGTCGTGCCGCGCGTAGTAGTTGCGGCCATAAGTCGCCCAATGCGCCTCGGCGATCGCCTTCACGCTCTCGACGCGTTTCGCCAAGATGTTGAGCCATAGCAGCACTGCCCACAGCCCGTCCTTTTCCCGGACGTGATCGGAGCCGGTGCCGGCGCTTTCCTCGCCGCAGATCGTCGCCATGCCGGCGTCGAGCAGGTTGCCGAAGAACTTCCAGCCGGTCGGCGTCTCGAACAGCGGGATGCCGAGCTTTTCCGCCACGCGGTCGGCCGCGCCGCTGGTCGGCATGGAGCGCGCGATGCCGACCAGCCCGGCGGCATAACCCGGCGCAAGGTGCGCGTTCGCCGCCAGCATCGCCAGCGAATCCGATGGTGTGACGAAGATGTGCTTGCCGATGATGAGGTTGCGGTCGCCATCGCCGTCCGAGGCGGCACCAAAATCGGGCGCATCCGCCGCCATCATCCGCTGGTACAGGTCGTGCGCGTGGACGAGGTTGGGATCGGGGTGATGACCGCCGAAATCCGGCAGCGGCACGGCATTGAAGATCGCGTCTTCACCCGCCCCAAGACGGCGGCCGATAATCTCCAGCGCATACGGACCCGTGACCGCGCTCATCGCGTCGAACACGACGCGGAAACCACCGCCGATCAGGTCGCGGATCGCAGGGAAGTCGAACAGCGTCTCCATCAGCGCGGCATAGTCGGCGACCGAGTCGATCACCTGCACCGACATGCCCTCAACGAACGTTTCGCCGATCACATCGATGTCCACGTCCGGCGCGGTGACGATCTTGTACGCGTCGATCACCTTGGTGCGGGCGTAGATCGCGTCGGTGACGCTTTCCGGCGCAGGACCGCCGTTGCCGGTGTTGTATTTGATGCCGAAATCCTCGGTCGGGCCGCCGGGATTGTGGCTGGCCGACAGGATGATGCCGCCGAACGCGCCATATTTGCGGATCACGTTGCTCGCCGCCGGGGTCGACAGGATACCACCCTGCCCGACCAGCACCCGCCCGAAACCGTTCGCCGCCGCCATACGCAGCACGATCTGGATCACCTCGCGGTTGTAGAATCGGCCGTCGCCGCCGACCACCAGGGTCTGCCCCTCGAAACCGGTAAGGCTGTCAAAGATCGCCTGTACGAAATTCTCGATGTAGTTCGGCTGCTGGAAGTGCGGCACCTTCTTGCGCAGGCCCGAGGTCCCCGGCTTCTGGTCCTGATAAGGCGTCGTCGGCACGGTCGTGGTCATGCGGGCGTCCGTTCTTGGAGGAGCGACGTGTACAGGTCCGCATAGCGCGCCGCGCTCTGCCGCCAAGAGAAATCCGCCGCCATTCCGGCGCGTTGCATCGCTGCCCACACGTCGCGTTGCGCATGGAGCGTGACCGCGCGGTGGATCGCGGAGCGAAGTGCCTCCTGACTGCCGGGATCATGCACCACGCCGGTTGCGACGCCAGCGGCGACCGCTGCCTGATTGGCATCGATCACGGTATCGCCCAAGCCGCCGGTGTGCGCGACCACCGGTACGCAGCCGTAGCGCAGCGCGTAAAGCTGGGTTAGCCCGCACGGCTCAAACCGCGAGGGGATCAAAATCGCGTCGGCGCCGGCCTGAACACAGTGCGACAGCGGCTCGTCGAAGCCGGTCAGCACGCCGACCGTGCCGGGGTGGCGCGCGGCGGCATCAAACATCGCCGCCTCGATCGCCGGATCGCCCGAGCCGAGCACCGCGAGCCGCCCGCCCATCGCGACGAGATCGTCTATCGTGGCGGCGAGGATATCGAGACCCTTTTGCCACGTCAGCCGGCTTACCACCGCGAACAAGGGGCCATCACCGCCGACGATACCGAAGCGCTGCTCGACATGCTCGCGGTTGCGCGCTCGCGCGGCGAGATCGTGCGCGTCGAAGTGAACCGGCACGGCGGGGTCGGTCGCCGGGTTCCATTCGGCGGTGTCGATGCCGTTGAGGATACCGTGCAGCCGCCCGCGCCGCGTGGCGAGTAGTCCGTCGAGGCCCATGCCATGGCTCGGCGTCAGGATTTCGTCGGCATAGGCGGGGCTGACGGTGGTGATCGCATCGGCGTAGAACAGCCCGGCCTTTAGGTACCCGACGCCGCCGTAATATTCGACGCCATCGACCGCGAAGGCGCTCCCCGGCAGGCCGAGCTGCGGGAACAGGCCGGCATCGATTCCACCCTGGAAGGCGAGGTTGTGGATTGTCATCACCGCCGGCAGGTCGCGCCGTGGACCATGGCGCAGATAGGCGAGCGTCAGCGCCGCCTGCCAGTCATGCGCGTGGACGATATCGGGGTAATAATCCGCCACCGCGCCCGCCGCGACGCTTGCCGCCACCGCCGACAGCGCGGCAAAGCGCCGCCAGTTGTCGCCCCACTCGCGCCCGCTCGCCTCGCTGTAGATGCCGCCGCCGCGCTGGAAGTGATGCGCCGCGTCGACCACCAGCAGCCAAGTGCTGCCCACGCTAGCTCGCAGCAGCCGTGCCGGCCCGCCGAACAGATCGGGATAATGCGCCACCGCCTCCGCATCGCCGATCGCCGCAAGCACGGCGGGATAACCAGGCAGCACCGTCGTCACCGTCACGCCGTACGGGGCAAGCGCAGCCGGCAGCGCGCCGACCACGTCGGCCAGCCCGCCGGTCTTGACGAAGGGGTGCATTTCGGAGGCGACGGCGAGGACGTGCATGTCGTCAGCCCAGCCGGTCGATCATCGGTTGGGTGATGAGCACCACGCCCTGCTCGGTGCGGCGGAAGCGTTCGGCGTCCGCGATCGGGTCTTCGCCGACGATCAGCCCGGCTGGAATCTTCACGTCCGAATCGACGATCACCTTGGTGAGTTGCGCACCCCGTCCAATTTCGCAACGCGGCATCACCACCGCCTCGGTGATCGTCGAGTAACTGTGCGCGCGCACGCCGGTGAAGATCAGGCTCCTGTGCAATGCCGAGCCGGAAATGATGCACCCGCCCGCGACCAGCGACGAGATCGCGCTGCCACGCCGCCCATCGAAATCATGCACGAACTTGGCTGGCGGCGTGATCTCAGAATAGGTCCACAAGGGCCAGGCACGATCGTAGATATCGAGGTGCGGGATCACGTCGGTGAGGTCGATATTCGCCTCCCAATAGGCGTCGATCGTGCCGACATCGCGCCAGTAGCTGTTCTGCTCGAGTTCGGATCGCACGCAGCTCGATGCGAAGCGATGCGCCACCGCTTTGCCATGCTCGACGACATAAGGGATCAGGTCGCCGCCGAAATCATGCTGCGACGCCGGGTTCTGCGCATCGCGCCGCAGCAGATCGGCGAGAAACTTCGTGCGGAACACGTAGATGCCCATCGACGCAAGCGCGAGGTCCGGCTGCGCGGGGATGCCGGGCGGATCCTTCGGCTTCTCGACGAAGGCGACGATGCGATCGCTCTCGTCCACATGCATCACGCCGAACGCGGTCGCCTCCATGCGCGGCACCTCGAGACAGCCGACCGTCACGTCGGCGCCGGAATCGACATGCTGTTGCAGCATCAATTCATAGTCCATCTTGTAGACGTGATCGCCCGCCAGGATGACCATGAATTCCGGCCCATAGCCCTCGATCACGTCGAGGTTCTGGTACACCGCGTCGGCCGTACCCGAATACCAGCCATATTCGTCCTGCCGCTGGCTGGCGGGCAGGATGTCGAAGCTTTCGTTGCGTTCCGGGCGGAAGAAGTTCCAACCCCGTTGCAAATGGCGAATCAGCGAATGCGCCTTGTACTGGGTCGCCACGCCGATGCGGCGGATGCCGGAATTCAGCGCGTTCGACAGTGCGAAATCGATGATGCGCGCCTTGCCACCGAAATAGACCGCGGGCTTGGCGCGCACGTCGGTCAATTCCCACAGCCGGCTGCCGCGTCCGCCCGCCAGTACATAGGCCATCGCGTCGCGCGCGAGCGGTGCGCCTCTCCTCTCGACCATGGTTCTCTCCCGTTACGTGTTATGTTCGAACATGATGGTGGCGAGCGGTGGGATGGTGATGACAGCCCCGCCATCTTCCGCCGCCACGATGCCACCGAAATTGCCCACGCCGCTGCCGCCATAAACGTGTGCGTCGGTGTTTAGAATCTCGCACCACGTACCCGCCCTGGGCAAGGTGATGCGATAGCCGGTCAGAACCTGCGGCGTGAAGTTGGTCACGACCACCACCGAAGTCTCGCCCGGCGCCTGCCGCACCCAGGCGAACACCGCGTTGTCGCGATCGTCCGCGACGATCCAGGCGAACCCCTCAGCCTCGCAGTCGCGCGCGTGCAGCGCCGGATGTTTGCGGTAGACACGGTTGAGATCGCGGACGAGGCCGCGCACGCCATCATGCGCGGGCTGATCGAGCAAATGCCAGTCGAGCCCGCGGGCTTCGCTCCATTCGGCGGCTTGGGCGAACTCCTGCCCCATGAACAGCAGCTTCTTGCCGGGATAACCCCACATGAAACCGTAATAGGCGCGCAGATTGGCGAACTTCTGCCAATACGTGCCCGCCATCTTGGTAAGGAGCGTGCCCTTGCCGTGGACCACCTCGTCATGGCTGAGCGGCAGCACGAAATTCTCGTGAAATGCGTAGACGAGGCCGAACAGAAGCTCGTCATGATGCCAGCGCCGATGCACCGGATCACGCGCCAGATAGGCGAGCGTATCGTGCATGAAGCCCATGTTCCACTTGAAACCGAAGCCGAGGCCGCCCTCATGCACCGGCTTGCTGACGCCCGGCCACGACGTCGATTCCTCCGCTATCGTCATCACGCCGGGGTTCGCACCGTACACCGCTGCGTTCATGCGCTGGAGGAAGGCAACCGCTTCCACATTCTCGCGACCGCCCTGCGCATTGGGCACCCACTCGCCACTTTTCCGCGAATAATCGAGGTACAGCATCGATGCGACAGCATCGACGCGCAGGCCATCGAGGTGGAACGTCTCGGTCCAGTACAGCGCGCTATTGACGAGAAAGGCGGACACTTCGCTGCGCCCGAAATTGTAGATCGCGGTGTTCCAGTCGGGATGGAACCCTTGGCGAGGATCGGCATGTTCGTAGAGCGCGGTACCGTCGAAATGCTCCAGCCCGAATGCGTCGACCGGAAAGTGCGCCGGCACCCAGTCGAGGATCACGCCGATGCCCGCCCGGTGGCAGGCATCGACGAAGCGCGCGAACCCTTCGCCGTCCCCAAAGCGCGAGGTTGGGGCGAACATGCCGGTGGTCTGGTAGCCCCAGCTTGGATCATAGGGATGCTCGGTGATCGGCATCAATTCGATATGAGTGAACCCTAGGTCGACAACGTAGGGGATCAACTGGTCGGCCAGTTCGTCCCAGGTCAGGAACTCGCCCTGCCAGCCGCGTCGCCAGGAGCCGGCGTGGACTTCGTAGATTGAGATCGGCTGATGCCGCGCATCCGCCTTCGCCCAGAATGCGCGATGTTCATGATCGCCCCATTTATGCGCGAGCGGCGCGGTGGTCAGCGAGGCTGTGTAGGGGCGCAATTCGGCGTGGAAGGCAAACGGGTCCGCCTTCAGCGGCAGCGGCGTTCCGTTATTGGCCAGGATCTCGAACTTGTACGCTTCACCCGCGCCGACGCCGGGGATGAAGATTTCCCAGATACCGGTGTCGCGTCGCAGGCGCATGACATGACGGCGGCCATCCCACTGGTTGAACGGCCCGACAACCGACACGCGGCGCGCATTGGGCGCCCACACCGCGAAATGCATGCCCTCACTGCCTTCGTGATGCAGCAGATGGGCGCCGAGCTTGTCGAACAGGCGCAGGTGCTTCCCTTCGCCGATATAATGATCGTCAAGCGGCCCCAGCACCGGGCCGTAGGCGTAGGGATCATCGACCCACCAGTCGCCATCTGCGTTACGCGCATGATACCGCACCGGCTTGGGCGCGACCAGCTTGAGCGGGCCGGCGAACAATCCGCCCTCACCCGTCGGGATCAGCGTGCCGAGTGGCGTGCCGTCCAGCCCGAACGCCGCCACGTCCTGCGCACCCGGAATGTAACAGCGCGCGACGATAGCCTCATCCTCGCGGTGCACGCCCAGCACCGCGAACGGATCACCATGCGTACCCGCGACGATCGCTTGCGCTTCGCCGGGCCTCACCACACGCTCCTTCTCACAAAAACCGGTTTATGGCAGCACGCCCCAAATCTCGCTCGCATATTGCCGGATCGTCCGATCGGAGGAGAACCAGCCAACCCGCGCTGTGTTCCGGATCGTCTTGGCATACCACGTATTTTCCTGCGCCCAGAGCGCATCCACCCGGCGCTGGGCGGCGTGATAAGCATCGAAATCGGCGGCGACCATGAACCAGTCGCGATCGTAGATACCGCCGATCAACTCGCGATAGCGGTCGCGGTCGTCGGGCGAGAACACGCCGGAGGCGATCGCCGACAGTGCCTGACCGAGTTCGCGCGATCCCTCGATCACCTCGCGCGGGTTGTAGCCGCCGGCGCGCTTGGCGGCGACTTCCTCCGCGGTGAGGCCGAAGATCATGATGTTGTCGTCGCCGACATGATCCTTGATCTCGATATTGGCGCCGTCGAGCGTGCCGATCGTCAACGCGCCGTTCAGCGCGAATTTCATGTTACCGGTTCCCGATGCCTCCATGCCAGCGGTGGAGATCTGTTCGGACAGGTCGGCGGCCGGCATCATCACCTCGGCCAGGCTGACGTTGTAGTTCGGCACGAACACGACCTTGAGCAGCCCCTGCACGGCCGGATCATGGTTGATGACGCGCGCAACGTCGTTGGCCAGTTTGATGATCAGCTTGGCATTGTGATAGCTTGGTGCCGCCTTGCCGCCGAACAGCTTCACGCGTGGCTGCCAGTCGCGCTCTGGATGCGAGCGGATCTGATCGTACAGCGCCACGGCCTCGATGATGTTGAGCAACTGCCGCTTGTATTCGTGAATGCGCTTGATCTGGATGTCGAACAAGGCGTTGGGATCGATCTTCAGTCCCATCCGCTCGCGCAGCAGGTTGGAGAGCGCGGCCTTCTTGGCGATCTTCACCGCCTTGAACTTGGCCTGGAACGCGCCGTCCTCCGCGACGGCGTCGAGTGCGGACAGCTTCTCGGTATCGTCGAGGAAGCCGTCGCCGATCGTCTCGCGGATCAGCCCGGTCAGTTCCGGGTTGCATTGTTGCAGCCAACGTCGGGGCGTGACGCCGTTGGTCTTGTTGTTGATCCGGTCCGGGAACATGCGGTGCAGATCGGCGAACACGGTCTGTTTCATCAGGTCGGTATGCAGTGCTGCCACGCCGTTGACGCTGTGCGAGCCAACGAAGGCCAGGTTCGCCATCCGCACCCGCCGTTCGCCGGTCTCGTCGATCAGCGAGATCGCGGCGATGGCGCGGTCGTCCATGCCCCTCTCCCGCCGCGCGGCGATCAGCAGCTTGGCATTGATCGCGTAGACGAGCTGCATGTGGCGCGGCAACAACCGCTCGAACAGCGGCACCGGCCACGTCTCCAGCGCCTCGGGCAGCAGAGTGTGGTTGGTGTAGCCGAACGTCGGCTGGGTGACCGCCCAGGCGTCGTCGAACGACAGGTCCATCTCGTCGATGAGGATGCGCATCATCTCGGCGATCGAGACGGCGGGATGTGTGTCGTTGAGCTGGATCGCGGCCTTGTCCGGCAGCGTGCGAATGTCGCCGAAATATTGGATGTGCCGTCGCACGATATCCTGAAGCGAGGCGGAGGAGAAGAAATACTCCTGCCGCAGCCGCAGTTCCTGCCCCGCAATATGCGAATCGGCGGGGTAGAGCACGCGCGCGAGGCTGTCGGCCTTGTTGCTCTCCGCCAACGCGCCGATGTGGTCGCCTGCGTTGAACCGGTCGAGCAGGATCGGGTCGATCGGGGTCGCCGTCCAAAGCCGGAGCGTATTGACGCGCTCCGCGCGCCAGCCGACCACGGGCGTGTCGTAGGCCGTCGCGATCAGTCGTTCGCCCGGCTTCCAGACACGCGCATCATCGCCGCTACCGTCCGCGCGGGCGGGCTCGACCGTGCCGCCGAACCCGATTTCGTAGCTCGACTCGCGCCGCTCGAACTCCCACGGATTACCGTGCGCGAGCCAGGTCTCAGGCAGCTCGATCTGGAAACCGTCATGGATCTCCTGCCGGAACATGCCGTTCACGTAGCGGATGCCGTAACCATAAGCCGGTACGTCGACCGTCGCCATCGACTCCATGAAACACGCCGCCAGCCGGCCGAGGCCGCCATTGCCCAGCGCAGCGTCGGGTTCGAGTTCACGGATCAGGTCGAGTTCTACGCCGAGCGAGGACAGCGCCTCCCGCATCTCCTCCATCAATCCAAGATTGGAGACCGCGTCGCGCATCAACCGGCCGATCAGAAACTCCAGGCTGAGGTAGTAAACACGCTTGCCGCGCTTATCGTAGGTTTCCTGCGTTGATTCGATCCAGCGGTCGATGATGCGATCGCGGATCACGTTGATGACGGCAGCGAGCCAGTCGTGCGGCTTGGCGGCGACCGCATTCTTGCCGATGCGGTACGTCAGCTTCTCGACGATCTCCGCCGCGAGTGTCTCGGGATTGGTGGCGCGCGGCGCCGGTTTTGGAAGCGTGGAAGCGGCTTTGATCATCGAACAGCCTCGAACTGGATACCGGGCGCGAGCGTATCGTCACGCTCATGCTTTGTAGAGGGTTAATCCATCGCCAAGGCGTACCGATGCTTTTTAAAAGATCGCGCGGGTGACGGCGATCGCGACGTCGATCAGCGACGCGCCCGCCAGTGGCCCGACGAACAGCGCGAACAGCAGCAGCCCGATCAGACGCAGCAACACACGCTCCTGCGCCGCGTTCAACCGGGGTTCCGGCGGCGGCGGGTCGAAGCCCCCCGGCGACGGTGGCCATGCTCCGGGATCGAAGAACATCCAACCGCGATACCACAAGGCGGTGGCGAAATCTTCTCCTCCGACGTCCGTTTAACCTTTGTTTGTCAATTTCTGCGACATGCCTGATGCGTGTCGGAAATGCTTACACAACGCACGTTTGTACACGTCATTAGGGCCGCGCGACGATGATAAGGCTGTTCAAGCACTATATCCCCAATGCCGTGCTGCTGCTCGGGCTGCTCGATGTGGTGCTGCTCGTCGTTTCGGGCGAGGTCGGCTATGTGCTGCGCATCCATCAGCTTGGCAGCATCGTCGATCCCATCCGGAACCGCGTGGCGCAGCTCGGCTCGTTTGCGCTGTGCGTCGAGGTGGCGATGATGGCGACCGGCGTCTACAGCGCGCAGTCGTTGCAGTCGCTGCGTTTCGCGATGGCGCGAATGGTGGTGGCGGTGTCGCTGGCGGTGATTCTGCTCAGCGTTATCTCCTTCCTCCTGCCCGGCGCGACGTTCTGGCGATCCAGCCTGCTCTACGCGATGGGCATCACCGTGGTGCTGCTGATGACGCTGCGGATGCTGCTCGGCAAAGCGCTGGGCGGACAGATCTTCAAGCGACGCATCGTCGTGCTGGGCGCCGGCGCACGCGCGGCGCGGCTGAAGGTGCTGGCGGCGGCGCCGGGTGCGGGTTTCGTCGTGGTCGGCTATGTTGCGATGAGCGAGGCGGCGACGCGCGTCATCCCCGAGGCGATCGCGCGCGACGCGATCTACAATCTCGCCGACCATGTCGTGCTGCTGAACGCGAGCGAAGTCGTGCTGGCGCTGGAGGAACGGCGCAATGCCCTCCCCTTGAAGGACCTGCTGCGCATCAAGACCACGGGCGTCCACGTCAACGAAATCTCGACCTTCCTTGAACGGGAAACCGGACGGATCGACCTGCAAAGCGTCAACCCAAGCTGGCTGATCTTCTCCGACGGTTTTTCTTCGGGCCGGATGTTCTCGAGCATGTTCAAGCGTCTGTTCGATATCTGCGCGAGCGCGACGCTGCTGCTCATCATGGCCCCGGTGATCGTGCTGACCGCGCTGGCGGTGAAACTGGAGAGCCGCGGCCCCGCCTTCTACCGCCAACGCCGCGTCGGGCTGTTCGGCGTCGGGTTCGACTGCATAAAGCTACGCTCGATGCGGCAGGATGCCGAAGTCGCCGGCACCGCGGTCTGGGCGGAAAAAAACGACCCACGCATTACCCGTGTCGGCCGCTTCATCCGCAAATGCCGGATCGACGAGCTGCCGCAGACATGGAGCGTGCTGAAGGGTGAGATGAGCTTCGTCGGCCCACGCCCGGAGCGTCCGCAGTTCGTCGAGGATCTCGAGCAGCAATTACCCTATTATGCCGAGCGGCACATGGTGAAGCCGGGCATTACCGGCTGGGCGCAGATCAACTATCCTTATGGCGCGTCGATCGACGATTCGCGCCACAAGCTCGAATACGATCTGTACTACGCCAAGAACTACTCGCCGTTCCTGGACCTGCTCATCATCCTCCAGACGATCCGTGTCGTGCTGTTCCCGGAAGGAGTGCGCTGACGCGATGATCGCGGGGGTCATCCTGTGGAGCCATGCACTCGCCGCCCTGCTGTTCGCGGGGGTGACGCTGGCGCTGCTGCGCGACGGCCGAGCCGGGCTGCCACGCCTCACGTTCACGCTGGCGCTGGTGATGACCGCGCTGTGGGCGCTCGCGGTCGCAGGCATCGGCACCAAGGATCTCGTCACCCGCCTCACCGAAACCACTCGCAACCTCGCGTGGCTTGCCTTCATGTTCGCGCTGTTGCGCCGCGATCCAGCCGCACCGCAGCGCCGTGCGGTTTCGTTGATCTACGGCGCGGTCGTGTTGGTCATCCTGTGTGGTCTGATGCTGTCGGTGGTGGAGAACATGCTCGGCGCGTCGGTGCCGCACGAGCTTGCCCCGGTGCGCACACTGTTCCGCGTCATGGTGGCGATCAGCGCTTTGGTGTTGCTCCAGCACTTGTACGGCGCGGTCGTGCCATGCGCGCGCGGCGGCATCCGGCTCGTCGTAGTGGCGCTGGCGGCAATGTGGGGGGCGGACCTGCTGCTCACCACCACCGCATACGCGACCGGACATTGGCCGCAGGAACTGGTCGCCGTGCGCGGCATCGTCATGGCGATGATCGCGCCGGTGCTGGCGGTGGCGGTGCAGCGTGGCGACGACTGGACGCTGCAACTCTCGCGCACCGTGGCGTGGCAGACGCTCTCGCTGGCGGCGACGATCCTGTACGGTGTCGCAATGCTGTTCGCGACGAGCGCGATCGCGACATTGGGTGGCGACCATGCCCGCCTGCTCGAAACCGCGTTCGTGTTCGGCAGCACTGCCGCGGGGCTGACGCTGCTGTCCTCACCGTGGGTGAAGGCGTGGGCGAAGGTGAAGCTTGCCAAGCACTTCTTTGAGCATCGCTATGATTATCGCGCCGAATGGGTGCGTTTCACCGCTACCCTCGGCAAGCCTGAGGGCGCCGCGCCACTCACCGAGCGCATCGTCAAAGCTGTCGCGGACCTGACCGACTCGCCTGCCGGGCTGCTGCTGGTACCCGAAGGCGCCGGTCTCGGCATCGGCGCGGGCTGGCGCTGGCAGGACGCGGGTGCGCAAACCACCGAGGAAGCGCTGGCCGAGCATCTGTCCAGCAGCGGGCGGATCGTCGAGCTCGATTCGGTGCGCGCCGGCACCGCCGATCCGATCGAACTGACGAGCGTGCCGCAGTGGATGCTTGCCAGTGATGCATGGGCGCTGGTGCCGCTCGTCCACCTCGGCCGCTTGCAGGGCGCGATCCTGCTGGCACGGCCGCCGGTCGATCGCGCGCTCGACTGGGAGGATTTCGACCTGCTGCGCATCGCTGGCCGGCAGGTGGCGAGCTATCTCGCCGAAGCGCGCGCGCAGGAGGCATTGGCGGAGGCGGAACGGTTCGACGAGTTCAACCGCCGCTTCGCATTCATCATGCACGACATCAAGAACCTGGTCAGTCAGTTGAGCCTGACCGCGCGCAACGCCGAGCGCCACGCCGAGAATCCGGCATTTCGCGCCGACATGATCGCGACCCTGAAGGACTCGGCCGGTCGCATGAACGATCTGCTCGCGCGACTGTCACAGCACCATACCGGACGTGTCGAGGAGCCGCACGCGGTCGATCTGGCGGACATAGCCCGACGCATCGTGCGCCAGCGCCGCCGTCAGCATCGCATCAACCTTTCGGGTGAACACCGTGCCTTCGCGCTCGCCGATCCCGCCCGGCTCGAGACGTTGCTCGCGCACCTGATCCAGAACGCTGTGGAGGCGAGCGGCAAGGACCAGCCGATCGACGTCACCGTTACTGCCGGCGAGCGGCCCGCCATCATCGTTGCCGACGCCGGCTGCGGCATGTCGCCCGCATTCGTGCGCGACCAGTTGTTCAAGCCGTTCGTATCATCGAAGCCCGGCGGCTTCGGCATCGGCGCGTTCGAGGCCCGCCAGCTTGCCGAGGCGATGGGTGGCACCGTCACCGTCACCAGCCGCGAGGGCCAGGGCACACGCTTCGTCGTAATGCTTCCCCCCGCGCCCACCCTCCCCGTGGAACAGGCCGCATGACCGACAAGCCCAAAGCGCTGCCCAAACTGCTCATCATCGAGGACGATCTCGGCCTGCAACGCCAGTTGCGCTGGGCGTATGAGGACTATGACGTGATCGTCGCACACGACCGCGCAAGTGCGATCGACGCCGTGCGCGCGAATGAGCCGGCGGTCGTGACGCTTGACCTCGGCTTGCCGCCCGATCCCGACGGCGTGACCGAAGGTTTCGCCACGCTCGCCGAAATCCTTGCGCTGAAGCCCGATACCAAGGTGATCGTCGCCTCGGGCCACGGCGCGCGCGAGAGCGCGCGGCAGGCGATCGCGGACGGTGCGTGGGATTTCTACCAGAAGCCGATCGACATCGACGCCCTCGGCCTGATCGTCGCGCGCGCCTTCCATGTCCACGCGCTGGAGACAGAAAACCGCCGCCTCGCCGAACGTGACAGCGGCACCGCGCTCGGCGGGATGATTACCGCAGCACCCGAGATGCTCAAGGTGACGCGCACGATAGAACGCGTCGCCGGCGCGGACGTGTCGGTGATGCTGCTCGGCGCGAGCGGGACCGGCAAGGAACTGCTCGCGCGCGGACTGCACGACACCAGCCACCGCGGCAAAGGTGCGTTCGTGGCGATCAACTGCGCGGCAATCCCCGAGACGCTGCTGGAAAGCGAATTGTTCGGCCATGAAAAGGGCGCGTTCACCGGGGCGGTAAAAACCACCGAGGGCAAGATCGAACAGGCCAGCGGCGGCACGCTGTTCCTCGACGAGATCGGCGATGTGCCACTGCCGCTCCAGGTCAAGCTGCTGCGGTTCCTGCAAGAGCGCGTGATCGAGCGGATCGGCGGGCGCAAGGCGATTCCGGTCGACACGCGCATCGTCTGCGCGACGCATCAGGATATCGACGCGATGGTGGCGGCGGGATCGTTCCGGGAGGATCTGTACTACCGCCTCGCCGAAATCGTCGTGCGCATCCCTTCTCTGGCCGAGCGCAGCGGTGACGCCAGCCTGCTCGCCAGCCATTTCCTCAAGAAGTACTCGAAAACCATGCATTCCTCTGTCACCGGCCTGTCGCCCGATGCGCGCGCCGCGATCGATGCATGGAGCTGGCCCGGCAACGTGCGCGAACTGGAGAACCGCATGAAGCGCGCGGTCATCATGGCCGAGGGCAAGCTGGTCACCGCTGTCGATCTCGACCTTGCGGAAGGGTCGGAGGAAGTGCCGCTCAACCTGCGCGCCGCACGCGAAAGCGCCGACCGCAAGACGATCCGGCAGGCGCTGGCGCGCGCGGACGGCAATATCTCGAACACCGCCAAGTTGCTCGGCGTAAGCCGGCCGACGCTCTACGACCTCCTGAAGAGCTATGACCTCCATGCCTAAGCCCCGCAAACGCGTTCGTTTCGCCCGCAAGGCGCTGGTCACGGGTGGCGCGCTGGGGGCGGTCGCCGCGGCGGGGTTGTTCGCCGTTACCGCGCTGACCCCAGCCCGCGCCGATGCGGGGGGTGCGCGCAGTGAACTTGCACAGAGCCTCCAACTGCTCGACACCGGCAATTACAGCGCCGCGCGGTTGCACGCGCAGCTTGCCATCAAGGCCGATCCGAACTGGGGCCTTGCCCATGCTGTGCTCGCGCGCGCCTATCTTGCGATCGGCGACGGCATCTCGGCGGAAGGCGAACTCGACCGCGCGCGCGACGACGGCTTCGATACGGCACGCGCGCACCAGCTTTACGCGCACGCCGCGTTGATCGAGGGCGATCCTGACCGCGCACTTGCCGAAGCCGCAAAGGCGCAGCCGCGCTTCGCCGGCTATGCGATGCGGATTGCCGCGCGCGCGCTCGCCGCCAAAGGTGATGTGCCCGGCGCCGAGGCGATGTTGCTAAAGGTTATCGCCGCCAATCCGCAGGACGGCGCGGCCTTCGCCGACCTGGGGCGCATCCGGCTGGACTCCGGCAACGTCGCGGGTGCGATCGATTCCGCCGCACGCGCGGTCGCGGCCAGCCCCAACAACCTCGCCGCGCTGACGCTGCGCGGCGAACTGATCCGTGCGCAATACGGGCTTGTCGCGGCGCTGCCGTGGTTCGAGGCTGCATTGACGAAGGACGCCTATTACTATGACGCGCTGATCGACTACGCCGCGACCCTCGGCGACGCCGGCCGCAATCAGGACATGCTGGAGGCGACCCGCAAGGCGCTCGATGCGCGGCCGAACGATGCGCAGGCGTATTATCTGCAAGCGGTGCTGGCCGCGCGATCGGGCAATTACGACCTTGCGCGCACGTTGTTGTCGCGCGCCGCTGGTACACTCGGGGGGACGCCGGGCGTGCGGCTGCTTGGCGGGTTGCTCGCCTATCAGGCCGGCGCATACCAGCAGGCGATCGAGCAGTGGAGCGCACTTGCCGCGCAACAGCCAATGAACCTCACCGCCAAGCGGCTGCTCGGCCTTGCTACACTGCGGGCGGGCGACGCGCGCGGTGCGCTGGCGGCACTGCGGCCGGCGGCACTCCGCAGCGACGCCGACAGCTACACGCTGACGCTGGTGGCGCGCGCGTTCGAGCAATCGGGCGAGCGCAACTGGGCGGCGCCGTATCTCAACCGGTCGTTCTGGCCGGCGCGGCCGGGTGCGGCGCCGTTCGGGACCGACGAAAGCCCGGGGCTGCTCACCTCGCTCGCCAGCGATCATCCGCTAGAGCCGGTCGCGCGGCTGGGGGCGGTGCGCGGTCTGCTCGAAGCGGGCAATCAGAGCGGCGCGCTCGCGCAGGCGCAGGCGATCACGCAGATCATGCCGGGCGCGCCCTCGGGATGGCTCGCGCTGGGCGATACACTGGCGGCGAACGCACGCTACGGCGATGCTGCGGCCGCGTACCGGCATGCTGCCGACATCCGGTTCGACGAACCGACGATGCTGCGCATGGTGGATGCGCTCGACCGTGCCGGACAGCGACCGGCCGCGCTCGATGCGCTCAGCAAGTTCCTGTCGCAGAACCCGCAGAGCATCGCTGGGCAGCGCATCGCCGCGCACTGGCAGATCGCCGCCGCCCAGTACGACGCGGCGATCGACACGCTGGAGGGTTTGCGACAGCAACTCGGGGATCGTGACGCGGCGCTGCTGGCGGAACTCGCCTATGCCTATACCGGCGATGGTGATGCCGACACGGGCCGCAGCTATGCCAAGGCCGCCTACCGCCTCGCGTCGATGAACCCGGCCGTCACGGATGCCTATGGCTGGGCGCTGTACCAACTTGGCAAGACCGATCTTGCCGTGCAGTTGTTCCAGAAGGCGGTGGCGATCGCACCGGCCGATGCGACGCTGCACTGGCATCTCGGGCAAGCGCTCGGCGACCTGCACCGGGATGGCGAGGCGGCGGCGCAAATCCGCGCAGCGCTTGCCGATCCCGCTTTCAGCGATCGCACGGCCGCGACGGCGGCGTTGAAGGCGCTGAAAGTCTGAACCGGCTTACTTTTGCTCGGGCGTACCCTGAAGCCACAGAATGCAAGCGGCCGCCACCGATTGCCTGATCCGCTTGCCCGAACCCGCGTCTTCTTTCAAAGCGCGGCGGCAACGACACTGCGGGACCAGACACATGACCGACCCGATCGAACGGATCGCCGCCGCCCTCGAACGCCTTGCGCCGCCGCGCGCGGCCCCGGCCGATCCGCTCGCGCATCCGGCCTATGTGTGGCGCGGCGATACGCTCAGCGCCGCGCGCGCGTTCGCGCCGGTGCCGCTCGGTCGTATCTTCGGCCTTGCCGCGCAGAAACAGGCGCTGCTCGACAACCTCACCCGCCTGGCCGGCGGTGCGGCGGCGCATGACGTACTGCTGTGGGGGGCGCGCGGCACCGGCAAATCGGCGCTGGTCAAGAGTTGTACTGCCGCGGTGCAGGCGGGCGGCGCGGCGCTGGCTTTAGTCGAAGTGATCGGCACCGGGCTGGACACGCTCCCCGACCTGTTCGCGCAGATCGCCACCGCCCCCCGCGCGTTCGCGATCTTCATCGACGATCTCGGCTTCGATGCGGCGAGCGATGCGCGCGCCTTGCGATCGATGCTGGACGGCGGCGCGGAGGCGCGACCCGCCAATGCGCGCCTGTTCGTCACCTCCAACCGCCGCCACCTCGTGCCGCGAAACCTTGAGGAGCAGGTCGACGCGATCAACCCGCGCGACGTTGTCGACGACAATCTGGCGCTCGCCGATCGCTTCGGGCTGAGCCTCGGTTTCCACGTGATCGATCAGGACACCTATCTCGGCATCGTCGCGGGCTATGCGCAGGTGCTCGACTTGCCGTTCGATGCAACCGACGCGGTCGGCTGGGCGACACGGCGTGGCAGCCGGTCGGGACGGGTGGCGTGGCATTATATCGTCGATCTGGCGGGACAACACGGCAAGACCGTAGGATAAAACTTAACTCGGATCAGATTGGCGCGAAGCCTGCTTGACTCGGCCCGGTGCCGCTTTGAAATGCCGGTCATGGCGCGCGTGGGGGAAATCGATCTACCGGACCGGCTTGCGCCGGGCATACCGCGCTGGGCGACGCAGATCGGCGTAGGCCTGCTGTGCGGGCTGGGCGCGATCGCAATTCGGTTGGTGCTCGATCTGGTCGTCCCAGGCATCGGGCCGTTTGCGCTGGTGTTCCCGGCGCTGATCCTGGCGACGCTGTTCGCGCACTGGCCGGCCGGCGTGCTGACGGCGGCACTGTCGATGTTTTACGCATGGCATACCGTTGTGTTCGGGGTCGCCGCGCGGGCACCTGCATCGCTCGACGATCCGTACGGCGTCACCCGTACGCTGGTGATCGCGGTTGCCGCCGGCCTCACCATCGCCATTGCCGAGACATTCCGGCAGGCGGTGCGCATGGCAGCGACCGAGCGCGACCGCGAAATCGCCGACCGCGACCTGTTCCTCGCCGAGTTCGACCACCGCATGAAGAACAATTTCGCGATCGTCGCGGGGCTGCTCGACATGCAGGCGCGCCGGGCGGAACACTCGGCGACCGCCGCCGCGCTGGACACCGCACGCATGCGGGTGGAAAGCATCGCGCAGGCACACCGCCATCTGTATCGCGGCAGCGACCACGTCGGCGCGGTCGAGATGAGCGAGTATCTGCACCAACTGTGCGGTGCGCTGTCCGAGGCGCTGTTCCTCAGCGGCAAGGTGACGTTGGTGTGCGACATCGACAGCACGCAGATGCCACGCGATCGGGCGGTTTCGATCGGCCTCGTCGTCAACGAACTCGTCACCAATGCGGCCAAGCACGCCTTCACCGGCCGTGATACCGGCCAGATCGAGGTGATGCTGCGGGCGCACGCCGATGGCTGGACGCTCGTCGTCGCCGACGATGGCGTCGGCCTCCCCGCCGCCACCGCGCCACGCGGCGGTCTCGGTACGCGACTGATCGACGCGTTTGCGCGGCAGGCAGGCGGAAAATTGCGCACCGAGAGCGGAGCAGGCGGAACGCGGAAGACGTTGGAACTGGCGGCCTGACAGTCGGCCGTTGGCGGTTGTCTCTGCCGAGGGTTTGCAACGAAGTCAGGCGGCTAGAGCACGCTGTCGTGAGTGAAAAAGAGGTTCGGCGCGCGACACCGGCATAGTCCAAGCACTGGGTCAGGCCAGCCCCTTCATCCTGCGGAACGCATCGAACGCGTCGAGGAACCGGTCCAGGTCCGCTTTGGACAGGTAATAGGGCGTGGATAGCCTGAGCTTGCTCGGCTCGCCACCGCGCACCCGGATCTTGTGATTCTGCCAGAGCCATGTCTCCAGCTCCATACGATGTACCGGCGGCACGTTGACGGTGATGATCGCGCAGCGCATCGCCGGATCGGGCGAAGTCCAGCTCGTCGCGCCGCGCTTCATCATCTCGGCATGGAGGTAATCGGCAAGCTGGCGGTGGCGCCGCTCGATCCGGTCGATGCCGATCTCCTGCGCCATCGCCACCGCCGCGTTCAGCCCCATCATCGTCGGGATATTGGATGATCCGAACTGCTGGTAACGACCGGCCTTCAGAGTCGGATCGTCCCAGCTGTGCGTCACCGTCGTCGGCCAGAGCCGATCGCCGACGCTATCGTCGCGGACATACAGGAAACCGGTCCCTTTCGGGGAAAACAGCCATTTGTGCATCGATCCGGCGTAAAGATCGCAGCCGATGTCGTTGAGGTCGAGCTTGCCCATCCCCGCCGCGTGCGCGCCATCAAACGCCGAGACGATGCCTTTCGAGCGCGCTAAAGCCGAAATCTGCTTGGCGGGCAGGATGACGCCCGTGTTGGTGCTGATGTGGCTGACGAAGATGATCTTCGTGCGCGGCGTGATCGCATCGTTGATGCGGTTCAGGATCTCGTCGGGGGATTTCGGCGGCTTGGGCATCGCGAAGGTCTTGATGACGATGCCGTAGCGTTTGGCACGCAACTCCCACGGCGCGATGCCGCTGCCGTGTTCCTCGTCCGACATTAGCACTTCGTCGCCTGCCGTCATGTCGAAGCCGTTGCCGATGAAGCTGTTCGCCTCGGTGCAGTTGCGCACCATCGCGATCTGGTCGACGTGCGCACCGACGAGATCGGCGAAGGGTTTGCGGAACTCCGGCCATGGGCCGTAACCCCAGATCGGATACTCCTCCGCGCCGACCTGCATCATCTGCTCGGTCTGCTCGTAGCTGTCGAACACCGCCTTCAGCACCGGGCGCGGCGACGAGCCGACCGTGCCGTTGTTGAGATTGACGAGATCGGCCGGCATCAGGAACTGCTTGCGCAAACTCGCCCAGTACGCGTCCTCGTCCTTGTCGTAGAGGCTTGGTGCGGGCATCGGCACCGGCGCCATCGCGGCGGCGAGCGCCTCCCGTCCCAGAGGCGCAGCAAGCCCGACGGCCGTTGCGGTTGCAAGCAGGGAGCGGCGGTTCAGCATCGTCACCTCGGCATGAAGGGTACATGCGCGAGACGGTAGCGACCTGACCGCCAAGAGCAACGACTCTTCTCCGCAGGAAACTAATAAGCGACCTGTCCTACGACGTTGCCCGGCGGTGTGTAGCGGCAAACGAGATAATCGTCGCGTTCGTTGCTGGCGAGCGCACAGCCAAAACGCGTTGTGCCGCGCCATATGATCTGGGTGTAATGCGCGACGTCTTCCCACCGGCCGGTGGTGCTGAAGTCCGGCGTTACCGCATCGCGAAAATAGCGCTTTTCATCGACGAAACCGCCGACCATCTCGTCATAGCGGTAGGCACCGCGCGTGCCGGTCCACAAATTCTCACCCTCCCGGCCAGGCCCCATCGGCTGCACGGCATGTTCGAAGCGGTGCGCGGCGGCGAGCGTCCGCGCATAGGTCAGCGCGTGCGCGGCCAGCGTATCATCCCACACCAAAGGCGCGACGCCGACGGCAGCGCGCGCGCGGTTATGCCCGTCGAGCATTGCCTGCCGTAACAAGCTGAGCCCGCGCGCCGGCTGCTCCTTCAAACGCGGCTCGACGATCCGCGCCGGGCCGGGCGGCGAACACCCGGCCACCGCGAGGAGCGGCGCCAGCGCCAACAACACTATCTTCCGCATCTTCCCACATCCTTTGCGCAGGCATAGATGGCGCGGCATGCCCCCAAGCGAAACCCCACCCCTCGCGCTTTACGTCCATTGGCCGTTCTGCGTGTCGAAATGCCCGTATTGCGACTTCAACAGCCATGTCCGCGAAAGCGTCGATCAGGATGCGTGGCGGGACGCACTGCTCGCCGACTTGGCATACGAGGCGCGGCTGTTGCCGGGGCGGCGGCTCGGGTCGATCTTCTTCGGTGGCGGTACGCCCTCGCTGATGCCGCCTGCGACAGTGGCGGCGATCCTCGGCGCGGCGGAAGCTACCTGGGGGTTCACGCCCGACATCGAGATCACGCTGGAGGCGAACCCGTCTTCGGTGGAGGCGGCGCGGTTCGCCGATCTGGCGGCGGCGGGGGTGAACCGCGTGTCGCTTGGGTTGCAGGCGCTGGACGACGCCGCCCTGCACTTCCTCGGGCGCGCGCACGGTGTCGACGAGGGGCTGGCCGCGCTGGCGACAGCGCAGGCCAACTTCGCGCGCGTGAGCTTCGACCTGATCTACGCGCGGCCTGGCCAGAGCATCGCCGCGTGGGAGGCGGAACTGGCCCGCGCACTTGATTTCGGCACCGAGCATCTGTCGCTGTACCAGCTCACCATCGAACCCGGCACGCGCTTCGCGACCGAGGCGGCGGCGGGGCGGATCGTCATTCCCGATGGCGATTCAGCGGCCGACCTGTTCGAGGCCACCCGCGCGATGACGGCCGCCGCCGGGCTGCCGGCTTACGAGATCTCCAACCATGCGCGGCCGGGGGCGGAGAGCCGCCACAACCTCGTCTATTGGCGGTATCAGGATTACGCCGGGATCGGCCCCGGCGCGCACGGCCGACGCGAGGGGCTGGCGACCGCACGGCATAAAAAGCCGGAGAACTGGATGGCGGCGGTGGCGCGCAATGGCCACGGTGCGCAGATCGAGGAGCCACTGGTGCCTGGCGAGCGCGTCAAGGAGGCGCTGCTGATGGGGCTGCGCCTGCGCGAGGGGATCGATCTGGCGCGGGTGGCGCGGCTTGGCGGCGTGCCGGTGGCGGCGGTGATCGACGAGGACAAGGTGGCGCGGCTGGCGGCGCAGGGGCTGCTATCGCGCGATGGCAACCATCTGACCGTAAGCGAAGCGGGAATGCTGCTGCTCGATGCGATCCTGCCGGAGGTTGTGCTGGGGTGACGCGCCTCCGGGCACGTTCTCACGTGCCCGACGACACGGAGTGTCCGGACTTCAACCCAGCCGCGCCGCGTGCCAGCGCAGGTGATCGGCCATGAAGGTCGAGATGAAGTAATAGCTGTGGTCGTACCCCGGCTGCATCCGGAGCGTCAGCGCGATGCCGGCCTCTTCGCACGCCGCCGCCAGCAATTCCGGGCGGAGATGCTCGGCGAGAAACGGGTCGGCGTCGCCCTGATCGACCAGCAGTTCGGGCAGCCGCGCGCCATCCTCGATCAGCGCGACCGCGTCGTGGACCCGCCATGTCGCAGGATCGTCACCCAGATACCCGCTGAACGCCTTCCGCCCCCAGTCGACCTGCCCCGGCGCGGCGATCGGCGCGAAGGCGGACACGCTGCGGAAGCGATCCGGGTTACGAAGCGCGATGGTGAGCGCGCCGTGGCCTCCCATCGAGTGGCCGGTGATGCCCTGACGCGTCATATCGGCCGGGAACTCCGCCGCGATCAGCGTGGGCAGTTCGTCCTCGATGTACGAGCGCATGTGGAAGTGCGTGGACCACGGCGCTTGCGTCGCGTCGAGGTAGAAGCCCGCACCCTGCCCGAAGCTGTATTCGGGTACGTCCGCCACGCCTTCGCCGCGTGGGGAGGTGTCGGGCGCGACGAAGATCAGGCCCAGTTCCGCGCAAGCCTGCCGGTATTCACCCTTCTCGGTGACGTTGGCGTGCGTGCAGGTCAGGCCAGACAGATACCACACCACCGGCAGCGTCGTGCTCGGTACATGGTCGGGCACGAACACGGAGAAGGTCATCGGCGTATCCGTCGCGGTCGATGCGTGACGGTACACGCCCTGCGTGCCACCGTGCGCGCGCACCGTGCTGACGGTTTCGATCACGCCGGCATCCGGTGGCGACCGCACAGCTTGTTGCCGTCCGGATCACGCAGATAGGCGAGGTACATGTTACCGATCGGCATGTAGCGCACGCCGGGCGGGTCCTCGGCCGACGTACCGCCATTGGCCACGCCTGCCGCATGCCAGGCGCGCGCCTGTTCCGGCGATTCCATCGCGAAACCCAGCGTGTGACCGTTGCCGGGCGCTGCGGGCTCTCCGTCGACCGGCGTGGTGACGAGCAGGCGACCGCCGCCATGCGAGTAGACAATCCGCCCCTTCGCGTCATACTCACCGGGTGCCGCGCCCACTACGGCGAGCACCGCGTCATAGAACACCTTGGAGCGGGCAAGATCGTTGCTGCCGACGACGACGTGACTGAACATGCGGGCTTCTCCGGTCAGGCGATTAGAACAGCACGACCGAGCGGATGCTTTCGCCCGCGTGCATCAGATCGAACCCCTTGTTGATCTCGTCCAACGACAGGACGTGGGTGATCATCGGGTCGATCTCGATCTTGCCGTTCATGTACCAGTCGACAATTTTGGGCACATCGGTGCGGCCCTTCGCCCCGCCGAACGCGGTGCCGCGCCAGTTGCGCCCGGTGACGAGCTGGAACGGGCGGGTGCTGATTTCCTTGCCCGCCTCCGCCACGCCGATGATGATCGAGGTGCCCCAGCCGCGGTGGCACGCCTCAAGCGCGGTGCGCATCACCTCGGTGTTGCCGGTGCAATCGAACGTATAGTCCGCGCCGCCATCGGTGAGCGCGAGGATCTCCGCGATGACGGTGGCGCGATCCTTGCCGCGCCCGTCGATGAAGTCGGTCATGCCGAAGCGGCGGCCCCATTCCTCGCGGTCCGGGTTGATGTCGACGCCGATGATCTTGTTCGCGCCGGCCAGCCGCGCACCTTGCAGCACGTTGAGGCCGATGCCGCCCAATCCGAAGACGACGATGTTCTCACCGACCTGTACGTTGGCGGTGTTGACCACCGCGCCGACGCCGGTGGTGACGCCACAGCCGATGTAGCAGGAGGTCTTGAACGGCGCGTCTTCGCGGATCTTCGCGACGGCGATTTCGGGCAGCACGGTGAAGTTCGAGAAGGTCGAACAGCCCATGTAGTGGAAGATCGGCTGGCCCTTGTAGCTGAACCGGGTGGTGCCGTCCGGCATCAGCCCTTTCCCCTGCGTGGCGCGGATCGCGGTGCACAGGTTGGTCTTGCCGCTGAGGCAGGATTTACACTGGCGGCACTCCGGCGTGTAGAGCGGGATGACATGATCGCCTGGGCGCACCGACATGACGCCCGCGCCGACCTCGCGCACGATGCCCGCCCCCTCATGCCCGAGGACGCTCGGGAACAGCCCCTCGCTGTCGAGCCCGTCGAGAGTATAGGCGTCGGTATGGCAGATACCGGTCGCCATGATTTCGACCAGCACCTCGCCCGCTTTGGGGCCTTCCAGATCAAGCTCGACGATCTCGAGCGGCCGCTTGGCCTCGAACGCGACGGCGGCGCGGGTTTTCATCGTGGCAACTCCCGATCAGGCGCGCGCATGTTCGACCACGCCGTCCGAATTGTAACGCAGCGCCTTCAGCACTGTATCGACGATCGCCTCGGCATCGAGACCCGCCTCGGCATACTGCACCTCGGGCTTGTCCTGATCCTGGAAGGTGTCGGGCAGGCGCAGCGTGCGCAGCTTGAGGCCGGCATCGATCAGCCCCTCGTCCGACGCGAAGGTCAGCACGTGCGCACCAAGCCCGCCGATCGAGCCTTCCTCGATCGTCACGGCGACTTCGTGCGTCGACAGCAGCTTGCGGATCATCCCCTCGTCGAGCGGCTTGGCGAAGCGCAGATCGGCGATCGTGGTGGAAAGCCCGCGCGCTTCCAGCGCCTCGGCCGCCTTCTGCGCCTCGCCCAGCCGGGTGCCGAGCGACAGAATCGCGACCTTCTGGCCCTGGCGCACGATGCGGCCCTTGCCGATCTCCAGCAGTTCGGGCGTGGCGGGCAGCGCGACGCCGACGCCGTTGCCGCGCGGATAGCGCACCGCGATCGGGCCGCTGTCATGCGCGACGGCGGTGTGGACCATGTGGACCAGCTCCGCCTCGTCCGACGGCGCCATCACCACGAAGTTCGGCAGCGAGGCGAGATAGGTCACGTCGAAGCTGCCGGCATGGGTCGCGCCGTCCGCGCCGACCAGCCCCGCCCGGTCAATCGCGAAGCGCACCGGCAGATTCTGAATCGCCACGTCGTGAACAACCTGATCGTAGGCGCGTTGCAGGAACGTCGAATAGATCGCGCAGAACGGCCGCATCCCCTGCGCGGCGAGCCCGGCGGCGAAGGTGACCGCGTGCTGTTCAGCGATGCCGACGTCGAAAAACCGATCCGGGTAATTTTTGGCGAACGCATCGAGCCCAGTACCCGACGGCATCGCGGCGGTGATCGCCACCACGCGGCTGTCGGTCTTGGCGGCATCGACCAACGCCTGACCGAACACGTTCTGGTATTGCGGCGGGCCGGGGGGTGCCTTGGCCTGTGTGCCGGTGATGACGTCGAAGCGCTGCACGCCGTGATATTTGTCGGCTGCCGCCTCGGCCGGGGCATAGCCCTTGCCCTTCTGCGTCACGACATGGACGAGGATCGGGCCATCGACCGCATCGCGCACGTTCTCGAGCACGGGGATGAGCTGGTCGAGGTTATGCCCGTCGACCGGACCGACGTAATAGAAACCGAGTTCCTCGAACAGCGTGCCGCCCATCGCCATGCCGCGCGCGAACTCGTCGGTCTTCTTGAGGCTGGTGGCGAGCGGACGCGGCAGCCGTTTGGCGACGCGCTTGGCGAGATCGCGTAAGCCCAGGAATTCCTTGCTCGACGCCAGCCGGGCGAGATAGCCGGACAGGCCGCCAACCGGCGGTGCGATCGACATATCGTTGTCGTTGAGGATCACGACGAGGCGGTTGCCGGCGGCCTCGGCGTTGTTCATCGCCTCATACGCCATGCCGGCGGACATCGCGCCGTCACCGATCACCGCGATCGCCTTGCCCGGCTGGTCCGCGATCTTGTTGGCGATCGCAAAGCCCAGGCTGGCCGAGATCGAGGTGGACGAGTGCGCCGCGCCGAACGGATCGTACTCGCTCTCGCTACGCTTGGTGAACCCGGACAGGCCGCCGCCCATGCGCAGCGTGCGGATACGGTCACGTCGGCCAGTGAGGATCTTGTGCGGGTAGCATTGATGCCCGACATCCCAGACCAGCCGGTCACGGGGGGTGTCGAACACATAGTGAATCGCGACGGTCAGCTCGACCACGCCGAGCCCGGAGCCGAGGTGACCGCCCGTCACGCCGACGGCGGAGATCGTCTCCTGCCGAAGCTCGTCGGCGAGCTGGCGGAGGTCTGCGGGCGCAAGTCTGCGGAGATCGGCAGGCGTATCGACGGTGTCGAGAAGCGGGGTGGTGGAAGCGTCAACCATCGCGCGTGCTTAGCGAAGCCGCACGCGACTGTCGATTGATTGCGAGCACATGCCATGCGCCTTGACGCGGCGTGCGTTGCAAAACCACAACGTCCGCATGGCAGACTTCACCCATCGCCTCGCCGTAACCCAAGACATCCCCGCCATCGCCGCGCTGATGGAACGGGCGATCGGCGCGCTGCAAGCGGGGTTTCTCACCCCGGAACAGGTGGCGGCGAGCCGGCTGAGCATGGGCCTCGATACGCAACTGATCGAGGACGGCACTTACTTCGTGGTGGAGGATGGCTCGCGACTCGCCGGCTGCGGCGGCTGGAGTTTCCGGGCGACGCTCTATGGCGGCAACCACAGCGTTTCGCTGCGTGATGGGTCGACACTCGACCCCACGCGGGATGCGGCGCGGATCCGGGCGATGTACACGGACCCGGATTTTACGCGGCGGGGCGTCGGCAGGATGATCCTCGTCATCTGCGAGGATGCCGCGCGAGTCGCCGGGTTTACCCGTGCCGAAATGATGGCGACTCTGGCGGGCGAGCCGCTGTATCGCGCCTGTGGCTACGACACGATCGCGCGAGTCGACAGGATGAACGCGAGCGGCGTGGCAGTTCCCGGGATACGGATGGGCAAGACGCTCTGAGCGGTGCCGATCACGCCTGACGACGGGTCGGTCAGGCGGCCGCCTCGCAGTCCGCGCACTTGCCGCGCACCTCGATAACCGGGCGGACCGGCGAAAAACCGGCCTTCTCCGCTGCCGAACGCACGCCGTTGGTGATGAGATCGTCGTCAAGGTGCGTGGTCTGGCCGCACGTATCGCACACCAGGAAGATACAGTCGTGCAGACAATCGGGGTGCGCGTTGGCGATATAGGCGTTGGAGCTTTCCACCCGGCGCGCGAGGTTGGCGGCTACAAACACATCGAGGATCCGGTAAACGCTGTTGGCGGCCACACGCCGACCTTCCGCCTTCGAAACCGCCTCGGCGATGTCATAGGCGGACGCCGGCTTGTCGAAAGCGGCGAGCGCGGCGAAGATGTGCGCGCGCATCGTCGTCCACTGCTCGCCCGACCGCTCCAAGGTCTGTTGGGCAGCGCGCGCGAGGGCGTCGCCCCGCGGCTCCTGATGGTGGTGGTGCATCGCCATCGCCCGCAGATAGGAACTTCGCCGTTCTGCGGCAAGCGGCGAGCCTGGCGGAAGACGGCGATTGAGACTGCTGCCGATTGGCGATAGCGCGTTGTGACTTCGGGCGGCGCGTGAACCAAAACGACAAGGTGGGTGTTCGAGAATCGATGTTACGCCGTATTTTTAACCGACCCCGCGAGCGGCAACCCGAGCGACGGCCGGTTGCGGCGTGGTACGGCTCCCGCCTGTACGCGATTGGCGATATTCATGGCCGGCGCGATTTGCTCGACGATGTCTTGCGCCAGATCGAAGAGCAGGAAGCGCAGAGCGACGGCGTGCCTTCCGAGATCATTTTTCTGGGCGACCTGATCGATCGTGGCCCGGATTCCGCCGATGTGGTCGAGCGGGTGGTGCAGTTGCGGGCAAGCGGGCGACCCGTAAGCGTGCTGCTCGGCAACCATGAAGAAATCTTTCTGCGGATTTTGCGTGGCGAGTTCAGCCTGCTGCCGATGTTCCTAAAAATGGGCGGTCGCGAGACGGTGCTCAGCTACGGCATCACACGAGAGGAATACGACACGCTATCGAACCAAGCATTGGCAGAGCGGCTGCGCGTGTTGGTGCCACATGCGCATTTTGCGTTGTTCAACGACTGCGATGTGATGGTGTTTCGCGGTGACTATGCTTTCGTTCATGCCGGCATCCGCCCCGGCGTAGCGCTTGCCGACCAGAAGGAAGAAGACCTGCGCTGGATTCGCAGCCCCTTCCTTGAAAGCAACGCCGATCATGGCCGCATCATCGTCCACGGCCACACCGTGTCTGAAGAGCCGGAGATCCGCGCCAACCGGATCGGCATCGATACCGGCGCGGTGTATAGCGACCGGCTGACCGTCCTTGGCATCGATCGCACCCGGCGATGGCTGTTCGAATCGTCCAAGGCACCTGGGGATACGTCGCGCCGTCGCGTCGCCTGACCCGGCGGGCCGTGCAGCCGGCGCCGGGCCACTCCGGCTCCAGGACTAGCGTTTAAGACTGCCGCAACAGCTCCGTGGCGAATTCGCGCACAACCGGGCCGATCTCCTCATGTACCAACGCCAGCGCGAGGTTGGCCTGAATGAAGCCCGCCTTGTCGCCGCAATCGTAGCGCTGCCCCTCGAACGTGAAACCGTGGAACGGTTGCTGGCCGATCAGTTGCAGCATCGCGTCGGTCAGCTGGATCTCACCGCCAGCCCCCTTTTCCTGCTTTTCCAGAATGCGCATCACCTCCGGCTGAAGAATATAGCGCCCCGGGATCATCAGGTTCGACGGCGCCGACCCTTGCGCGGGCTTTTCCACCAGCGCGGTCACTTCGGTCAGCCGGCCGTCGGTCTTGCCCGGAGAGATGATGCCGTATTTATGCGTTTCGGCAGGAGCAACCTCCAGCGCGCCGACGACATTGCCGCCGACCCGCGCATAGGCTTCGACCATCTGCTTCATGAAGCCAGGCGTTCCGACCATCAGTTCGTCGGGAAGAAGCACCGCGAACGGCTCGTCGCCGACGATCTCGCGCGCGCACCAGACCGCATGGCCGAGCCCCAGCGGCTCCTGCTTGGCGGATATAGACCGGTGAACCCGGCTTCATGCGAATGTTCTCAATCGCGGCGAGCGACTTGCTGCGGCCGCGCATCGTATCCTCGAGCTCGTATGACACGTCGAAATGGTCTTCCAACGAGGTCTTGTTGCGGCTGGTGACGAAGATGATCTGCTCGATCCCCGCTTCCAGCGCTTCCTCGACCGCATATTGGATGAGCGGCTTGTCGAGGACAGTCAGCATTTCTTTCGGCATCGCCTTGGTCGCCGGCAGGAACCGCGTACCCAGCCCCGCCACCGGGAAAATTGCCTTGCGTACCGGTTTGATGCTCATGCGTCCGTATCTCCGAAATCGCGCGTGATGATGTGGAAAGGACCCGCGACCTGCAACACCGCGGACGCAGCGCGCCTTATTATGGGGCTGATACGACCTTGTCGATCGGCTTAACAGCGTCGAGGCGTTAGGAGATGGCGCAGCTTGCCCGTACAGCTCGTCGTTCGCCCCGCGCGACCCCGCCGCGCATCCGGTAGCAGGACGTTCAGTTCGCCGCGCGGCGATTAAGATCGTGGCCAAGCGCGAGGATGGCGACGCCGATCAGCGTCCACACCGTCTCCCCGCCACCGCTGTCGTGCGGCAGTGACATCGCGCCCGCCATCATGCCGAGTCCCAACGAGCCAACGGCGGCCGGCATCATATACCCGTGCGAAACCGCACCGCGACCAAGTGCGATCACGCCGAGCAGAATCGCGATCGACAGGCCGACTTCGTGAAACAACGGGTTGAGCAGCAATCCGCCCGCCGACGCGGCGAGCGCGACCAGAACCGAACTGGCGACGCAGTGGATCACACAAAGCCCGGACAGGCCGATCGCGAGTCCGTCGAAGCGCGACTCGATCCAGTGAACTGCAGGATGATGAACATGAGCGGTCATTGCCCAGCGCATGTGGCATGCAACACATGAAGTTACAACATATCATCGCAAGTTTTGTGGGGGGGGAAGAACCGAGTTGAAACCGTAAGCCGCCCCAGACCGGCCCCGCCACTGGACGGGAAAAGTCCCGTTGCTGGTGTTGGCTCACCGCGCACGCAAGAACGCGTTGCGGTGTCGAACATTGGCTTAACGGGGTGCAATGGATCAACGTGCTGTCAAAATGTCCAATCGACGTGGCACCGTGATCGGGCTAGGCACAGGCATGCTTCAGGCGCACTCTGGCCGCACGGCCGTTCCCGTGGCGATGATCCGCTGGCTTTATCTGGTCGCGGCGATGATCGTGCTAATCGTGGTGGTCGGCGGCATAACCCGTCTTACCGAGTCCGGCCTGTCCATCACGCAATGGCAACCAATCAGCGGCATCGTGCCACCTCTCACGGATGCACAGTGGCAGGTGGAGTTCGCGCATTACCGGCGCATTCCGCAATATACCGCGATCCACGATGGCATGACCATGACCGGGTTCAAGCACATCTTCTTCTGGGAGTATCTGCATCGCCTGCTCGGGCGTGTGATCGGCACGGTGTTCGCGCTGCCGTTGCTGTGGTTCGCGCTGCGCAGGCAGATCCCGCGCGGGTACGGTTTCCGGCTGGTCGCGTTGCTGGCGCTCGGCGGCTTGCAGGGCGCGTTTGGCTGGCTGATGGTACGATCCGGCCTGTCCGATCGGATCGAGGTCGCACCTTTGTGGTTGGCGGCGCATCTGATGACGGCGCTGTTCACGCTTGCCGGGCTCGTGTGGACCGCGCTCGATCTGCGGGCGCTCGCGCGTAACCCATATGCGCGTCCGGCCGCGCTGACCGGGTTCGGCGCATTGGCGGCGGTCGTGCTGGCCGTGCAGCTTTTCTACGGCGCGCTGATGGCGGGGCTGCGCGCCGGGCTGGTTACGAACGAGTGGCCGCTGATGAACGGGCGAATCTTCCCGCATGAAGTGCTCGGCACGCGACCGCTCGGTGCGCTGATGATCGATGATCCTTCGCTGGTGCATTTCATTCATCGCTGGTGGGCGTGGGTCCTGGTGGCGGTGCTGGCGGTGCTGGCGCGGCGTGCTAAGGCGATGGGACATCGCCGTGCGTCGATCGCGATCCATATCGCGCTCGGGCTGCAGATCCTGCTCGGCATCGCGGTGGTGATGTCGGGCGTCAACATCGCACTCGCCGCGCTGCACCAGCTGGTCGGTGCGCTGCTGGTGGTCAGCGTGGTGTGGGGCATCCATGCGAGCGGGCGCCGCCGCGCGTGATCGGCGCGATTTTGCTGGCGCTCACCCCGGCGCCCGTCGCCGCGCCTGCTTTCCATCCGATCGAAGGCGCGACGTACCGAAGCGACACCAATGAGACGAGGACCGACGACGGCGGATCGCAGCATTTCCACGCCAGCCGGCGCATCGTGTTCCGCCGCGAGGCGACCGGTTATGTCGCGGAGACGACGATCGACTCGGCCGATCAATCCGGGCCACAGGCGGGTTCAGCGTTTCTGGCGGGCAATCGTGTCTTTTTCGGTCGCGTCGTGCGGGTGCATCTTGATCCCGCCGGCGCAATCACGGCGGTCGACGATGCCGACGCGCTGATCGAGCGCCTCGCGGCCAGTGTCGAAACCGCAGCACGGACCGTAACCGGCCCCGCCCGCGCCGCCGCGATGGCGGCACCGCTTCGAGCCTTCGACCCTGCGCAGCGGCGTGCGATGCTTGGTTCAGCGGTGGCGGACCTGATCCGTCCCGTCGATGTAGCGCGCCCGGACGGCACGCGCACCGTCGCACTGCCGTCGCGTGTGCCGACCGCCGCTGGGCAAACCTTGCCCGGCATCGAAACCGTGCGCCGCGACGGCGACGCGGTATCCATCACCACCCACGCCGCCGGGCCGGTCACGGTTGGTGGCACGACGATGCCTGGTGCCGCCGCCGGCACGATCACGCTCGACACGCTGCGCCGCGTCGATACGACGACCGCGCTGGTTATCGAGAGCCGTTCCGCCCGCGTCATCACCACCGCAAGCGGCGCACGCAGCAGCCGCGCCGAGACGATCGTGACGCTGCGACTGGAGCCCTGAACACGTACGGTATCATAATACCCGTCAGCAAAGCCGCCGCTTGCTTGACTTGCCGGCGGTTCTGCAACAATAGCGCGACATCGGGCGCCGTCCATTCGTGGGCGGCGCGCTTCGTTTCAAACAAGAGGTCATAGCCCCATGAAGGCGCTCATGAAGACCACCAAGGCGGTCAAGCCGCACGAGGTGGAGAAGAAATGGCTTATCGTCGACGCAGACGGTCTGGTCGTCGGCCGCATGGCGTCGATCATCGCCAACGTCCTGCGCGGCAAGCACAAGCCGAGCTTCACTCCCCACGTCGATTGCGGTGACAATGTCATCATCATCAACGCGGACAAGGTGCGGTTCACGGGCAACAAGCTTAAGGACAAGGTGTACTACAAGCACACCGGTTATGCCGGCGGCATCAAGGGCATCACCGCCGCCAAGGTCCTGGAAGGCCGCTTCCCGGAGCGCGTTCTGGAAAAGGCGATCGAGCGGATGATCCCGCGCGGTCCGCTCGGCCGCGCCCAGATGCGCAACCTGCGCATCTTCGCCGGCACCGAGCATCCGCACGAGGCGCAGAACCCCGAAGTCCTCGATATCGCGGGCATGAACCGCAAGAACAAGGTGGGCGCGTAATGACCGACAATCGCCAGTCCCTTTCCGATCTCGGCGCCGTCCTCAACCAGCAGGGCGAAGCCGCACAGGCGGGTGCCGAGGTTCAGGCCGACGCATATCTGTCGGGCCAGATCGACGAGCCGGTTCAGCGCGCGCCGCTGCGTGAGCAGGACCTTGACCAGTACGGCCGCGCCTATGCGACTGGCCGTCGTAAGGACGCCGTCGCCCGCGTGTGGCTCAAGCCCGGTACCGGCAAGATCACCATCAATGGTCGTGACCAGGAAGTGTATTTCGCACGTCCGACGCTGCGTCTCGTCATCAACCAGGTGTTCGGCATCACCGAGCGTACCGGTCAGTATGACGTGATCTGCACCGTCAAGGGCGGCGGGCTTTCGGGCCAGGCCGGCGCGGTAAAGCATGGCATCAGCCAGGCGATCACCAAGTACGAGCCGATCCTGCGCGCGCCGGTCAAGGCGGCAGGCTTCCTGACCCGCGACAGCCGCACGGTCGAGCGTAAGAAGTACGGCCGCGCCAAGGCACGTCGTAGCTTCCAGTTCTCGAAGCGCTAAACGCTTCCAGCTCGAACACAATGGGGCGGTCCGGCAACGGGCCGCCCTTTTCGTATGTGCGGATCAGTCGACGTGCTCGACCGGCAGCCGCACGTCCGGCGCAGGCGTGAGGGCGCGCACCTTCACCGAAAAGCCATCAGGCGCGATACGGATTTCGTTGAATGACGGCGGCGTGTCGCGCGTGCGTTCGGACAAGGTGCCGGCCCCGATCAGGCGAACCTGGTGGCCACCGACGTTATGCGCGATATCGAACGGATCGTGGACATGGCCGGTCAGTACCGCCTCGACACCCGCTTCGGCGAGCGCCTGCAAGGCTTCCGCGCCACGGTGCGTCTGCGCAGATGTGCGCGTATGCGGCTCGATCAGGGGATGGTGGCAGGCGATGAACACACGCGTGCCCGGTCGGGCCGCACGCACCAACGCAAGCGTCTTTGCAAGCTCACCTTGTGAAACATAGCCTTTAGACCAGTTCAACCGCCACTGGAAACGCGCGGTCGTCACCATCGGCACGATCGTGACTCCCGTCAGTTCGAGCGGCGTTTCGATCATCTTTTCGACCGACAGGAACCGACGGTACGGGCGGAAGAACCGTTCGAACAAGTTGAAGTACGGCAGATCGTGATTGCCGACTTCGACCGTCACCGGCACGCCCAGCCCTTGCAACCATGCAAGCCCGTTCGCAAACTCGGCACGCCGTGCCTGCAGGGTCAGGTCGCCGGTCATGATGACCGCGTCGGGCTGCTCCTTATGCACGAGATCGTCGAACCACGCGATCGCCGCGCGGTCCTCGCGTCCGAAGTGTACGTCGCTGACGTGAAACAGTCGGGTCATGAGGATAGCCCCCCGCCTATGGTACGGATAAACATCTTGTCGGTGCGGGCACCGCAAATCTGCGTGCGCGGATCGAGCATTTCCGGTTCGCCGTCGAACAGCGCGAGCACCGGCTTGCGGCCGCCGATGCGGAAGGTCTCGACAAAGACCTGCGTGACGCTGCGCGCAGCGACCCAGTCTCCTGTCAGCCACTCCCAGCCAAGCGATGCGACCGAACGGAAATCGCGCGCATCGACAGCTGCGACATCAAGCCGGTCGTCACCCGGCCGCACGAAAACCGCCTGTGGGCGGTGATCGATGCCCGGCACACCGTCGAGCCGGATGCCGCGCGAGAACGTGCGGCGCCACGCGTGCCGCAGTGCCCGCGCGAGGCCGCGCAGCTTGCCGTCCCGCACCAGTTCGCGGGCATGTACCCAAGCGGTCGCAGGGCCCAGGATCAGCCCAACCAGCGCGCGGTGCTTGCCCGCCTCCACGAACGGGAGCGCCACCACCTCCCCGCGTTCGTGGGCTGCGTGGACGATCGCGGCGGGATCGGCGTTGCCGTGCAGGGACTTGGCGAGCAGGTTCATGGTGCCCCCGGGCAGGATCAGGATCTTGCCGCCCCATTTGGCATAAGCACAGACGGCGGCGTTGATCGTGCCGTCGCCGGCGAACAGCGCGACCGTATCGGCACCGGCCGCATCGAGTTCTGCGTTGGTGGGCAGATCATCCTTCGGAAAACCCGTGCGCCCGACCAGAGTCAGCCCGCGCTCCTGGAAAACGGCGACGATCGCCTCGGCCTTGGCGTCGGTCGCCGATCCCGAGGCGATGTTGGTGATGAACCAGATTTTCTCCATCCCTCGCCAACGCGCGGACCGGTGAAAGGGGCCGATGCTCGCGCCAATTTAGCGAGCCGCATGCCAAACATGTGTTTGCGCCCCTAACGGCGGTACCTCCATTCGACTGCGACGGAAACGCGTACCAATCCCTCGCGCCAGCCTCCATACCGTGACCGGCGATATGCCACTTTCATAATGCACGCCCGATCGGTTCGTGCCACGGTGCCCCGATGCAGACTGCCTCCAAACCAATGGCCGAACTCACCCTGCGCGGGATCTTGCTCGGCGGCTTGATCACGCTCTTCTTCACTGCGGCCAACGTCTACCTTGGCCTGAAGGTCGGGCTGACCTTCGCGACGTCGATCCCGGCGGCGGTGATCTCGATGGCGATCCTGCGACTGCTGCCGGGCGGGTCGATCCTCGAGAACAATATCGTGCAGACGATCGCGAGTGCCGCCGGCACGCTGTCGGCGATCATCTTCGTGCTGCCGGGGTTGGTGATGATCGGCTGGTGGCAGGGCTTCCCCTATGTGCAGACCGCACTGATCACCGCGACCGGCGGCATCCTTGGCGTGATGTTCTCCGTGCCGCTCAGGCGGGCGCTGGTGGTCGATACCGACCTGCCCTACCCCGAAGGCGTCGCCGCAGCCGAGGTGCTGGAGATCGGCGCGGGATCGCGCGAGGGCGGCGAGGAAAGCGCGCGCGGGTTGCGCGTGCTGGTCGTCAACAGCATCGCCTCGGCCGGCTTCGCGATCGCCACACAGACCAAGATCATCACCGATACCGCCGCCACCGCCTTCCGTGTCGGCGCGGGTGCGACCGGCATTTCGGGAAGCCTGTCGTTCGCGCTGCTCGGCGTCGGGCATCTTGTCGGCATTTCGGTCGGCGCGGCGATGGCGCTCGGCCTCGTCATCGGTTGGGGCGTGCTGATGCCGGTGATGACCGCCGCACGGCCCGTTCCGGGCGACGTGGCAGGATGGGTGGGAATGATCTTCTCCAGCCAGGTGCGGTTCTTCGGGGCAGGCGTCATCGGCATTTCTGCGATGTGGACTTTGGTGCGGATCGCTGCACCAGTGATCGGCGGCGTCCGTTCGGCGTTAGCCGCAAGCGCGGCGCGCAAGGGCGGCGAGACGCTGGCGCTGGAGGAGCAGGACCTGCCGATCCTGTGGGTCGGCGCAGTCGCGGTGCTGACGCTGCTGCCGATTGTATGGCTGCTGTGGGATGTGCTGGCGGGTGGCGCACTGGCCGCCTCAGGCATTGCGCTGATCGCGGGGGCACTGGTGTTCATCCTTGTTGCCGGTCTGATGATCGCAGCGGTGTGCGGTTATATGGCCGGGCTGATCGGGGCGTCGAACTCGCCGGTGTCTGGCATCGGCATCCTCGCTGCGATCGGTTCGGCGCTGCTGCTGGTCGGACTGTTCGGGCAGCATCCGGGCGCGGACACGACGCGCGCGCTGATCGCCTATGCGCTGATCGTCACCGGCATCGTGTTCGGAGTGGCGACGATCTCGAACGACAATCTGCAGGATCTCAAGACCGGGCAACTCGTCGGGGCGACGCCGTGGAAGCAACAGGTCGCGCTGGTGATCGGCGTGGTGTTCGGCTCGCTCATCATTCCGCCGGTGCTGAACGTGCTCAACACCGGCATCGGCTTCGTCGGGGCACCGGGCGCCGGACCGAATGCGTTGGCGGCGCCCCAGGCCGGGTTGATCTCCGCGCTGGCCAAGGGGGTGCTGTCGGGCGATGCGAACTGGCGGATGCTTGGCTTTGGCGCACTCGCGGGTGTGGCGCTGATCGTGCTCGACGAGGGCCTTGGCCGCCTGAAGCTGCTGCGATTGCCGCCGCTGGGCGTCGCGCTTGGCATTTATCTGCCGATGTCGGTGATCCTGCCGACCGTCACCGGGTCGGTGGTCGGCTGGTTCTACGATCGCTGGGCGCGACGCAGTGCCAATCCCGAAGTCGCCGAGAGGATGGGCACACTGACCGCGACCGGTCTGATCGTCGGTGAAAGCCTGTGGGGCGTTGCCTTCGCGTTCATTGTGTACCTGACCGGCAGCGACGCACCGCTCGCGCTAGTCGGGCCGGGGTTCGCCGGCACCGCGCTGGTGGCGGGCACCCTGCTGTTCATCGCGCTGGCCGCGCTGCTATACCGTCGCACCATGGCGATGGCGCGTTAGCCTTACGTCGCGCGAGCGATCATCGCCGTTTCGTCGCGGCGCAGCGTCAGTACCTCGACGCCGCTCGCCGTCACCGCGACGGTGTGCTCGAACTGCGCGGAGAGCTTGCGGTCGTTGGTAACGACGGTCCAGCCGTCTTCCTCGGTCGACACCTTGCGCGTGCCCTGATTGACCATCGGCTCAATCGTGAAGACCATTCCTTCGCGCAGTTTCATGCCGCTGCCGGGCTTGCCGAAGTTCATCACCTGCGGCTCCTCGTGCATCTCGCGCCCGATACCGTGACCGCAATACTCCCGCACCACCGAATAGCCGTTCTTCTTGGCATGACGCTCGATCGCGCAGCCGATATCGCCGAGATACGCGCCGGGTCTTACCTGGCGGATGCCGTGCCACATCGCCTCCTGCGCGACACGCACCAGGCGCTTCGTCGCGGGCGGCACGTTGCCGACCACATAAGTCTTGCTCGAACCCGCGATGAAGCCGTTCTTTTCCAGCGTGATGTCGAGGTTGATAATTTCGCCGTCACGGATGATCTCTTCCGCATCCGGCACGCCGTGGCACACGACATGGTTGATCGAACAGTTCAGGACGTATTTGAAGCCATATTGTCCCTTGCTCGCCGGCCGCGCGGCGAGATCGACGGTGATGAAGCGATCAACCAGATCGTTGACCTGCATCGTCGACAGGCCGTCGAGGTTCTGGGTGTCGAGCATCTCGAACACCGAGGCGAGCAGCTTGCCCGATATGCGCATCAGCGCGAGCTCGTCGGCCGTCTTCACCATCTCAGGCGGCGACGGCGGACAGCGGCACCTGCGCGGCCGCAAGTTCGGCTGCTACGATATCGTTAAAGGACAGCGTCGGTTTCGCTTCGGCCATCATGCCGATCTTCATCCAGAACTCGGCCTGCGCGTTGATCGAGCGGCACATCACCGCACTTGCACGGCGCGCCTCTTCGTGAAGGTCGTCGGCGACTTTGACGATGCCCACCGGCTTTCTCCTATCGTTGAACAGCACACGAAACGTATATGCTTCGTATAGTCCTGTCAACGCAGACCCGTTCGTGGCGACTGTGCAACATGCAGGCTAACAGCCTGCCTCGCGCAGCAAGCTGCCAAAACACACCACCGCTCGCCGGCTACAGGT
This sequence comes from Sphingomonas sp. GC_Shp_3, assembly GCF_026540945.1. NCBI lineage: Bacteria > Pseudomonadati > Pseudomonadota > Alphaproteobacteria > Sphingomonadales > Sphingomonadaceae > Sphingomonas > Sphingomonas sp. GC_Shp_3. The sequence continues at coordinate 145,119 of NZ_JALNUT010000003.1, forward strand.
GAGAACGACGGTTCGAGCGACGCGGTCGCGACGTCACATCGCCGCGAGGAGGCTCGAAATCGGGATGAACGCGAACGCAACCGAGCTATCCGCCACGCCGTAAGGCACGAACAGCTTGTCACCATGCTTCAGCGCGCCGCAGGTGTAGACGACGTTGGGCACATAACCCTCACGGTCCTGATCGGCAGCGGCGAGGATCGGCTCCTGCGTCCGGCCAAGCACCTTGGAGGGATCGTCCTTGTCGAGCAGGACCGCGCCGATCGAATATTTCCGCATCGCGCCGACGCCGTGAGTGAGCAGCAGCCAGCCCTCGTCGATCTCGATCGGCGGACCGCAATTGCCGATCTGCACCAGTTCCCACGGTAGTTCAGGCGTGAGCAGCAGTTCGCCTTCGTCCCAATGTGTCAGCGTATCCGATTTGAGCAGAAACAGGTTTTCGCCGTCCTGCCGGCCGATCATCATATACTGGCCGTTCACCTTGCGCGGGAACAGCGCCATGCCCTTGTTACGTGCGGCAGGGCCGCTCATCGGCACCAGATCGAACGCCCGGAAATCGCGCGTGCGGAGCAGTTCGGACTGAATCGTCGAGCCGTTATAGGCGGTGTAGGTCCCCAGCCACTCCCACGCACCGTCATCATGCTGGAAATGCACGAGGCGCAGATCCTCAAGCCCTTTCGACTGGGCATCGGTCATCGGGAAGATCACCGTACCCGACAGTGTGGAGTCACGGTGGCGGTAAACCGTCACCGGGCCTTCCGGCACCGTTTCCTCGTCGACGTCGATCATGTCGGTCGCCGTCGCGAAAGGCGGTTCGGGTGCGAGTTTCAGTTCATTGTTATCGGTGATGATACCTTCGCGGAACGCCACGGAGGAGATGTGCCCCTCACCCACCGCACGCAGGCTCATCAGGATGCGTTGCGAACCCGGCGGCATGCCGGTCTGGTCGAAATGCGGCACCGCACTGGGGTTCATCAGCGCGGCTGCGGCATAGCTGTATTCGTGGCAGAAATACGCGCCGATCAACTGACGTTTCTCATCACCGATATAGGTACCGTCGAGGCCCATCATGGCCGCGATTTCGTCATAGCGCGTCATGAAGACGCGGCGCGTCTGCCAATGACGCGCCTCGAAATCCTTTAGCACGATCTCCAGTTCCGCACGCGTTTCGGCAGTGTTAAGCGCCATTACGGCGTTAACGATGCGTTCGGTACGGCTCGGTCCCTTCCCGCTTGCCGCCCAGGCAAGATGGAACGGACGCACGACCACGCGGGAAGGATCTGCGTGGAGCCGCAGAGCATGGTGGAACAGGTCTATCACGTCGTCGCCTCGCCAACAGTCTGCTACGCGACGTCACGAGCGAGGCTACGCAACGGCGCGATCCGGCCCTGCCACGCTTTCGACCTGCTTTGAAAGCCCCGAAATCGCACATGATGCGAGTTGCAGCGCCAAAATCGACTCCGCACCTTGGTTACGGTTCAATCCGCTCGGCATCAGTCCGTCGAAACAGCCCCCATCATGCACTGTGGCAAGCGGAAGATCGAGATCGTTGAGACCGAGATACCAATGATAAGCCTTCATGGCCTCATCGATCCACCGCCGTTCACCGGTCGCTTCAAATGCTGCTTCACAGGCCTCGATCGTCGCCTGCGCTTCGAGCGGTTGCTGGTCGTATGGCAGCGGCGCCTGGAACGGGCGGTTGAAACTCTCGCTGCCGACAGCGCGGAAACGGCCCTCGGGTGACGTCTGCTGCCCGATGATCCAATCCAGCGTCCTGGTGCCGCACGCGATCAGGTCATCGCGGCCCAGCGCCTTGCCGGCGCGGAGCAGCGCTTCCGGGAGACGGGCATTGTCATAAGCCAGCACGATCTCAAACCATTCCCATTCGGGGCGTCGTGCCTCTTCGAGAAGGGCGAGCAGGTCGGCCGAAAAGCGCGTCAATATGCTACGCGCAAGCGCATGGCCGGGGAACGCCTCCAGGATTGCGGCCGCGCCAAGCATCGCGAAACCATGGGCACGTGGGCTGCCAAGCTCGAAGGCGAGGCTCGCCGTCATGTCGAACATCGCCACCGCCCAATCGCGGTGCTTGGCTTGGCGGGCATCCCGTGCAGTTACGCCGAACGCCCAGATCGTCCGGCCGTTGGAGTCCTCGGAGCCGACATCCTCGCACCAGGTTCGATCAAACCGCATGAAGTTGCGGAAACGACGTGCCTCGGGGTTCCAGGCATATTGCAAGAACGATTCGTAGGTCGTCATCCACTTGTCGCGCAGGTCGTCAGCAAGCGTTTCCATCTTGCAGGCAAGGATCAGCGCGCGCGCATTGTCATCGATGCAATAGCCGTGACGGCGGTCCGGCACCGAGAAGATCGCGTGCTGGAACATGCCGGTGGAGTCGCTCATCCGCTCTACCGCAGAAAAGTCCGGATCAAGAGACGCCGTCGACGGCGACGGACCCGCGATACGGCGTGGCTGCGTGGCGATGATATGGGCAATCTCCCGCATCGCGCGTTCGGCAAGGCGCGGCCAGATCATCGTGCGGCCACGTTCGTACGCACGCTGCGAAAGGCGGGTGCGATTACGTTCGCTGTCGAGCAGTGCGTTGATTTCACGCGCGAACGCCGCGCTGTCCCCGAAGTCGACCAGGACGCCGTGCCCGTCCGAAAGGATCTCGGTCGCGTGGACGTAAGGCGTCGACACAACCGCTTTGCCCACACCAACGGCGTAGGAAAGCGTACCCGAGGTGATCTGCGCCGGATTGCTGTAGGGCGTTGCGTAGATATCGGCGGCCTGCAGGTAATTGATCAGATCATTATGCTCGACAAATTCGTCGATGAAAGCGACTTGCTCGCCGACGCCATGTTCGGATGCCAGCGCTTTGAGACGATCACGGTAGACCTCGCCCTCATGCGCAACGAGATTTGGATGGGTCGCCCCGAGAACAACATAATAGGCGTCAGGATGGCGCGCGGTGATCGCCGGCATCGCGTCTATGATGGTCTCGATGCCCTTGTTGGGGGCGAGCAGCCCGAAGGTGAAGATCACCTTCTTGCCCTGCCAGCCGAACTGAGCCTTCAGCGTATCGGGATCGACGAAGTCGCGATCCGGGACGCCATGCGGGATCATCACGATCGATCGCGCACTGGCACCATAGACCCGCTCGAGGATCTCGCTGCCACGATCCGCCATGACCACCACCTTGGCGGCGCGACGCAGCAGACCTTCCATTACGCGGCGCTCTTCAGCGCTGGGTTTTTCGAGGATGGTATGAAGCGTCACAATTACTGGGATCGTCACCCGGTCGAGCAGCGCAAGCAGATGCTCGCCGGCCGAGCCGCCGTAGATGCCATATTCGTGCTGGACCCAGAGCGCCTGCGCGCCACTATGCTCGATCGCGCGCGCCGCCTCCGAATAGGCGATACGATCGTGCTGCGGGATGCTCATAGTGACTTCGGGCGGATAAAAGTAACGGCCCGGATGATCGTCCATGGCGTACACGTCGATCTTGAGATCGGGGAAGCGCCCCTTCAGCGCGGTGAACGTATCCGTCGTGAAGGTCGCAAGACCGCACTTGCGCGGCAGGAAATTCCCAATCAGCGCAATGTGGTCAATCGAAGAAAGCGGTTCTGCTGCTCGCGTCATCAAGGGACATCCTGTGGACCGAGGCTAAATGCCCCGACGTGTCTCCCCAACAAACAAACTGCTTTCGAATAAGTTGCAAGAATGTTGCACCGCAACGAAGCAAATCCCTCAATCGCGATCAGGTGCGCACGCGGATGCAGCATTCAGCCCCGGCCGCGATAGCCGGGAACGTCCTGCGACGGCAGCCACAAGCCATCCGGCGGCGAGCCAGATTGCCAGAAGACGTCGATCGGCATACCGCCGCGCGGATACCAGTAGCCACCGATCCGCAACCACAATGGCTTCATCTCCGCAAACAGCCGCTCGCCGATGCCGACCGTGCAATCCTCGTGAAATGCCTGATGGTTGCGGAAGCTGCCGAGGAAAAGCTTGAGCGACTTCGACTCGACGATCATCTCACCCGGCGCATAATCCAGCACGAGGTGTGCAAAATCCGGCTGGGCGGTCACCGGGCACAGGGAGGTGAACTCCGGCGCGGTAAACCGCACCAGATACGGACGCCCGCGCCGTGGGTTGGGAACGTAGTCGAGCACCGCTTCCTCCGGAGAGACGGGGAACGCGCTGGTTTGGCCAAGATACTTTGGTGTCATGCCGCGCATGTAGCGATGCATGTCGTGGTTCGCCACTGCGCTCGACGTGCACAACCTGCGGGATTAGGTAGGCGAGCAGAGGCCATACGGGAAATGAACATGGATTCGCTGGTATCGACCGAGTGGCTCGCCGCCGAATTGGGCGCCGCCGATCTTCGCATCGTCGATGCAAGCTATTTCCTGCCTGAGCATGGCCGGGATGCAGCAACCGAGTTCGCAGATGCACATATCCCGGGTGCAGTGTTCCTCAACCTCAAGACCGTCGCCGATACCGCCAGCCCCTACCCGACCATGCTACCATCAACCGACGCGTTCACGCAGGCGATGCAGGCGCTAGGCATCGGCGCGACCGCGCGGGTGGTGATCTACGACGCCTCGCCGATCCACTCCTCCGCACGGGCATGGTGGATGCTGCGCCATTTCGGGTTTGAGGAGGTTGCGATACTCGACGGTGGTCTAGCCAAGTGGCAGGCGGAGCACCGTGTTACAGAAAGCGGCGATGCCGCTCCCCTGCCGGCCACGCCGAGCTGCCTGTCGCCTCGCGGCGACGTGCGCACGATTGCCGACATGCGCGAGACGCTGGTCGGCGGCGCGGAACAGGTGCTCGATGCGCGCTCTGCCGCGCGCTTCTCCGGCGAGGAGCCTGAAACCCGGCCCGGTGTGGCGAGCGGGCATATCCCGGGCGCGAAACACCTGCATTATGCGACGTTGTTCAACCCGGACGGGACCTGGAAGAGCCGCGCCAACCTGCGCACCGCATTTGAAAATTCCGGCGTCGACCTCTCTCGGCCGATCGTCACCACCTGCGGGTCGGGAATCACGGCGGCGGTGCTGGCGTTCGGCGCGCACCTGCTTGGCGTGGAAACAGCGCTATACGATGGCAGTTGGTCCGAATGGGGCGCCGACCCATCCACGCCCAAGGCAACCGGAGCGATCGCATGAGCGGCGAGCCACGCGGCAAAGGCACTTCGACGCGGGTTGTCGCCGCAGGCCGGCGAAAGGAATGGACGCAGGGCATCGTCAACACGCCGGTCTGGCGTGCCTCCACAATCCTGTACGACAGCGTCGCCGACCTGCGCGCTTCCGGCGCGGCCGATACGCACCATCGTTTGTTCTACGGTCGGCGCGGCACTCCGACGCAGTGGAGCCTCGCCGACGCGCTGACCGAACTGGAACCCGGAGCGGAGGGGACGTTTCTCTACCCTTCCGGCGTGGCGGCGATCGCGGCGGCGTTATTGTCGGTCCTCTCACCCGGCGAAGAACTGCTGCTGGTCGATAGCGCCTATGATCCATCGCGCGGCATCGCCAACGGTTTGCTCAAGCGAATGGGCATCACCACGCGCTGCTACGATCCGCTGATCGGCGCCGGTATTGCCGACCTGATCGGGCCGAACACGCGCGCGATCCTGATGGAGAGCCCCGGCAGCCTCACGTTCGAGGTGCAGGATGTGCCCGCAATCTGCGCAGCCGCAAAGGCGCGCGGTGTTACGACCTTGCTCGACAACACCTGGGCAACGCCGCTGCTGTTCCCGGCGATGCAGCACGGCGTCGATCTTTCAATTCTCGCCTGCACGAAATATATCGTCGGCCATTCGGACGTAATGCTCGGATCGGTGACGGCCGCGCCCGGCCATTTCATGCAACTGCGTGATACCAGCTTCCAGTTGGGACAAGTCGCCAGCCCGGACGATGCCTGGCTCGGTTCGCGGGGGCTGCGGACGATGGCGGTGCGGCTGCGCCAGCATCAAGACAGCGCACTTCAAATCGCACGGTGGCTCGCCGAGCAGCCGGAGGTGGAGCGCGTGCTGCACCCGGCGCTACCGTCCTGCCCGGGGCACGAGATCTTCGCACGCGATTTTCTGGGCGCATCCGGCCTTTTCTCGTTCGTGCTCAACGGCGGCGCGAAGGAAAAGTGGGAGGCGGCGCGTGCCGCGCTGATCGATGGGCTGGAGCATTTTGGGATCGGCTACAGTTGGGGCGGGTTCGAGAGCCTGGCGCTCCCGATCGACCCGGCCCGCCACCGCACCGCAACGCGCCGCGATGACGCCGGGCCGATGATCCGCCTTCAGATCGGACTCGAGGATGCCGACGACCTGATCGCCGATCTCGAAGCCGGCCTCGCGCGGTTCCGGACGATTATGCACCCGTAGCCGTGTGGCGCGCGTGCCACATCAGCAACAAACCGGACACAGATCAGCAAAATTTTGTTGTACTGCACCATAAGCAGGCTCAAGTTACGGCTTCCAAAGGCAAGTTGCGCGGAGGGTTCGCCCTTACAGACGCACATGCATTCGGAAGCAGGCGGGGACGACGCATTTCGAAAGGGAAACGATGCGCTTCTCCACACTCTCGCTCGGCGCGCTGTTGCTCGCCGCCTCCGCCACGCCCGCGTTTGCGGACGATGCACCGACGGCACCACCGCCCGCCTTCACGGTCAGCGGTGGCGCAACGTTGATCTCCGACTATCGCTTCCGCGGCATTTCGCAGACTGACAAGAAGGTTGCGCTGCAGGGTACGTTTACCATCGCGCACGAATCGGGTCTGTACGCCACCGTCTGGGGTTCGACGATCGACGATTACATCGCGAACGGCAGCGATCAGGAAGTTGATCTGATTGCGGGTTATTCAAAGACGATCAACGGCATCAAGCTCGATGGCGGTGTGCTCTATTATTACTATCCCGGTGGCGGCCACGCCAACACCGACTTCGTCGAGCCGTACTTCGACATCTCGAAGCAGTTCGGCCCGGTCAACGGCAAGGTGACGGTCAACTATGCGCCGAAGCAGAAGGCGCTGAGCGTCGGCAACGGTTCGGAAAGCAACGTCTATCTCGCCGGCGATGCTGCGCTTGCGGTGCCGAACACGCCGTTCGGCTTCACCGCGCACCTCGGCCACACCTTTGGGCCGAGCTATCTGTCGATCGGAGACAATTACACTGACTGGGGACTGGGCGGCAGCTACACCTGGAACCATCTGACGCTCGGCCTGAGCTATGTGGATACCAACAAAAATTCGTTCATTACCGATCAGCACGGCGAGACGCGGAACATCTCCAAGGGCGGTGTCGTGGTGTCGCTCGGCGCGGCGTTCTAAACCACGCAAGACAAAGAAAAAGGGAGCGGTTCGCCGCTCCCTTTTTTGTGTGTCGGATGGACCGGCCCGAAAGCCGGCAGTTCACTTGGCCTGTGTTACGCGGGCGCTTTGACCGTCACCTTCTGGAGCGGCGACCACGTCGCGGGTCGACGCACCCTTATCGACCACGTTGGTTGCGGGATCGTCGACCGAGGAACGGATGCCCGCGTCGTCGCTATCCGCGCCCGCTGCCGAGAGCGTTGCGCTCTCGCCCGCGCTACGCGGCGCCGACCCGCCGAATAGCGCGTCGAGCGCCTGCGCGTTGGGGCTGACGTCGTTCGCGCGTGCGGCACCGGGCTTTGGCGGAGCAAGCGAGAAATCGGGCGGGATTACCAGCGGCGCCTGACGCGCGACCGCGAACTCGTCCGGACCGCCGGGGCTACCCAGCCGCGAATGCGCGGCGCATCCGCCCACCAACAGCGCGACGCCCGATACGCCCGCGACACAAACCAGTTTACGCATTGCCAGAAGTCTCCACAGAATCTTGTGCCGCATGTCGTTCGCCCCTGGGCTTGTCGCGTACCAGAAGCGCGCGGACGAACAAGACGAGCACCCCCACCGTAATCGCGGCATCGGCGACATTGAAGACCAAAAACGGTTGCCACGTGCCGATATGGAAATCGGCGAAATCGACCACATAGCCGAGCCGCACCCGATCGAGGATATTGCCGAGCGCGCCGCCCAACACACAACCAAGCGCGATCTGCTCGATCCGCTTGGGTTCGCGCAGCATCCACACCAGCACACCAAGCGCGATCAGCCCGGTCATCGCCACCAGCAGCCAGCGCGACGTGTCGTTGCTCGCGTGCAGCAGCCCGAGCGAAACGCCGTGATTGGCGACGAATTGTAGGTTGAAGAACGGCGTGATCTCACGCGCGGCGGTCAGATCGTCAAGCCGCAGCACCTGCGTGATGCCGTATTTCGAGGCCTGATCGGCGACGAACAGCAGCGCGGCGGCAGCGAAGCCGGCGGCGGGCAGCCGGCTCATGCCACAACGCTTTCGCAGCGGTCACACAGGTCGAGATCCTGCGTCACCTCGGGGAGCAACCGCCAGCAGCGACCGCATTTGTGATACTCGGTGCGCGTCACTGCGATGCCGTCACCCTGCGAGACATTGGCGACGATGAACGCCTCCGCCAGCGCCTCCGGCGCGACCGGCAGCACCGGCACCGTCACTTCGGCCTCAAGGCTGGAACGTACCACCTTCTCGCGCCGCAACGGCTCGATCGCCTCGGTCACCTGCGCGCGCAATGCCCGCACTCCCGCCCACACCGTCGACACGCCATCGTCACCCGACGTGGCCGGCACGTCCGGCCACTCCAGGAAATGCACCGAGCCATCCTCGCTCGGAAAGCGCGCCTGCCATACTTCCTCGGCGGTGAAGCACAGGATCGGTGCGGCATAGCGCACCAGCGCGTGGAACAGCAGATCGAACATGGTGCGCGCGGCGCGACGCTTGAGATCGCTCGGCGCGTCGCAATACAGCGAATCCTTGCGGATATCGAAGTAGAACGCCGACAGATCCTCGTTGGCGAAGTCGGTGAGCAATCGCAGATAACGATTGAACTCAAACGCTTCCGCCGCCGCCTTGAGATCGCGGTCGAGGTTACCGAGCAGGTGGAGCACGTAGCGTTCCAGCTCAGGCATGTCGGCCGGCGAGACCTTTTCGGCATCGCTGAACCCGTCGAGCGCGCCGAGCAGATAGCGGAAGGTGTTGCGCAGCTTGCGATATGCGTCGGAAGTGGTGGTGAGCACCTCCTTGCCGATCCGCACGTCCTCAAAATAATCGACCGAGGCGACCCACATGCGCAGGATGTCCGCGCCGCTTTCCCCGATCACCTTCAACGGATCGACCACGTTGCCGAGGCTCTTCGACATCTTCCGCCCGTTGCCGTCGAGCGCGAAGCCATGGGTCAGCACCGCGTCATACGGGGCGCGCCCGCGCGTGCCGCAGCTTTCCAGCAGCGACGACTGGAACCAGCCGCGATGCTGGTCCGATCCTTCGAGGTAGAGGTTGGCGCGCGTACCTTCGCCGTAGCGTGCCTCGATCACGAAGGCGTGCGTCGAGCCGCTATCGAACCATACGTCGAGAATATCGGTGACGATCTCGTAATCCGCCACCGCATAATCGGGGCCGAGCAGTGCCTGATGATCGGCGGAGAACCACGCGTCAGCACCGCCGGCGGTGAACGCCTCGCGGATGCGGGCGTTGACCGCCGGGTCGCGCAGATAGTCCCCGCTCTGGCGGTGGACGTAGAGCGCGATCGGCACGCCCCACGCACGCTGGCGCGAGATCACCCAGTCGGGGCGCTGCGACACCATCGCGTTGATGCGGTTTTTGGCGCGCTCAGGCACCCAGCGGGTCTGCTCGATCGCGTCGAGCGCGACTTCGCGGAGCGTGGCGCCGTTCCCCCCACCATTCGCGCCGAGCGAAGTCGAGGCACCTGCGCTCGTGGCCGACGGCTCGCTTTGCTCGCCGATCAACCCGCTGCGAACGGCCCCCGGGCGTTCGCTGTTCGCGGCCCACGGCTCGCTCCGCGAGCCAACCTCCGCGCTGCGACCATCCCCCGGATAGTCGCTGTTCGCGCTACGGTCCATCGGGATGAACCACTGCGGCGTCGCGCGGAAGATCACCTTGGCCTTCGACCGCCAGCTATGCGGGTAGGAATGCGCGAAGTCGTCGCTTGCCGCGATCAGTGCGTCGACCGCGCGCAAGTCGGTGCAGATCGGCCCTTCCGCGCTGACGAACTTCTTGTTGATGACGCTGCCCTGCCCGCCCAGCCACAGCCAGTCGGCGCGGTACATGCCCGCGCCATCGACTGCGAACACAGGATCGATGCCGTTCGCCTTGCACAGCAGGAAATCGTCCTCGCCGTGGTCGGGCGACATGTGGACGAGCCCGGTGCCGGCGTCGGTGGTGACGAAATCACCGGCGAGGAACGGGCGTGGCTTGGCGAAGAACCCGCCGAGTTCGTGCATCGGGTGGCGGGCAACGGCGCCCTCCAGCTGCGATCCACGCACCGACATCAGCGCGGTGACGGTCCCCGCTGCATCGCCGATCTTGACGATGACCGGATGGCCGATGCGTGCGCCGAAGCTCTCCAGCAGATCATGCGCGACCAGCAACGTGCGCGGGCCACCGACCATGTCGTCGAAGCGGACCAGCAGATATTCGATCTCCGGCCCATACGCCAAAGCCTGATTGACCGGGATCGTCCACGGTGTCGTCGTCCAGATCACCGCATGCGCGCCGACCAGTTCGGGCGCATTCGGCGCCTCGGTGATTTCGAACGCGACGTCGATCTGCGTCGATACCACGTCCTCATATTCGACTTCGGCTTCGGCAAGCGCGGTCTTTTCCACAGGCGACCACATCACCGGCTTGGCGCCGCGATAAAGCTGGCCGCTTTCCGCGAACTTGAGCAGTTCGCCGACGATCGACGCTTCCGCCTCATACTTCATGGTCAGATACGGGTCGGTCCAATCGCCCATCACGCCGAGCCGTTCGAACTCGGTGCGCTGCACCGCCACCCACTTCTCGGCATAGGCGCGGCATTCGGCCCGGAACTGTGCGACCGGCACCTGATCCTTGTCGAGCTTCTTGGCGCGGTACGCCTCCTCGACCTTCCATTCGATCGGCAGGCCGTGGCAATCCCAACCCGGCACGTAGGGCGCGTCCTTGCTCATCAGCGACTGGCTGCGGACGATGATGTCCTTCAGCACCTTGTTCATCGCATGGCCCATGTGAATGTCGCCATTCGCATAGGGTGGGCCGTCGTGGAGGATGAAGCGCTCGCGCCCAGCGCGCTGCTCGCGCAGGCGATCGTACAGGCCGAGCTTCTCCCACCGTGCGAGAATCGCAGGTTCCTTGGCGGCGAGGCCGGCCTTCATCGGGAAGTCGGTCTTCGGCAGGAAGACGGTGTCGCGCCAGTCGCGCGGGCTATCGGGGGCGGTCGTATCGGTCATGAAGCGGTGGCCTTAGCCGAGCGGCGCGCCACTATAAAGCCCCCTGCCCGAGCATCGCCTCGTCACCAGTTCCACACCATGCCGGTTTCGCTGAACGGCTTCGGCTCTTTCGGCGGGATCGTCGCGCTGTTCAACTCAACCTGCCAGAAGCCGACGTCGATCCAGCGGCCGTTTTTGTAACCCGCCTCGCGGAGCACGCCGGTGCGTTTGAAGCCGACCGATTCGTGCAGCCGGATCGACCAGTCGTTCGGCAGCGTGATGACGCCGATCGCATGCGCGAAGCCCTGCGCGCGTACCGTATCGATCAAAGCGTCGTAAAGCTGCCGCCCATAGCCTTTGCCGAGTGCCGCCTGCGCGAGATAAACCGAGGTCTCGATCGTGTAACGATAGGCCGGCCGATCGCGGAACGGGCCGGCGAAGGCGTAACCCATAACCGTCGCCGCCTCACCTTCGGTGACCACCAGCCATGGCAGATAACCGTCGGAGGCGAGCATGCGTTTGTGCATCTCGTCCGCGTCCGGCGCGTCGGTCTCGAACGACACCGTCGCGCCCTCGACGTAAGGGCGGTAGATGCCGGCGATCGCCTCGGCGTCGTCGGGCGTGGCGGGACGGACCGCGATCACCATCCGAAGCGCGCCAGCACGTAGTTCATCAGTGCTACGTCACCCTGCGCGGGCGGCGTCCCGCCCAGCCCTTCACACTCAAGACACCGCGCCTGTATCGCCGAGCCGGTGCCGATCCGCTTCACGTCACCGAGCGCCTGCGCGAACGCGGCGCGGTGCTGCGCGGCGATGCGAGTGAAGGCGTCGCCACCGCTTTTCGCATCGTCATCCCCGTCGTCGCGAGCGAACTGCGCGATCAGCTTGGCGAATGCGCTCGGCTTCTTCTCGAGATACTCGGCGTGGTAACTCTTCAGCCCGGCCAGCTTCGCGGCTGCCGCGACCGCGTCATCAAGCCCGCCGAACTGATCGACCAGCCCGATCTGACGCGCGGTACCGCCGTCCCAGACGCGCCCCTGGCCGATCTCGTCGACGCGTGCCGGGGTCAGGTGCCGCGCGGCGGCGACGCGGCCGACAAACTCGCGGTAGCCGTTCTCGATACCTGCCTGGAAAATCGCGTCAGCCTCCGGCGTGGTGCCCGCGTAGATGTCGGGCTGGCCGGACAGCGGCGTCGTCTTCACCCCATCCGTGGTGATGCCGATCTTCTTCAGCGTGTTTTCGAAAGTCGGGATGATCCCGAAGATGCCGATCGAGCCGGTGATCGTGGTCGGCTCGGCGAAGATGCGGTCGCCGGCAGTCGATACCCAATAGCCGCCCGAGGCCGCGACCGACCCCATCGATACCACGACCGGCAGCTTCTGCGCCTTCGCCTCCTGGATCGCGCGGCGCATCGTCTCGGACGCAAGCGCCGAGCCGCCCGGCGAGTCGACGCGAACGACCAAAGCCTTGAGGGTTTTCTTGGCAAGGCCGTCTAGCATCAGCTTGGCGATCGTGTCGCCGCCGACATTGCCGCCGCTCGACTTGCCGTCGGCGATGTCGCCCGCGATGGTCAACACGCCGACCGCATCGCCGCCGGTCGGCAGCGGGTTGCGTGCGACATAACCGTCATAGCCGATCGTCTTGAAATTACCGGCCGCCTTGCTGGTGTCGGATCCGGCGATCTGTGCCACGCGTTTGTCGAAATCCAGACGGGTGCCGAGCTTGTCAACCAGACCCGCGTCGAGATTAGCCTTGGCAATGTCGCCCTGCACCGCCGCGATCACCTTGTCGGGTGCGGTCAGAAACGGGCCGACCTTGGCCTTGGGCCGCGCCTTGGCAATCGCCTCCTGCCACTGGCCGAAGATAACCTGGTAGAGCTTGACGACCTCTTCCTTCGCCTCAGGTGAAGCGGCGTCGCGCGTGTACGGCTCGACATAGGATTTGTATTTGCCGACGCGGTAGACGTGCGCGGTGACGCCGAGCTTGTCGATCAGGCCCTTGTAATAGAGCTGCGATCCGCCCGGTCCCATGAACAGCGAGCCGCCCATCGGGTTCACCCAAACCTCGCTGGCGTTGGCGGCAAGGCGATACGCGCCATCGGTATAGGCGGTGGCGTAGGACAGCACCGGCTTGCCACTGTCGCGCACACGGCGGATCGCATCGCCGACTTCGGTCAGCGCGGCCGGATAGCCACCCGCAAACCCATCGAGATCAAGCACGACGACCTTCACGTCGCCGTCGCCCTTCGCCTTGTCGAGTGCGCGCACCAGATCGCGGAGGCGAAACTCGGTGGTGGTCGGCGAACTGGTCAGTGCCGCAAGCGTCCCCGGCGTACCCGGCTGCTCCACAATCGGACCGTCAAGCTTGAGCAGCAGCGCGCCCGCACGGTTGCCGGAACCGCCCGGCCGCGCTGCAAGCGCACCGAACAGCACCCCGAAGAACAGCAGCATCGCGATCAGGACGAGCGCGTCCTTGATCCCGACCAAAAGCTTCCACGCACCTCGTACGAGTTTCACTCTGCCGCTCTCCTGTTGGCGGATGACGACATATCGCTAGAGCATCGCCGAAGACGCGTAAACACCGTGCAGTTGCGGCAACACAGCCGGTCAAAAATTGCGCTCGCGCCGGTTGACGATCGCCCGGCTCAGTCACATATGAGCGTCGCTGGCACTCACCTTTGGCGAGTGCTAACAACCATTCACATGCTCTACAAAAAGGACAGCGCATGAACTTTCGTCCGTTGCACGATCGCGTTCTCGTCCGCCGGGTTGAGGCGGAAGAGAAGACCGCTGGCGGGATCATCATCCCCGACACGGCCAAGGAAAAGCCGCAGGAAGGTGAAGTCGTCGCCGCCGGTGCCGGCGCCAAGAGCGAAGAGGGCAAGGTCACGCCGCTCGACGTGAAGGCCGGCGACAAGATCCTGTTCGGCAAGTGGTCGGGCACCGAGGTCAAGGTCAACGGTGAAGACCTGCTCATCATGAAAGAGTCGGACATTCTCGGGATCGTTGGCTGAGCCAATTACCCGGTTTTTCTTCTCAACACTTTAGTTTGAAAGGTCAGCCAACATGGCAGCCAAGGACGTAAAATTCAGCCGTGACGCGCGCGAGCGCATCCTGCGCGGCGTCGACATCCTCGCCGATGCGGTGAAGGTCACGCTCGGGCCGAAGGGCCGCAACGTCGTGATCGACAAGTCGTTCGGCGCACCGCGCATCACCAAGGACGGCGTCACCGTCGCCAAGGAAATCGAACTCAAGGACAAGTTCGAGAACATGGGCGCGCAGATGGTGCGCGAAGTCGCCTCGAAGACCAACGACGTCGCCGGCGACGGCACCACCACCGCCACCGTGCTCGCCCAGGCGATCGTGCGTGAAGGCATGAAGTCGGTCGCAGCCGGCATGAACCCGATGGATCTGAAGCGCGGCATCGATCTCGCCGTCGTCAAGGTCGTCGAGGACATCAAGTCGCGTTCGAAGCCGGTTTCGGGTTCGTCGGAAGTCGCGCAGGTCGGCATCATCTCGGCCAACGGCGACAAGGAAGTCGGCGAGAAGATCGCCGAAGCGATGGAGAAGGTCGGCAAGGAAGGCGTCATCACCGTCGAAGAGGCCAAGGGTCTCGACTTCGAGCTGGACGTCGTCGAAGGCATGCAGTTCGACCGCGGCTACCTCTCGCCCTACTTCATCACCAACCCGGAGAAGATGACGGTCGAGCTCGCCGATCCGTACATCCTGATCCACGAGAAGAAGCTCTCGAACCTGCAGGCGATCCTGCCGATCCTCGAAGCGGTCGTTCAGTCGGGTCGCCCGCTGCTCATCATCGCCGAGGATATCGAGGGTGAGGCGCTCGCCACGCTCGTCGTCAACAAGCTGCGCGGCGGCCTCAAGGTCGCAGCGGTCAAGGCACCGGGCTTCGGTGATCGTCGCAAGGCGATGCTTGAAGACATCGCCGTCCTCACCAAGGGCGAAGTGATCTCGGAAGACCTCGGCATCAAGCTCGAGAGCGTCACGCTCGGCATGCTCGGCACCGCCAAGCGCGTCACCATCGACAAGGACAACACCACCATCGTCGATGGCGCCGGTGAAGCCGAATCGATCAAGGGCCGCACCGATGCGATCCGTCAGCAGATTGAGATCACGACCTCGGACTACGACCGTGAGAAGCTCCAGGAGCGTCTCGCCAAGCTTGCTGGCGGCGTCGCCGTCATCAAGGTCGGCGGTGCGTCGGAAGTCGAGGTCAAGGAGCGCAAGGACCGCGTCGACGACGCGCTGCACGCAACCCGCGCAGCCGTTGAAGAAGGCATCGTTCCCGGCGGCGGCACGGCCCTCCTCTACGCGACCAAGGCCCTCGACGGCCTGACCGGTGCGAATGAGGACCAGACCCGCGGCGTGGACATCGTCCGCAAGTCGCTGACCGCGCTGGTTCGCCAGATCGCCAGCAACGCGGGCCATGACGGCGCGGTCGTCTCGGGCAAGCTGCTCGACCAGACCGACACCTCGTTCGGCTTCAACGCATCGACCGACGTGTACGAGAACCTCGTCGCAGCCGGCGTGATCGACCCGACCAAGGTCGTTCGCACCGCGCTCCAGAACGCGGCCTCGGTCGCCGGCCTGCTCATCACGACCGAAGCGGCCGTGAGCGAACTGCCGGAAGACAAGCCGGCGATGCCCGCAATGGGCGGCGGCGGCATGGGCGGCATGGGTGGCATGGACTTCTGATTTCGGACGGGAGCAGCGAAAGCTGCTCCCGACACGAAATCAGAACGGCCGGCGGGTCGGCGGCAACTCCGCAGATCCCGTCCGACGACAGGCGGCGGCTTCGCCGTCGCCAATTCCGAACCACTCAGCCTTCCAAGCTGGACCAAAACAAAGGGCCGGGGGAGCGATTCCCCGGCCCTTCGTGCGTCCAGGCGAAGGGCCCTCGACTACAGCACCCCGCAATAGCGCATCGCCACGTCGCACCGCGCATAGCGCGCCCCGAACCGTGCCATGATGTCGGCGTCATGCTCGAAGCCCAGTTTCTCATAGAGGTGGATCGCGGCGGCGCACTTGCGGCTGGTAAGCAGGTAAAGCGTCTCCGCCCCCATGTTCCGCGCCCGCGCGATCATCGCGGTGAGCAGGAACTCGCCCGCCTTGCGCCCACGCGCGGCCGCGCTGACACCCATCTTGGTAAGCTCGAACTGGCGCTCTGCGGTCTTCTGCAACGCGCAAGTGCCGACGATCCCGACGCCCGGCGCCTCGACGAACAGGATTGCACCACCGGGCGTGATGATGCGCTCGCGCGGGTTTTGGAGAACGTCGCGGTCGGTATCCTCTAGGGCGAACATCGTCCTGATCCACTCGGCGTTAATATCGTGGAAGAGCGGCGCGAGATCGTCGGTAAACTCGCGCAACACGAGTGGCGGAGCGGAACGCGCCAGCATGGCGGCGACACGCATGTCGAGCGGTTGCTCGGCTAGGCGCCGTTCGAGCGTGGCGATCTGATCGAGCAACGGGCCGGCAAGTCCCTCGCACAGTTCCACCGCCGCCGCGCCGACCTGCGGCCAGAGCGCGACGCTGGCATGATCGGCGAGCGTCGAGCCTGCCGCCGTCAGCGTGATCGTCTTCTGGCGCTGGTCCTTGTGATCGCGCGTGAGTGCGACGAGGTCTAGCGCGACCAGCGCCGTCACGGTGCGGGTAACGGCTGGCTGACTGACGCCAAGCGCCTCCACCGCTTCGCTGATGGTGAGCGGCCCGTAGCGATCCAATGCGGCTAGCAATGGCATCTGGCCTGGCTGGATCGGCACGCCGGCGTTCCGCAAAACGGTGGCGGCCTCCCCCTGCATCCGTTCGGCAAGGCGTTTGAGCCGGCTGCTCAGGAACACAGCGCCGAAATCCGCCAGCACATCGCGCGACATATCTTTCTCCATAACATGTTATAAGCACGTTATCAGGTAAACAGAGGGTTGCTAGCTGTGGTTTGCTTCCTCCCGTAAAAAGTCGACGAATGCCCTTAGCGGCACCGGCATCAACCGCCGGCCAGCGAAGTACAGGAACGGACCGGAGAAACGCGTCGACCAGTCCGCCAGCACCTCCACCATCGTTCCGCGCGCTATCCCAGGCGCGACATACGCCTCGAACCCGCCGAACAGCCCGACCCCCGCCTCTACCGCCGCCAGCAGAAGCGGCATGCGATTGGTCACGAAATGCGCGGGTGGCGAGACGATGATCGTTTCCCCGTCCTTCTCATACTCCCACTCGCCCATTCGGCCGCTGGCGAAGCGATGCCGCACCGCACGGTGACGCAACAGATCGTGCGGATGTTCGGGTACGCCGTGACGCGCGAGATAGTCCGGAGACGCGACCGTCACGTAGCGGTCGTGGCGCGGCCCGATCGGCACCGCGATCATGTCCTGCTCCAGCCGTTCGTCATAGCGAATGCCGGCATCGAAGCCGCCGGCGAGGATATCGACGAAGCTGTCATCCGCCGTCACATCGACGCGAATCTCCGGGTAGCGCATCGCAAAGCGCGCGAGCAGCGCCGGCAGGATCAACTCCGACACGCCGACCGGCACGTTCAGCCGCAAGGTCCCCCGGGGCGAAGCGACGGAACCACCAACGACATCAAGTGCGCGCCCGATCTCGGCAAGCGCGGGGCGAAGCGAGGCGAACAGTTCCTCACCCGCCTCCGTTAGTGTGACGCTGCGGGTAGTGCGGTGGAGCAACCGCACGCCGAGCCGCTCCTCCAGCCGCCGCACGCTGGTGCTGAAGGTGGATGCCGAGCCATTGCGCAGGTTGGCGGCGCGGCGGAAGCTCCGCTGTTCGGCGACTGCCGCGAAGGCGGCGAGATCGGTCAGGTCGGCATCCACCATTGTTCTGAAATCCGTACATGTTGTTCGAGCTGAACCGGATTATCGCACAATCCTTCAGCTCCTAGATAGCTGCCACCACAGCAAAGGAGCACGTTCCATGCAAACCACCAACCTCGGCAAAACCGGCCCGCGCACGTCGACGCTCGGCCTCGGCGCGATGGGCATGTCGGGCAGCTACGGCCCGTCAGATCGCGACGAGAGTATCGCCACCATCCACGCCGCGCTCGACGCCGGCATCACGCTGATCGACACTGGCGACTTCTACGGCATGGGCCACAACGAACTGCTGATCGCCGAAGCGCTGCACGGTCGCGATCGCGATACGGTACAGCTCAGCGTCAAGTTCGGCGCCCTGCGCGCGCCCGACGGCAGTTGGCTCGGCTTCGACGGTCGGCCTGCGGCGGTGAAAACCGCGCTTGCCTATACGTTGCAGCGGCTTGGCGTCGACCATATCGACATCTATCGGCCCGGTCGGCTCGATCCGGACGTGCCGATCGAGGATACCGTCGGCGCGATCGGGGAAATGGTTCAGGCTGGTTACGTCCGGCACATCGGACTGTCCGAAGTCGGCGTTGAAACACTTCGTCGTGCCGCCGCCACGCATCCGATCTGCGACCTCCAGATCGAATATTCATTGGTCTCACGCGGCGTGGAGGACACGATCCTGCCGGTGCTGCGTGAACTCGGGATCGGCATGACGGCGTATGGCGTACTGTCGCGCGGGTTGATCGGCGGCCACTGGAAGCCGGGCACGGTCGCGGCTGCGGACGACTTCCGTAGCCACAGCCCGCGTTTTCAGGCGGAGCATGTCGACCGCAACCTCGCGCTGGTCAATGCGCTGGCGAAGGTCGCGCAGGGGCGCGGCATCACCACGGCGCAGGCGGCGATCGCGTGGGTTTCGGCGCAGGGCTCCGACATCGTGCCACTGATCGGCGCCCGCACCCGAACGCGGCTGACCGAGGCACTCGGCGCGGCGGATGTGGCGTTCAGCGCCGACGATCTTGCCGCGATCGAGGCGGCGGTCCCGCGCGACGCCGCCTCGGGCGACCGCTACCCCAAGCCGCTGATGGCGATGCTCGACAGCGAACGGTGACGGCGACGCCGGGGTGGCACCGCGCCACCCCGGCTATTTGTCCGCGTCCAGCAATTCCGGTCGCTCGGCAAGCGAGCTAACGGTGGGCGCGGCACCGCCTGCGCAGCGTTTGGCGAGGCCAAGCCCCTTCAGAAAGCCCCGCCTTACCGAACCCGCATAAACCGCCGCTTCCGCACGACGCTGCGCTTTGTCCGCGCCGGTAAGAACACGCACCAGGCCAAGCCCGGGGATAAGCGTGCCGACGACCGCACGCGCGCCTGCCGCCGCAATCGCCGAGCCTTCGCCTTTCTGCCGGGCCGGCGTGTCGACATCGGCACCAAGCGCGCGGTTCAGATCACGGACCTGCGCGGCGATTTCGGCGCAGGTGCCGGTTCCGGTCGAGGAATATGGCGCAGACGCGGCGCGTTGCAGGACCGGCGGGATCTTCTGATCGCGCAGGCGCGTGTCCCGCAGCGGTTGGGTCACGACTTGGCCGATCCCGCCGCCCTGCTGCTGAGCGGTCGCGGCAGTGACCGGCGACAGCAGCAGGCCAGCGGCGGCGAGGCTAAGCAGGATGCGCATGGTCGATGTTCCTCCGATTAATACCGCTGCCCGAACGCACATCCGACAGACATGTTACAGCTACGAAATGAAAAATACGTCATCCTTGCCGATTGGCGGACTGCCTAGCCAAGCCACGCCGGCTTTGGCATCACCAAGCCATTCTCGAGTTCGGAGCACATCATGCCAGACCTGTCCCGCCGCGAGGCGATCGCCGCAGCCAGCCTAGCCACGCTTGCGGCCACTATGCCCGCCTTCGCGCAAACGTCGGCCGCCGGTGCCGTGGCATGGGATCTGAGCGATCTTTACCCGAGCGATGCCGCCTGGGATGCGGCGCGCAAGCAGGCGCTCGCCGATCTGCCGGGCTTCGCGAAATACAAGGGCACGCTCGGCACCAGTGCCGATGCGCTGGCCAAGGCGCTGTCGGCGCAGACCGCGCTCGACCGCACCATCTCGCGCATCTACACCTATGCCAGCCTGAAGGCCGATGCCGATCTGCGCAACTCCGCCAATCAGGAGAAGGAGGCGCTTGCCACCGACCTCTACACGGCGTTCGGCGAAGCGACCTCGTGGGTGGCGCCGGAACTGTTGACGGTCGGCAAGGCGAAGATCGACCGCTTCATCGCCGCCAATCAGACGCTCAAGACGCACTTCGACTTCCAGCTTGCCGATATCCTGAGGCAGGAGGCGCACACGCTTTCGCCCGAAGGCGAGGTGCTGCTCGCCGGCACCTCCGCGCCGTTCAGCGGCCCCAGCGACATTCGCGAACAGCTCGTCGCGTCGGACATCCCCTGGCCGAGCGTGACGCTGTCCACCGGCAAGACGGTTCGGCTCGACGATCAGGCCTATACGCTCAACCGTGACGCGCCCGTCCGCGCAGATCGCAAGCTGGTATTCGACACCTTCTGGGCGGAATATGGCCGTTTCCAATCGTCGCTGGGCGGGGCGTATCTAAGCCACGTCAAGGCCGATATCTTCGCAAAGAAGGCGCGGAAATATCCGACGTCGTTGGCGATGGCACTATCGGGCGGCAACGTCCCCGAGGCGGTGTACCGGTCGCTGGTGCGCGAGACCAACGCCGGCCTGCCGCAACTACACCGCTATTTCGAACTGCGCCGCCGCCTGCTCAAGCTGCCCGACATGGCCTATTACGATATCTACCCGCCGCTCGTGCAGCTCGACCGCAAGGTGACCGTGCCCGAGATGCGCACCACCGTGATCGAGGCGCTGAAACCGCTCGGCCCCGAATATGGCGCGATCTTCGCCGATGCCACCGCGAAGAAGTGGATGGACCCGCTGCCCCGCCCCGGCAAAAAATCCGGTGCGTACATGAACCCCGGTGCTGCGTTCGACGTGCACCCGTACCTGCTGCTCAACCTCGGCGAGAATTACGAGGGGATGACCACCTACGCACACGAATGGGGCCATGCGATGCACACCCTGCTCGCCAACAAGAACAACGTGTACGAGAAGACCAACTACCCGATCTTCCTCGCCGAGATCGCGTCGACCTGCAACGAGGCGCTGCTCGCCGCGTACATGGTCGAACACGCCAAGACCAAGGCGGAGAAGCTGTTCTACCTCGGCCAACAGCTCGAATCGATCCGCGGGACCTTCTACCGGCAGGCGATGTTCGGTGAATTCGAGCTGATGGTCCACGACAAGGCGGAGGCGGGCGAAGGCCTGTCCGGCGCGACGTTGACCAAGCTCTACCTCGATCTGCTGCGACGTTATCACGGGCCGAAGGTGGCGATCTCGGATATGTACGGCTCCGAATGGGCGTACATTCCGCATTTCTACACCAGCTTCTACGTCTACCAATATGCCACCTCGATCTCGGCGGCGTCGTACTTCGCGCGGTCGATCCTCAACGGCGGTGCCAAGGAGCGCGACACGTACCTGACAGTGCTGAAGTCGGGCGGATCGGACTATCCGGTCGATATCCTCAAGCGCGCCGGCCTCGATATGGCGAGCAGCACGCCGTATCAGGCGATCGTCGCCAGCTTCAAGGATACGCTCGATCAGTGCGAGGCGTTGATGGGGTGAGCCGCCGCGCCGGGCGGTCCGTTCAGGCGGGAAGTTCGGCGCTAGGGGCCGGCCGCGCATTCGCCGGCGCGATGGACGTATAGCGTCGCCGCGTCAGCCCGAAGCGCGGCGTGCCGGCAAGCCGCACCTCGATCATCGGCACCATCACGATGAGCAGCAGCCAGCTCGCAGCGAAACAGCCGTTCACCTCGGAAACGCTCTCGATCATGTGCAACGCGAGCAACGCGATGAGCAGCGTCTGCGTCGGCGCGGCGTTACGATCGAGCAGCGCCGAGGCGACCGCAGCGCCCGCCCACACGACGTAAAGGAGCACTGCGATCCAGCCAAGTTCCAAGGCTGTGTTGATAAAGCCGCTCTGCACGCTGAGTGCTGTCGTGCGGTTCATCCGCTTCTGCAATTCAATCGATACCTGCAATCCGCCACCGGTACCGTAACCGCTGCCGAGCGTGCGCTGGAATGTGATCGGCATCGCCGCCTGCCATAGGTCGCCACGGCTGCTCATCGTTGGATCGCGACCGACGGCGTTGTTGACGATTTCGGGTTGCAGCAGCAGCACAGCGCCCAGCAGGCACGCCACCGCAATCGCTCCATAGCGCCATAAATTGCGCAGTGCACGATTGGGGATCGGCAACAGCGCGATACCGCCGAACAGTCCCGCGGCAACGCCGATGTCTGCCGTGGCGGAATCGGCCATCACCAACGCAACCACGTCGATCAGCACCACCGAAGAGACGGTCAGGCCAGAAAAATTCAGGCTTCGTCGACCAAAGGCGCTGATCAGCATGTTGACGGCCAAGAACTGCCCGAACGCATTCTTGTGCGCGAAGATGCCGCGCCAACGGCCGGTATGAAGCCCGCCCATCAAGGCATGCCGATCGTCGATCAGGGCGAGCGCGACCGAGATCAGGATCATCACGGTGCTGAGCAGCCACACCAGACGCACCATCTTAGCAAAGCCGAGCAGCTTATGCGCAATGATGACGGTGGCGAGCAACAGCAACAGGTTGGCGAGCGCGAACAAGGTCGTGCCAGGATTGCTCGCCCAAGCCGCGGAAGCGGCGGCAAACACGCAGAACAGCGCGAGCGGCGCACCCATCGCGCGGATCGGATTGCGCAGGTATGCGAGGTAGAGCGAGACCAGCACCAGCCCCGCGATCAGGCCGGCCTTCCCGTTGAACACGTTGATCGCGGCAGCGCCGCCGGTATCCACCATCTGCTGGGAGTCGACGAGCGACCAGGTCACGCCCGAGAACAATAGCAGAATGAAGAGAAACACCGGGATGAAGGTCGTCGAGATCTTCATGGTCAGCCTCGCAGCGAATGTGCGTGGACGCGCGGTTCGCCCGGCCGCCAAGTTGGCGGTTCGGCTGCGAAGTCGACAGGATACTCGATCAACACCAACCTCACCCACCGACCCGCCTGTCAAAGACGCAGGCTTCTGTCGGGCGGGTATGTCATAACGCCACAGGTTTCTATCGGTAATTCGGGCGCCCGAGGCTGTCGCGAGAAGATGCGCCTGATATGACGCCGCAGATAATGATCGCCTTCAGCTTCTATCGGGGATGATGATGACAGACGGGGCGTTCTGATGACAGCATCACGCGATGTGAATCGGCATGGCTTGAAGATCGCCTTCTTCTACGAAGGGCTGAAACCCGGCGGCGTCGAGCATATGATCGCCAACCTGTCGCACGAGTTGCTGGCGCGTGGGCACAGCCTGACGCTGATCCTCGCCGGATCGCCGACCGACCAGGATTATCGGGTTGCGCCCGACGTCGACATTCACTGGTTGCGCCACCCGACCAGCAGCGCACGGGGAACGATCGGCCCTCTCGCCAAGCTGCTGCGCGCGGGCAAGTATGATATCGTGCTGAGCGCAATGCCGCAGTTCAACAACGCCGCCGTGCTCGGCCGCATCCTGTCACGCACCAAAGCACGCAACGTGCTGACCGAACGCACCAACCCACAGGCCGACTATGTGCGACTGAAAGGGTGGAAGCAGAAAGCATGGCACAAGGCGGCGGCGATCGCCTACCCCTTCGCCAGCGAAATCGTCGCGGTGTCGGGCGGTCTGGCTGATTCGCTCGCGCGCTTTGCGGGGCTGAACCGCGGCCGCATCACCGTGATCTACAACCCCGCCTATCGCTCGCAGACCTATAGCGATGCCGACATTGCCACCCTCGCGCACCCATGGACCCGCGATGGCAAGGGTCCGGTAATCGTCGGTGCAGGTCGGCTGGTCGAGCAAAAGGACTTCGCAACGCTGATCCACGCGATGGCACAGGTCGAGCAGCAGCCGCCAGTGCGGGCGGTGATTTTGGGCGAAGGGCCGCTACGTACCGATCTTGAGGCGCTGGTCGTGTCGCTTGGTATCGGCGACCGGGTCGCGCTGCCCGGGTTCGTGCCCGACATCAACCCGTCTATCATTGCCAGCGGCTTCTTCGTGCTGAGTTCCGGTTGGGAAGGCTTCGGCAACGTGTTGATCGAGGCGCTCAGCTCTGGTGCCAGTATCGTCACCACCGATTGCCCCGATGGCCCACGCGAGATCGTGGCGGACGGCCGCTTCGGCACGCTGGTCCCCGTCGGCGATGCCACCGCGATGGCGGCAGCAATCACCGAAATGATCCGCAGCCCCGCGCCGCGCGATCGGCAGATCGAGCGCGCGCGCGCGTTCTCGATCCCGATCGCGTGCGACCAGTATGAGGCGGTGTTCCGCCGCGCGCTCGGCGTGCGGGTATGAGCACGGGGCGGACATCGGTCCGTTGGACCGCAGGCGGCAACATCCTGCGGTCGGCACTGATGACGGTGCAACTCCTGATCGTCGCACGCTTCCTCTCGGTTGCCGACTTCGGCCTCGTCATCCTGCTGGTGTCGCTGCTTCAGCTCGCACAGAACATCTCCGACGCCGGACTATCCAGCGCGCTGATCCGTTTTCGCGACGTGACGGAGGACGAGAAGTCGTCGCTATACTGGCTCAACGTATCGGTCGGCGTGGTCATGGCGTTGATGACGGTGGCGTCCTCGCCGTTCATCGCCCGGTTCTACGCGGCGCCTCGGCTTGAGGCGATGTTGTGGATCGGCAGCACCTTGTTCGTCGCCAATGGCTTCTACCTCCAGTTGCGCGTGCTGGCGGAGCGTGATCTGCGCTTCGATACGATCATCAAGGTCGAGGTCGGCTCCTCGGCACTCGGGTTTCTGGTGACGGTCGGGCTCACGGTTGCGAAGGTCGGACCGTTTTCGGTGATCTGGGGTCAGGTCGCAACCTCGATCAGCCTGCTGATCCTGGCGTGGTTGATGCTTGCGCGCGCGTGGCGGCCTAGCCTGCATTTCGCCTGGGCGGACGTGAGGCGGTTCGTTCCCTATGGGCTCGACATGCTGCTGGTCAACGCCGCGATCTCCTTCACCGTTCAGCTCGACCTGCTGATCGCGGGCGTGTTCTTCACCAAGCAGCAGTTCGGCAGCTTCGGTCAGCCGCGCGATTTGAGCATGAAGATCATGACCGCGATCAACCCGGTCATCTCGCGGGTCGGTCTGCCGCTGATGGCGCGGGAGCAGCATGATCCGGTACGCGTCGGCCAAATCTATCTGCGCATGAGCCGCATGTCCTGCTCGGTATGCTTCCCCGTTTACGCGGCGCTCGGCTTGCTCGGTGCCGACGTGCTGCCAGCGGTGCTTGGCGAACGCTGGCGCAGCGCTGGGCTGCTGCTGCCGTACATCTCACTGTGGTTCGCGCTTCGCTCCTCGGTGAATCCGCTCGGCACCTATATGTATGCGCTCGGCAAGAGTCGGGCGGCGCTCTACTACCAGCTCGCCTTTGCAGGGCTGGTCGCGATCGCGGCATGGGCGGGTTCGCGGTACGGGCCGATTGCGCTCTCGCTGGGCATGGCGAGCGTGTATCTCGTTTTTATCGAAGTGGCCTGGGTGGCGATATTGCGGCCGCTGTCGTCGGTCGGTTTTGTCGAATATCATCGCCAGATCCTGGCACCGGGCGTTCCGGTGATCGGCGCGGTGATGGCCGTGTTGCTGGCGCGCCTGTTCGCGGGCGGCGCGCTCCTCGAACGCACCGCCCTTTCCCTCGCAAGCGGCGGCATGGTTTTCATGGTGATGAGCCTTCTGCTCAATCGTGAGGGCGTCGATGAAATCGTCGGACTGGTGCGGAGCAAGACGCGGATTCCGACCGCATGAAACCGTTAGCGATTGCCCTCGCATCGTTGGCCGGACTGGCCGCCGCTGCCACCGCGCAGGCGGAACCGCCAAAGATCGGCGTCTACTATTTCCCGGGCTGGTCAAACGACCCGTTCAACGCGGCGGACAGTTGGCAACGGATCAGGCCTTTTCCCGAGCGTCAGCCCCTGCTCGGCTGGTACGCAGGCAGCAGCCGAGGCACATTGCAGAAGCAGGCCGACATGATGCAGGCCGCGCACCTCGATTATGTGGCGTTCGACTGGTATTACGAGAACGGCAAGGTGCAGCTGGACGGCCCGCTCAAAGCCTATATCGCGCTCAGCACGCCGCGCCCGCAGCTCAGCAT
The DNA here is from genome assembly GCF_026540945.1 of Sphingomonas sp. GC_Shp_3. Taxonomy (NCBI): domain Bacteria; kingdom Pseudomonadati; phylum Pseudomonadota; class Alphaproteobacteria; order Sphingomonadales; family Sphingomonadaceae; genus Sphingomonas; species Sphingomonas sp. GC_Shp_3. Next base: position 171,475 of record NZ_JALNUT010000003.1, read on the forward strand.
CATGTGGGCCAATCACGGCGGTCACACGACGACGCCGGTCTGGCATGCCATCGTGGATATTTGGGCCGGCTACTTCGCCAAGGCCCGGTTCTTTCAGATCGGCGGCGGCAACGTCATCTTCGTGTTCAATGCCCAGCGCTTTGTCGATGACGCAAAAGCCTCCGGCGCGAGCGCGTCAGAATGGACCGACTATGCGCAGGCCGAAATGCGTCGCCGCCACCTGCCGCCGATCTACTTCGTTGCGGGCGTGTTTTCCGGCAATGACACCATCATTCCGATGGCCACCGCGAATGGGTTCTCCTCGATCAGCGCCTACAACATGCACAGCCGCCCAGACAGTCATATCAACGGCAAAGGCTATGCGAATCTGGACGCGCTATATCGCGAGCAGTGGCAGCGGATGGCGCGGTTTACAGGCTTCAAGCCGATCCTTCCGATCACATCGGGTTGGGATCATCGTCCGTGGGGACCGATGCCCGATCGTGACGGTTCGATCCCGACCCCGTCCGAGTTCGAAACACATTTGCGGGCGGCGCGCGAGTTCATGATCGACAGGCGTATCGACGCGGGCGTAATCTGTTGCTGGAACGAATATGGTGAAGGCAGCTTCATCGAGCCGACCAAAAAAGCGGGCGATGCCTTGCTCAACGACGTGAGCGCAACCTTCGGGCATGGATTGCGCCATCGTTGATTACCGTCCCAGGCGTGGTTCTGGTGATCTTCAATGCCGTTTCGCCGAAGGCCGGTATCGGGCTGTATGGCCTTCCGCTCACCTTAGGGTATATGCAGAACACCGGGCTGGAATAGCTGCATCGTACGATGATCGGGACCGCGCCGATTGGCATCGCGTTACCTGCCTACCCACGTCTCCGCTTGTCCCACCGGAGCTCAAAATCCCGCGCGCGCCCGTGAAGCTGTCCGCTTTTTGTACTGATCGGTTTTAAGGCGCTGCTTATCCCCTAGCGCGTCGCCGACCGCCCCGCTAAGGCGCGGCCATGAGCACCAAGACCGCCCCCCCCGCCAAGCATGCGGTCATCGAACACCGCGACCAGTTGATCGCGAGTTTCGCGAAGGGCGAGAAGCCCAAAGACCGTTGGCGGATCGGCACCGAGCACGAGAAGTTCGTCTACGCGCGCTCCGATCATCACGCGCCGAGCTATGACGAGGCAGGCGGCATTCGTGCTCTCCTGATGGGCCTGCAGCGCTTCGGCTGGGAGCCGGTGATCGAGAACGGCAACGTCATCGCGATGACGGGCGCGGACGGCAGCCTCAGCCTCGAACCCGCCGGGCAGTTCGAATTGTCGGGCGCGCCGCTCGACAATCTGCACCAGACCTGCGCCGAGACGGGTCGCCACCTCGAACAGGTCAAGGCGGTCGGCGACGAACTCGGCATCGGCTTCCTCGGGCTCGGCATGTGGCCGGACAAGACCCGTGCCGAGCTGCCGATCATGCCCAAGGGACGCTATGCGATCATGCTGCGCCACATGCCGCGCGTCGGCAGCATGGGGCTGGACATGATGCTGCGCACCTGCACCATCCAGGTCAACCTCGACTATGCGAGCGAGGCGGACATGGTAAAGAAGTTCCGCGTCGGCCTCGCGCTGCAACCGCTCGCCACCGCTCTGTTCGCCAACTCGCCGTTCACGGAAGGGCGGCCCAACGGCATGCTCTCCTACCGCAGCCATATCTGGTCGGACACCGATCCCGCGCGCACCGGCATGTTGCCGTTCGTGTTCGAGGATGGCTTCGGCTACGAGAGGTACGCCGAGTACGCGCTCGATGTGCCGATGTATTTCGTCTACCGCGATGGCAAATATCTCGACGCATCGGGGCTGAACTTCCGCGATTTCCTTAAAGGCGACCTTTCGATCCTGCCCGGCGAGAAGCCTACGCTGGATGACTGGAACGACCACCTTTCCACCGCCTTCCCCGAGGTGCGGCTCAAGACCTTTCTCGAAATGCGCGGCGCGGACGGCGGGCCTTGGAGCCGGATCTGCGCGCTTCCCGCATTGTGGGTCGGGCTGCTGTACGACGACGCCGCCTTGGACGCGGCATGGGATGTGGTGAAGCACTGGACGATGGACGAGCGCGAGGCGCTGCGTTCCTCGGTCCCGAAGCTCGGCCTCGACGCGCCGATCGCTGGCGGGCGCAAACTTCGCGACATCGCGGGCGAGGTGCTCGACATCGCGCATGCCGGCCTGTCGGCGCGCGCGCGCTTCGATGGCGTCGGCAGCAACGAAACCGGCTTCCTCGATCCGCTGCGTGAAGTGGTTCGCAGCGGCAAGGTTCCGGCGGAAGTGCTGCTGGAGAAGTATCACGGCCCGTGGGGCGGCGATGTGTCGCGCGTGTACGAGGATATGACGTTCTGATGGCAGCCACGCTGGTTATTGCTGGCAGCGTGCGACCAACGCGGATTGCCGTGCAGGTGGCGGACTGGGTTGCCGGCATCGGCCGCGCGGGCGGAGGCGCTTTCGAGGTGCTCGATCTGCGCGACTGGCCGCTGCCGATGGATGACGAGCCGGACATGCCGCAGCGCGGAGTTTATGCTCAGCCACACACGCGCGCATGGAGCGCGAAGATCGCGGCCGCGCCCGGCTTTGTGTTTGTCACGCCGCAATACAACTGGGGGTATCCGGCGGCGTTGAAGAACGCGATCGACCATCTGTACCGCGAGTGGGCCGACAAGCCGGCGGTCATCGTCAGCTACGGCGGTCATGGCGGCGGCAAGTGCGGCGCGCAATTGCGCGAGGTTCTGGCCGCCCTGAAGCTGCGTACCGTAGCAACCTGCCCGGAACTTACGCTGCCGCGCGCATTGATCGAGGCGAACACCGGCGAGATCGACGCGACCGAGGTGTTCGCCACACACGTTGGCACGGTCCGCCAGGCGCTGGACGAACTCGCCGCCGCGCTCGCAGCCTAACCGGCGCGGGGCTTTCCGGTCAGTCTGGCGAACAGGCGCGGCACGGCACCGTTACGCGCCATCCATTCCGAATACGCGCGATAGTCCGGGTCCAGCTCAAGGTGACGTTCCTCGGTACGCGCACGCCAATAGTACACGCCCGCCGTCACCGCCATCAGCGCACACGCGCGCACCGCATCGAGCCACGAACCGGTAGTGAGGAACGGCAGCGTGGAGATGACCCAGAACAGGTTCTTGGAAAGGTATGCCGGATGCCGCGTGAACCGGTACGGACCATGCGTCAGAATGCCGCGGTTGGTGAGGTTGGAAAAGCGCAGACCGAACGCCATCGTCGCCCACGCATAGATCGCCGTCAGCGCGACGAGCAGCGCGCCGGTCGCCGCCATCAGGATCGGGTGACCCGCCAACCAGATCGTCCAGCCGTCCGGCCCACGCGTGCCGACATGGTAGTCGAGCACGCCGCCATCGCCCATCAGCACGAAGGGCGGATAACAGATCAACGCGGCCGTCCAGGCCGCCATGAAGGGGTTCGCGCTACGGATATGCGAGTCGAGCGGGCGCAGGGTCAGGATGTAGCCGACGGTCGCGAACGCCACGTCAATGACGAACATAAAGGTGATGAGCCAGTTGGCGAGCGCAACCGGGTCGTGCAGCACCTGCGCGCTATCCCCGCGAATGAAGTCGCCGAACCCCGGTGGCACGATCGCCAACATAAAGGCGAGGAAGAACCCCTTCACAGCCCAGCTACGCAGGTGCGCATAGATCGCCTCGCGCTCGATCGGCTCGGCCAGTCCCATCAACCATGCACCCAATGCCCATGCGCCATCCCTGGGCTCGGTGAGGTGACGATCGATCCACAGCATGTACGGGATCGAGACCACGAACATCACCGGCGCGGCGATGCCGAGACACCACATCGCGAACACATAGTTGCCGTCCCAGTAGAACCGCTCAAGCCCATAGATTATTCCGATCGCGGCCCAGGTCAGCCACAGCCCGGCGAGCTTGGTCAGGCTGATCTCATACGTCTCGCGCAGCGGCTTGGGATTCGACCAGTCGATCCCGGTGGAGGGGTTGCGATGCACCTTATCGACCAGCACGGACCACAGGACCATCGGCAACCCACAGGCTGCAACATTGGCCATGGCGGACAATGGCCCGTCCATTCCGAACGTTCGCGCAATTGCGATCCACACCAGCAGCCCGGCCAGGCCGGCCAGCCCGCACCCGGTGCTGACCGCAGATCGCGGACGGGGATCGGCGGCACGCGCCGCGCGCGACAGAGCGGTATCGTGGAACATGCCGCACGCTGTAGCGCCGCAGTGGTTAGCGACCCGTAAAGCTTGATTGAGGTCTCGGTCGCAGCCGGGCATGACACCCGCCGATTGCCTGCAAGCGAACTGGAACCATCATGGCCGAAGCACCACCCGAATGGAACGCCGCCGCCGTTCGCATCTGGCTGCAAAGCCGGATCGCCGCCGCCCGCAGCGATCAGGTCCTTGCGGAGCGTGGCGGTTACCAGCTTCAGGACGATTGCGACAAGGCCGCCGCCGAGGAGATGGTCTGCACCCTCGTAACCAAGTCTGCGGACACCCAAAGCGCGCTCGCCGACGCGCTACGCGCGCTGCTGGACCGCGACGACTTTATCTGGCGCGGCGTCTACAATGATGCGAAGTTCGATCGCCACGTGCGCGGATACATCCGCAAAGTGGCCAAGATGGCGAAGCTCAATACCGGCTTTGGCAACACCACGCATTATCAGTAACGGCTTTGGCCGCCGCTGGCGCAAGGCATATTGCATCGCGAGTGGCTTGTCGGTATCTGCCAGCGCCACGCGGGTATAGTACAATGGTAGTACAGCAGCCTTCCAAGCTGAATACACGGGTTCGATTCCCGTTACCCGCTCCATCTTTCCAGCCGAGTGATGCCGCATGACCGCCATCTCCTTCCAAGAGGCGCGGGCGGCGATCGTGGCGGCGGGGCGATGGCTCGACGGCAAGGGCTGGGCGCCCGCCACCTCCGGCAATTATTCGGCGCGTCTGGACGACGGCACGTTCGCGGTGACCGTGTCGGGGCGCCACAAGGGGCGCTTGAACGTGGACGACGTGATGCGCGTGTCCGCCGACGGCGTGTCGCTCGACGGGAAGCGGCCTTCGGCCGAAACCGCGCTGCACCTGGCCGTCTACCGGCTGTTCCCCGACATCGGGGCGGTGCTGCACAGCCACTCTCCGATCAGCGTCGGGTTGAGCCGCGCGGTGGCTGGCGACGGCTTCACCTTTGCCGGGCACGAGATGTTGAAGGCGCTGCCCGGCAATGCCACGCACGACGCGTCCGTCACGCTCCCGATCGTCGACAACAGTCAGGATATGGCGGTGATCGATACGGCCGTTACCCCTGCCCTGCTGGTGCCCGGCGCTCCGCCCGCTTATCTGATCCGCAGTCACGGCCTGTACGGCTGGGGCCGCGACATGGCGGAGGCGGAGCGCGTGATCGAGGCGATCGAGTTCATGGTTGCCACCGAACTTGCGACACGGAGTTTCGCTTTGGGGAGAACAGTGGCATGAGTCGATTGCAGGTGTTCGACGAACGCGACGGCACCACTGCATTGCTCGTCAGCACGGATGGTTCGCAGATCGCTACGGAACTGGCAGCGATCGGCGTTCGCTTCGAACGTTGGCCGACGCGCGAGATCGGTGACGCCGCGATCCTCGACGCGTACGCGCCCGAAATCGCGAGATTGCAGTCGGAAGGCGGCTACCAGTCCGTCGATACCGTAGCGATGGCGCCCGACCATCCAGAGCGCGCGGCGCTTCGCGGCAAGTTCCTGTCGGAACACACCCACGGCGAGGATGAGGTGCGCTTCTTCGTCGATGGCGAAGGGCTGTTCACACTGCATGCGCAGGGCAAGGTGTTCAACATGCTGTGCACCCAGGGCGACCTGATTTCCGTCCCGGCCGGAATGCCGCACTGGTTCGACATGGGCGGGCACCCGCGCTTCACCGCGATACGGCTGTTCCGCAACCCGGACGGCTGGATCGCGCGCTTCACCGGCGATGCCATCGCGGACCGTTTCCCCCGGCATGAGCGCGCATCGGCGTGAAGGCGATCCTGACCGATATCGAGGGCACGACGACCAGCCTGTCGTTCGTTGCGGATATCCTGTTCCCTTACGCACGGGAGCGTCTGTCGGCCTATGTCGCTGCACATCCGGCCGAAACCGCGCCGATCCTCGCAGACGTCGCAGCGGCCGAGCCGGGCGATCCCGTCGCGACGTTGCTGCGCTGGATCGATGAGGATCGTAAGGCGACACCGCTCAAAGCCTTGCAAGGCATGATCTGGGCCGACGGGTACGCAAGCGGTGCGTTTACCGGCCACGTCTATGCCGATGCGGCCATCGCGCTGCGGCGCTGGCACGCGCAAGGGACACGGCTTTACGTTTTCTCCTCCGGCTCGGTGGCCGCGCAGAAACTGCTCTTCGCGCATAGTGACGCGGGGGACCTGACGCCCGTGTTCTCCGGCTATTTCGACACCACAACCGGTCCGAAACGGGTAGCGAATTCCTATGCCAAGATCGCCGAGGCAATCGGCGAACCGGTCGGTGCGGTGCTGTTCCTGTCCGACACTTCCGAAGAGATCGCCGCCGCGCGTGCCGCTGGGATGCAGGCGCTGCTGATCGACCGCGTGCATGGCAATGGCGACATCGCCGACTTCAGCACCATCACCATGCCCGCCATCTAATCCCGACCATCGTGCCGCGCGGAGTTGAGAGCCAGACATGATCCTCCAAAACAGCCATCAACGCTCGATCACCCGCACGCAAGACGGCAAAGGCGTGCGCATCCTCGACCAGCGACGGCTGCCGTGGGAGGTCGTGTGGGTGGAACTGCGATCCGCGCAGGCCGCCGAGATCGCGATCCGCGAGATGTGGACGCGCGGCGCGCCGTTGATCGGTGCAACCGCAGCCTACGGGCTCGCGATGGCGCTTGCCGACGATCCCTCCGACGCCAACCTCGACGCTGCGTTCTCGCTGCTGGCCGAGGCGCGCCCAACCGCCGTCAACCTACGCTGGGCGCTGGAGCAGGTTGCGGGAGCGGTCAGCACGCTTGTACCCGCCGACCGTGCCGAGGCTGCATTCACCCGAGCCGACGCGATCTGCGATGAGGATGTGGCGCTTAACAAGGCGATCGGCGAACATGGCCTCACGCTGTTGCGCGATTTGCACGCGAAACATCCCGATCGCCCGCTCAACATCCTTACGCACTGCAACGCCGGCTGGCTGGCTACCGTCGACTACGGCACCGCAACCGCGCCGATCTACCTCGCGCACGATGCCGGCATTCCGGTGCACGTCTGGGTGGACGAAACGCGGCCGCGTAATCAGGGCGCTTTGCTGACCGCGTTCGAGCTTGCCGGTCATGGCGTACCGCACACCGTGATCGCCGATAACGCCGGAGGTCATCTGATGATGCAGGGCCAAGTCGATGCGGTGATCGTCGGTACGGATCGTGTCACCGCCAATGGCGACGTGTGCAACAAGATCGGCACCTATCTCAAAGCGCTGGCAGCCCATGATAACGACGTGCCGTTTTACGTCGCGCTGCCCTATACCACCTACGACGCCGAGACCGCCACGGGCCGCGACATCCCGATCGAGGAGCGCCACGGCGATGAGGTGACGCACGTGGCAGGCGAAGGCGGCACCATTCGAGTCACCGCCTCGGCGGCGGCGAACCCGGCGTTCGACGTGACCCCAGCGCGGCTGGTAAGCGGGTATCTGACCGAAAGGGGCTTGCTGGACCGGATTTAAGCTGGCGCAGCGTGATAGGGTTGCCGAAGCGAGCAGCTGCGCCTGCGACATGCGGTGACCTTGTCACCGAGCGGAAGAAGCTCCTTCGACCTTCCGGGATTTCCCCCGCACGTTCACGCCGTGAACCACCCAGAGCATCGCCCGCCGCGCGAAGGCGATCAGCGTGCCGCCGCCGCCATCTCTGCATTGCGTTTCGCTGAAGCTGCCAGCGTATTACGCAGCAGCATCTTGAGAACGTCTCCCGCGTCGAGCACATTCAGCCCTTCTCGGGTGGAGCCTCCGGGGCTGGCCACCCGGTCTGCCAAGGTCGCGGGCGTCTCGCGTGCCGCGGCAGCCATGATGCCGGCCCCTTCCAGCGTCGCGCGTGCGAGCCGGTCAGCCTGATCCGCCGGCAGCCCCAGCGCCACCCCCGCTTCCGCCAACGCCTCTGCGAAGCGGAACACGAAGGCAGGGCCACAACCAGACAGCGCGGTTACCGCATCGAACAGTGCTTCTTCGCCGATCCACTCGACAAGCCCAAGCGGCTGCATCAGCGTCTCAACCGCGCGCACCGCCTCACTGTCCTCCGCGCCGCCATGCAGCGCGACGACGCCCTTGCCGATCGACACGGGCAGGTTGGGCATCGCTCGCACGACCACCCCCACACCCGGGAAGCGCGCGGCCAATGATGTTTCCTCAACGCCGGCAAGGATCGATACCAGCAGGCGCGGCGCCAATCCCGGCGTGGCCGCGACGAATGCGTCGAGCTGTTGTGGCTTGATCGCGAGCACCAAGGTGTCGGGGGTATAGTCCTCCGACAGCGCGACGACGTGCCGCACGTCTGCGGGTAGGCGGGGCGTTCCGGGATCTAATACCGTTATGGCGTCCGGCGCGATCCCGGCCGCGACCCAGCGCTCCAGCATCGCGCCACCCATGTTGCCAGCCCCGACCAGCAAAATGCGGCCCGGCAATCCGGTGGCGGAGAGGCTCATGCGCCGATCATTTCAAGCTTCACCCTGTGTTTCGGTCATCGCCGCGGCCAACGCATCCTTAGGGTTCTTGCCGCCCCACAGTACGAACTGGAAAACCGGATAGAAACGCTCGCACTCGTCGATCGCGGATTCGACCAGCAGTTCGGCCGCAGCGAGCGACAGCGTACCGCCCTCCCCATCGATCATCGCGGCATGGCGGTAGAGCAGGATGCCACTTGCCGACCAGAGTTCGAAATGACCCACCCAAAGCTGTTCGTTGATGAGGCCGACCGTCTCGTACAAGGCGGCGCGGCGGTCGTCGGTAACGCGTATGTCGGGAAAGGCGAGAAACTGGATGACGCTGTCTTCCTCGCGCCACAACGCCCGCAATTCGTATTGCGTCCAGCTGCCCTTGACCTTGGCGATGACTTCATCGTCCTGCCGCTCATACTCCCAGCCATGGGCCGCGAAATAGCTCTCGAGCATGTCGATGGGGGCGGCGTCGTCGCGTTCGTAGTCGGCTTCGTCGAGCATATCGTCAGCCTTTACGCTGTGCGCCGATGATGCTCAAGCACGGCAACACGACGACTTGTGGACAAGTCAATGCCCACAAGCCGTTCACCATAGTGTTTTCGTCGCGCGAGATCAGGAGACCGCCGATGCGCCAGCCGCCTTGGCTTCGAGCGTGGCGATACGCGCGCGGAGTTCGTCAGCCTCATCGCGGGCAGCCGCCGCCATCGCCTTGACCGCTTCGAATTCATCACGACTGACGAAGTCGAGCCCACCCATGAACTCCTTGGCACGCGCTTTGACGCTGGCCTCCGCCTCGCGGCCGACGCCGGCGAGCGTACCTGCCGCGCTGTTCATGAATTTCACGAAGTCGTCGAAAATCTTGTTGTCGGCCTGCATGATGCGGAACTTTCGTGAAGAAGGATTACAGGTCTATCACTTGGGTACTGCCAGCCGATGGCGCAATGCCCTGCGCATCAGGATTGAGCCGTCCGATCTGCCAGCACAGCACGCCTGCGAAGCTGATCCACACCAGATACGGCACCATCAGCCAGGCTGCCAGCGTGCGGATGCGTCCGAACAGCACTGTAGTCGCGATCGCCGCCACCAGCATCGCCGCTATGATCAGCGTCGCCATACCAATGCGATGCATACCGAAGAAGACCGGCGACCAGATCAGGTTGAGCGCCAACTGCACGACGAAGACCAGGATCGCCGCACCGCGCAGCCGCGACCCGCGCGCATGGATCACCACGGCAAGCGCGACGCCCATAAGGATGTAAAGCGTCGTCCAAACCCATGGAAACACCCAACCCGGCGGGTTTACCGAGGGTTTCGCCAGCATCGCGAACCATCGATTGTCGTCGCCCGCCGGCGCGATCCTCGCGGACACGAAACCGAGCAACAAGATCAGCGGCACCGTGACGATCGCCCAGCGCAGAAACGCCAGCCTCAACTGCTGCTTCGACGCGATCTCACTCAAATCGTCGGTCCTTTCGCCCCTGCTGGGTGAGGGGTTCGTTTATCATTGCGGCCTCGAAACACAATTGCCGCAGCGCGTCATAGTTCCGCGTTGCGGACCGCTTCAGGCCGGCAAATGCCCCGTTATGAGAAACTCGACATTCCCCTCAGGCCCGGTGATCGGGCTTTCCACCACGCCATCGACGTGCCAGCCTTTGCTGGAGAGCCATTCCGCCACCTCTGTGCAAACCCGCGCGTGAATGGCGGGATCGCGCACCACACCACCCTTGCCAACCTCACCGCGCCCCGCCTCGAACTGCGGCTTGATGAGCGCAACCAACCGCGCGCCGGCCCGCGCGAAGCCGAGCGGCACGTCGAGCACCTTGGCGAGACCGATGAAGCTTGCGTCGCAGACGATCAGGTCGACCGCTTCGGGGATGTGCGCAGCGGTCAGGATGCGCGCGCTGGTCTTTTCGTGCACCACTACCCGTCCGTCCTCGCGCAGCCGCCACGCGAGCTGGTTGGTGCCGCTGTCGACCGCATAGACTCTCGCGGCGCCGTTCGTCAGCAGCACGTCGGTGAACCCGCCGGTCGAAGAGCCGACGTCGATCGCCACCACGCCGGTCACGTCGAGCGCGAAATGCTCCAGCGCGTGCGCCAGTTTTATGCCGCCACGCGATACCCACGGATGATCGCGCCCGCGCACGTCGAGAGGTGCGTCATCCGCCACCGCCTGCCCCGGCTTTTCGATCTTGCGCGTGCCGAGGAACACCAGCCCGGCCATGATGAGAGCCTGCGCGCGGGCGCGGCTTTCGGCGAGTCCCCGGTCCACAAGGAGTTGGTCGGCACGGATTTTGGGCATGTCGTCGTTCTAAACACAGCGCTCGACCGATGCAAAATTGTACCGCCGCCGATCGCGATAACAAGACGTGCGCACTCCGTGACGCGCATTCGGTCCTGTCGGTCGAAGCGACCGACGCGGCGCAAACCCTCATCGCAGCTATCATGCGGCCTGAGCCTACATCTGCCGCGTTCAGTCGAGATACAGGTAGCTCGGGTCGAACTCCGCAAAACGCTTGAGCGCGGGCCAGTCGAGGATCTCGACATTGCCTTGTCGAAACTCGATCAGTTTGCGCTCGCGCAATTGGCGAAGCATGCGGTTGGCGTGCACGGCGGTAAGGCCGGATGCGTCTGCGATATCGATCTGGGTAAGCGGCAGCGGGAAGCGCAACCCGTCCGTCAGGTTGACGCGGTCGAGGCGCAGATACATTTCACAGAACAGATGCGCGATCCGTACCGCAGCGGCCCGCGCACCTACTGAGACGATCCACTCCCGATTGATCGCCGCGTCGATCAGCGTCGATCGCCAGAGCAGCTCTGTGATTGTCGCGGAGCGCTGGGTGATCGCACGAATTTCGGCATGCGGGAACAGTGCGACGCGTACCGGCGTCAAGGCAGCAACGCTATGTTCGAGCTGCTTTAGCGGATAGCTGTGCAGATCCACGAAATCGCCCGGCACATGCAGCGCGAGAATCTGCCGCCGGCCCTCTGCGGTGTCTTTATAGCGTTCGATAAACCCTTCGAGCAGCAAGGTGCATTGGCTCAACGGCTCTTGCGGCCGGACGATGACACGCCGCGCTGCGAACTCCACCGTACGCGACACGCTTGCCTCGAGAGCCGCCACATCCGCCGGGGCCAGAACGGGCGTGCGATGCGCCTGCAGAAACAATCGCGTAATCATCGATCCTGAATTCCCCCGCCCCGCCGGAACGTCGACACTGCCGCGCACGTTAGACATTGTCAGAGGTAACGTACATGACCAAGCATCCCGAGCAACTACCGGCAGACGCGACCGCCGAACGAGGCGAAGTGATGATCGACGGGCCTGACGGTTACGTCTTATCCCTCACACCCGAGGCGGCGTTGCATACCGCGCGATCGCTTCGCGCCGCCGCGCGCGAGGCAGAACAACAACGGTCGGAACTCTCTCACTCAGTTGAGACCGATCAAATCGAAGGCGTCAGCGCGGATGAGGCTCGAAAACGCGCCGAGTGAGGGCCGACGATCCTTGGTTACCTTCGGCGGACCGGCTTCAGCATGATCTGCTGAATCCGCCAGGATTTTTGCGTTGCCGATGCGCCGTCCACGTCGCCTGCACGCCGTAACGTTACGGTACCGATTTGATAAACCGGCCTATGGTCCTGCTTGAGCCGCGCGTAGATCTGCACCGGGACCGTGACATACCGCTCGCCCGCACCAGAATCGATCCGCCCCGGCGCGCCGATATTGGCGTGGTACTCGCTATACGCGGCGAACGTGTCCGCGAAATCTGCCGCACTCTGCCGCGAAGCGGCGCCTCCGTCATGCCATAGCAACCAAGCCTGCTTGTACTTCCCTTCGCCGATCAGCGCATAATAGCGCTGAACGACCTGGCCTGCACCCTGCGCGCTATCCGGTGTGAACGGCGCTTCGGAGACCGGCGTACGATCATCGGGCAGTCCACCCGGCGCCCCCGGAGGCGGCGGCGCAAGCGGCTCATCGAGGCCTTCGGGAACGTTGCGGCTGGATGTCGGCGTGGGCGACGGCAGCGGATCGGTATCGTTCGCGGGATCGTCCGGATGATAGGCGTTGATGCTGCTCTGCGCACGCTCGGCCGCGGCATCGATGTCGACGCTGTTATTCACGCCCGGATCAGTCTGAGGCGAACAGGAACAGGCACCAGCAAGAAGCAACAGCGGCAGGGCGGCGGTAACGCGCAATGTGGCGGCCTTTCGTGGGATGATCTTGCCAAACGGCGCGGTGCCGCTTCCGTTCCAGCTGGTGTCGACGCGCTAGCCGGCGTGGTTGACCCGATCAACCACGCCAGCGCGCAGACAAGAAGGAACGATCAGGGCTTCAGCGCGGCATCATCCTTGTCGTCCAGGTCATCATCGTCTTCCAGGTCGTCCGCATCGAAATCCTCCTGAAGCGAGTCTTCGTCCTGATCGTCCTCATCCTGATCGGCATCGTCGTCTTCCTCGCCGACCTCGTCGCTTTTCATCTTGAGATCGTCCTCGTCATCCTCATCGTCATCGGCGATGTCGGGCTCGAGATCGGTCAGGATCGCACCATCCGTCGGGCCGCCACTGGTCGCCTCCAGAATTTCCGCGCGCTGGCTCTCGTCATAGCCTTCCTCGTCATAACCATCGTCACCCGGTCCTTCGCCCGGCACCCTGTAACCACCGCTGATCGCCATCGTCGCTCTCCTGCCCGCGAAGGTGCGGGGATAAGGTGCGAACATCAAAGCCGCGCGTCAGTTCCGGCGGCTTGCATGAAAATGGGCGGCGTGGGCTCAACTCGGCCGGAACAGTCGTCCGCGTTCGACGATCGCCGCGATGCCCAGAGCTAGCAATCCTGCGACGAAGAAGCCGGCGTGCAGCGCGGTTGTCGTGCCGTCGAAAAAGCTAGCGACGAACGATCCGATCACCGCACCTCCGGTCACCACCAGCGCACCTTGCAGGCTTGCGGCGGTACCCGCGATCGCGCCCATATTCTCCATCGCCATCGCGGACATGTTGGATCCGGCGAGGCCATAGCCCGCCATCGCCAGCGCCTGCAGCGCAACGAACAGGATGAGGCTTTCCGATCCCATTTTGTCCGCGATCAGGCCGCCCGCCGCTGCCAGCGTCATCACGACCAAGGCCGTCTGCGAGATGCGCCGCATGCCGATCCGCATGACGATCCGCGAGTTGAGCAGGTTCGCCACCGCCATCGCACCGGCCGAGGCGGCAAACACCGGGCCAAGCAGATGCTGGGCGTGAAACACCTTCTCCATGATCGGCTCGATCAGGCCGATATAGCCGAACAGCGCTCCCTGCACGATCAGCCCGGCGATCATGTAACCGAACGATGCGCGGTCGGTCAGCGTCAGGCGGTAGCCCCGCACCAGTTGCGCGATCGACAGCGGCAGCCGGTTCGCGGGCGCCAGCGTCTCGGGCATGCGCCATGCGAACCACGACAGCACGATCAACGCGAGGCCGGCAATCACCTCGAAGATCAGCCGCCACGATCCGGCGAGCAGCACCAACTGCCCAACGCTCGGGGCGAGGATCGGCGCGGCCATGAACACCATGAACGCGAGGCTGGAGACCTGCGCCATCGCGCGGCCGGTGAAGCAATCGCGCACCAGCGCGATGGTAACGACCCGCCCCGCCGCGATCGACACTCCGCCAATGAAGCGCGCGATCAGCAACAGCGTGAAGCTGCCCGCGAGGCCAGCGAGCAGGCAACAGACGATATAGCCGGCCAACCCGCCGATCAGGATCGGTCGCCTGCCGTGGCGGTCGGTCAGCGGCCCCTGCACGATCTGCCCAAGCCCGAAGCCGACCACGAAGACGGTGACGACGAGCGAACGCTCCGCAACGCTGTCCGCGCCAAGCCTGCGGCCGATATCGGGCAGCGCGGGCAGCATCGAATCGATGCCGAGGGCCCCGAGCGACATCAGGGCGGCGACGAGCGCGACGAACTCGTAGAAGGGGATCGGCGCGGTGTTTGGCGCGCGAGGCGGCGATTCGATCGACATTGCGTGGCAATGCCCGACATCGACCTGCTGGTCACGTGCAAGCGCACCTGTCGTAATTGCACGCGGCGTGATGCCAAGGGTGCCCCGCTCGCGACAAACCTTGTGAGCCGCCGCCCACCCCGACTATGTTGCGGAAAATTACAATGAAAGCCGCATGATGCCCGACACCGCGCTCTCCTCCATCCCCACGCTCTCGCTCGCCGCTGCGGACTCGGACCCGGCCGGCTTCGCCGCCGCGTTAGGCGGATCGTTCGAGCGGTTCGGGTTCGCGGTGATCGCCGACCACGGCATCCCTGCCGACCTGATCGCACAGGGCTGGGCCGAGACGGCGGCATTCTTCGCGCTGCCGGATGCGGAAAAGCGCCGCCACTTCAGCCCCGCAGGCGGCGGGCAGCGCGGCTATACGCCGTTCAAGACCGAAATCGCCAAGGGCGCGTCAGTGGTCGACCTGAAGGAGTTCTGGCACGTCGGCCGCGAACTGCCCGCGGGTCATGCCTTGTCCGACCGGATGCCACCCAACATCTGGCCAGAGCAGCCCGCCGGATTCAAGGACACGTTCCTGAACCTTTATGCGGCGTTCGATCGTGCCGGGGACCGTCTGCTGTCGGCGATCGCGCGGCATCTTAATCTTGCGCCGGACTGGTTCGATCCGGCGGTACAAGACGGCAATTCGATCCTCCGGCTGCTGCACTATCCGCCGATCCCGGCCGACGCCGAGGGCGTGCGGGCTGGTGCGCATGAGGATATCAATCTCATCACCTTGCTGCTCGGCGCGGAGGAGGCCGGCCTCGAACTGCTCGACCGGGACGGGCAATGGCTGCCGGTCAAGCCGCCGGAAGGCGCGCTGGTCGTCAACGTCGGCGACATGCTGCAACGGCTGACCAACCATGTGCTGCCCTCGACCAGCCACCGTGTCGTCAACCCGCCGCCCGAGCGGCGCGGTGTATCGCGCTACTCGATGCCGTTCTTCCTGCATCCCAATCCCGATTTCCTGATCGAGACGCTGCCGGGCTGCATCACGGCGGACCGGCCGAACCGCTACCCTCAGCCGATCACCTCGCACGATTACCTGCACGAGCGGCTGGTCGAGATCGGCCTGGTCAAGAAATAACCGGCTTGTTCCGCGATCCGGACGCTGGCTAAAGGCGCCGAGACTCCGAAGAAAGAGACGCATGACCCAACCGCTCCGTATCGCGCTCGCTGGCCTCGGCACCGTCGGCGGCGGCGTCATCCGCCTGCTCGACGAAAACGGTGCGTTGATCGCAAGGCGTGCGGGGCGGCCGATCGAGATCGTCGCGGTTTCGGCGCGGGATCGCGGCAAGGATCGCGGCGTCGATATTGCACGATTCGCATGGGTTGACGACACGACGGAACTCGCGGCGCGCGAGGTCGATGTGGTGGTCGAGCTGGTCGGCGGTTCGGACGGTCCCGCCCTCACGCTTGCACGGCGCACGCTGGCGGCGGGCAAGGGCTTCGTGACGGCCAACAAGGCAATGATCGCGCATCACGGATTGGAGCTTGCCGGAGCCGCCGAGCAGGCTGGCGTCGCGCTGAAGTTCGAAGCGGCGGTCGCAGGTGGCATACCGGTCATCAAAGGCTTGCGCGAAGGTGCCGCCGCCAACGAGATCGGCCGGGTCTATGGCATCCTCAACGGCACCTGCAACTTCATCCTGTCGAAGATGGAGGCGGAAGGACGCGACTTCGCCGACGTGCTCGCCGAGGCGCAGGCGCTCGGTTATGCCGAAGCCGATCCGACGTTCGACATCGACGGCATCGACGCCGCGCACAAGCTGTCGATCCTCGCCAGCATTGCGTTCGGCACGCAACCGGCATTTGCGGACGTGCAGGCAAGCGGCATCCGCCACGTCCTCGCCGCCGATATCGCCGAGGCGGCGGCGCTCGGCTACCGCGTGCGCTTGCTGGGGGTAGCGGACCATTCCGCAGGTGGGCTGTTCCAGCGCGTGCACCCGCATCTCGTCCCGGTCAGCCACCCGCTCGCGCATGTTACCGGCGCGACCAACGCGGTGGTGGCGGAGGGCAATTACGTCGGCCGGTTGTTATTCCAGGGCGCGGGCGCGGGCGACGGCCCCACCGCGAGTGCCGTGGTCGCCGACCTGATCGACATCGCGCGCGGTGAGTTCGGCCCGGCCTTCGCGATGCCATCCTCGGCACTGGCGGCGCAAGCACCGGCTGACCCGGGCGAGCGGCGCGGGCGCTCCTACGTGCGGTTCGCGGTAGCGGACAAGGTGGGCGTCCTGGCAGAAATCGCCGCAGCGATGCGCGACGCGGGCGTGTCGATCGAAAGCCTGATCCAGCGCGGCGCGAACGTCGATGGCAGCGTGCTGGTCGCGATCGTCACGCATGAAGCGCCTGAACGTGCGGTCGCGCAGGCGCTGGAGCGGCTGCGCGGATCGCAAAGCCTGACCGGCCAGCCGCTGTGGATGCACATTCTCGAGTAGACGCTAGGGCGCCAGCGCCCGCTCACCCGCGACGTGAACGCCGCCAGCGCCTACTGTCGCCTTTACGCCCACCGAACCGCAACCGACGAGGAAAAGCGACTTTTCCTGGCAATTGTCGGTTCTGGCGAACAGCCGTTCGCGTTCGGCGGGCACGCCTTCGTACATCGGATCGCCCGGATCATGCACCACCAGCGGCGCGCGATAGCGATCGGCGCTTCGCCGGCCGCAGACCACCACGTCGTCGCCATCGGGGTGCGAACATGCAGGCGTGGCGCTGGTCATCGCACGGTATCGTGTCTCCGCAGCTATGGCGGGTGCGTCGAGCAGCACGAGCAGGAGCGCAGTTACCATCGTAACCCCGGCGATCATCGGTCAAGAATGGGAGGATACCGGCGCCCGACGCGAGGTCAAGCCGTTGGCAACACGTTGCTACGGCGTATCAGCGTGCGGCTACGCCCCGTTTTGAGGATGCTATCGCTACGATGATCGAACACGGCGGCAGAGGGGACGAACCAACGCTCATTCATAAGCGTGACGACGGTTCCACTTCACCGTCACGCCGAGGCTTAGGTAGATCAGGGTGCTGGTTCCTCACGCGATGCGCGCGACACCGAGCCGGGGAATGTCGATCGCTGGGC
This sequence comes from Sphingomonas sp. GC_Shp_3, assembly GCF_026540945.1. NCBI lineage: Bacteria > Pseudomonadati > Pseudomonadota > Alphaproteobacteria > Sphingomonadales > Sphingomonadaceae > Sphingomonas > Sphingomonas sp. GC_Shp_3. Next base: position 189,280 of record NZ_JALNUT010000003.1, read on the forward strand.
AGCGATCCATCACCACTTTCAGCCCAGCCGCCTCTGCGCGTGCTGCGGCAGCTTCGTTGACGACGCCCATCTGCATCCACACCGCCTTCGCGCCGATGCGGATCGCATCGTCCACCACGTCGCCGGCCGCCGCCGAATTGCGGAAGATGTCGACAAGATCAATTGGATCGCCAAGCTGATCAAGATCGCGGAACACGAACTCGCCGTGGACATGCTCGCCGGTGATCTGCGGATTGACGGGAATCACACGGTAGCCGTGATCCTGCAATCGCTTCATCACCCCCCATGACGGGCGGCTCGGCCGGTCGGACGCGCCGACCAGCGCGATGGTGCGCGTTTCTTCGAGCAGCGCCTTGATCCCGGCATCATCGGTGATCGGCATTATCGTCCCTCCGTCTCAATCCAGCGTGATACGGCATCGGCTATCGGGGCGAACGCCGCGCCTTCCGGACCGTTCCCGGCCACGGGCGGCAGCCCGGCATCGGAGCCGGTGCGGATCGCGATGTCGAGCGGGATGCGACCGAGAAACGCGATGCCGAGTTCCCGCGCCGCCGCCTCGGCCCCGCCCTGCCCGAACGGGTCGGACACCTCGCCGCAATGCGGGCAGGCATAACCGGCCATGTTCTCGATCAGGCCGATGATCGGGATGCCGGCCTTCTGGAACAGATCGATCGCACGGCGCGCATCGATCAGCGCGAGATCCTGGGGCGTGGAGACGATCACCGCGCCGGCGGGGCGGTGCTTCTGGATCATGGTGAGCTGCACGTCGCCGGTGCCGGGCGGCAGATCGAGGACCAACGTATCGGCATCACCCCAATTGGCATCGACCAGTTGCCCGAGCGCACCCGCCGCCATCGGCCCGCGCCACGCGATCGCCTGATCGGCAGCGACGAGTTGGCCCATCGACAGCAGCGGTACGCCATACGGGGTCGACACCGGTTGTAGCACCTTGTCGCGCGCGGTCGGCTTGCTGCCCTCGACCCGCATCAGCCGCGGCTGAGACGGACCGTAGATGTCGGCATCCACCAGCCCGACCCGCCGTCCGCGCGCCTTCAGCCCGATCGCGAGATTGGCCGACACGGTGGACTTGCCCACCCCGCCCTTGCCACTCGCCACCGCGATCGACAGCCGCCGCGTGCGCTGGCTGGTTAGCGCGACGCGCACCGTCTCGATACCCGGCACCGTCAACGCGGCGGCGCGGACGCGTGCTTCGAGCGGATCGTGTTCGCTCGCGTCGAGCCCGCTGACGTCGAGGATGATGCTGGCGCGCGAACCCTCGATCCGGGCGGTGGCGCGGGTGCCGGCGACGGGCGAAAGGGCGGCTTCTAACTGGGCTGGATCGGTCATCGTTACGCAGATAGGGTCGTTCCGGCCGCTTGGCACTATTTTTCACCGGCAGGCATACCTATAGAGTGAAGATATGACGATCCTGACGGGCTGGTTCCAGCGTCCCACATCCCTCCACGCCGAAGAGAAGAACCCTTGGGGCAGCGGCTCCGGTTCGGGCGGCGGCTCCGGTTCTGGCGGTGACGGCCCCCGCAACCCGTGGGCACCGCAGCCCGGTGGCAATGGCGGCCGGCGCATCCCCGGGCCGAGCGCGCTCGACGAGTTCATCAAGCGCGCGCGCGGCGGCGGTGGCGGCGGTTCGGACGGGAGCGGCCGGCCACGCATCCCCGGTACGCCGAATGCCGGCACGCTGTGGCTGATCGGCGTGGCGATCATCGTGGTGATGTGGATCGCCTTTACCTCGATCCACGCGATCGGCCCGCAACAGCGCGCGGTGGTAACGTTCTTCGGGCGCTACGCCGGCACGCTCGAACCCGGTATCCGCCTGACGCTGCCCGCACCGTTCAATTCGGTGATGAAGGTCGACGTGCGCGAGATCAAGACCGACACCTTCCCCGAAAACGGTGGCGAGAACCTGATGCTGACCGGCGACCAGAACGTGGTCGACGTCAATTACTCGGTGCGCTGGGACATCAGCAACCCGCAGGATTACGTCTTCCAGATCGCCGATCCCAAGTCGACGCTGCGCGCCACCGCCGAAAGCGCAATGCGTGCGGTGCTGGCGACCTCCACGCTTGACGACGCAATCGGCTCCGGTCGTGGCGCGATGGAGGTGAAGGTTCAGCAGAACATGCAGTCGATCCTCGACAGCTACAATGCCGGCATCCACATCCAGGGTGTCGCAATCAAGGGCGCGCAACCGCCCGAGCAGGTGAGCGACGCATTTAAGAAGGTGTCCGCCGCGCAGCAGGAGGCGCAGGGCAACATCAACAAGGCGCGCGGTTACGCGCAGCAAATCCTAGCGCGCGCGCAGGGCGAGGCCGCCTCGTTCGATGTGATCTACGCACAGTATAAGCTCGCACCGGAAGTGACCCGCAAGCGCATGTATTACGAGACGATGGAACAGGTGATGGCGCACAGCGACAAGACGATCGTCGAGGCGCCCGGCGTCGTACCGTACCTGCCGCTGCCCGGTGCCGTGCGCCGCGCGCCAGACGCGCCGGCGCAGCCCGCACAGACCCCCGCCCCCGTGCAGGGAGACGCCCAGTGACCCCGTCGCTTCGCAATCCGATCGCGATCAGCATCGTTGTCCTGCTTGTGCTGATCCTGCTTGCCAGCACGTTCGCGATCGTGCCGGAAACCAAGCAGGCGGTGATCCTCCGGTTCGAGCAGCCGGTCGGCGGTGCGATCAACCGCTGGCAGCCGAATGAAGTGTTCGGCCGCTCGGGCGCCGGCCTGATCGCGCGCATCCCGTTCATCGACCGGATCGTATGGGTCGACAAGCGCGTGCTCGACGTCGATCTTGAAAACCAGCCGGTGCTCTCGACCGACCAGTTGCGGCTTGAGGTCGATGCCTATGCGCGCTTCCGCATCGTCGATCCGCTGAAGGCGGTGGTGTCGACCGGCAGCAGTTCCGTGACGGAACAGCGCGTGATCGACCAACTCCAGCCGTTGTTCAGCTCCGCTTTGCGCAACGAACTCGGCAAGCGTCCGTTCGCGGCGATGCTGAGCCCGGAACGCGGGCAGGTGATGGAGAATATCCAGGTCGGGTTGCAACGTCTTGCCGCGCAATACGGCGTGCAGATCGTCGATGTCCGCATCAAGCATGCCGACCTGCCGGACGGTGCCCCGCTGCAAAGCGCGCTCGATCGGATGAAGACCGCGCGCGAACAGGAGGCGCTGACCATTCAGGCGAAGGGCCAGCAGACCGCCCAGATCATCAGCGCCGAAGCGGATGCGCGCGCCGCGCAGATCTACGCCGAAAGCTTCAACAAGGATCCCGACTTCTACGACTTCTACCGCGCGATGCAGTCGTATCGTTACACCTTCGGCGATACCGCCAAGGGCCAGACGTCGATGGTGCTGTCACCCGACAACGCCTACCTCAAGGAGTTTCAGGGGCACCGCTGAGGTTTATCTCTGGAAAACCTCCTTTCAGCCCGTTCATATTCAATCACCGTTCAGCAACTTTCGTTAAGGTCGGCGCGTTGCCCAACCAAGGCACCCGGAAGGAATCAATCCACGTGCGATACGCATATGCCATTACTGCTGCCATCCTTCTCAGCGGCACCGCTGCCGCCGTCGCGCTAGAGCCGCCTGCGCAGACCGCGCAGAACGAGCCGGGCGCGATTGCCGCCACTGCTCCGCGCGCCGGCGCACCGATGAGCTTCGCGGACATGGTCGCGAAGCTTCAGCCGGCCGTGGTCAACATCTCCACCAGCCAGCATATCAAGGTCGAACAGCCCGCCAACCCGTTCGCGGGCACGCCGTTCGGCGACCTGTTCGGGCAGATGGGCGGTGGCCAGGGCGGCGGTGGCGGCACTCCGCAGACGCGCGAAGCCACGTCGCTGGGTTCGGGCTTCATCATTTCGCCGGACGGCTATATCGTCACCAACAATCACGTCGTCGCGCCGGGCGCGAAGGGCGCGACGGTCGACTCCATCACTGCGATCATGATCGACCGCAAGGAGTATAAGGCAAAGCTGATCGGGCGCGATCCGACGTCGGATCTCGCGCTGCTCAAGATCGACGCGACCAACCTGCCCTTCGTCAAGTTCGGCGACTCCAGCCGCGCGCGCGTCGGCGATTGGGTGATCGCGATCGGCAATCCGTTCGGTATCGGCTCGACCGTGACCGCAGGCATTGTGTCGGCGCTGCACCGCGTCACGGGTGGCGGCGCGTATGACCGCTTCATCCAGACCGACGCGGCGATCAACCAGGGCAACTCCGGTGGCCCGATGTTCGACATGACGGGTGCGGTGATCGGCATCAACTCGCAGATCTACGCCGGCCAGTCGGGTGGCAATATCGGCATTGGTTTCGCGATTCCGGCGGAGGATGCCAAGCCCGTCATCGACAAGCTGATGAAGGGCACCAAGATCGCGCGCGGCTATCTCGGCGTCGGCCCACAGCCGCTCGACGACGATATTGCCTCGGCGCTAGGCCTCCAGAAGAACCACGGCGAGATCATCCGGTCGATCGAGCCGAACGAAGCAGCGGCTAAGGCCGGGCTCAAGGTCGGTGACGTGGTGACGAGCGTGGACGGCAAGGACGTCACGCCCGATCAGTCGCTCAGCTATCTGGTCGCCAACATCACGCCCGGTACGCGTACGCCGATCGGCATCATCCGCCAGGGCAAGCCGATGACGATCACCGCGACGATCGGCACCCGTCCATCCGAGGACGTGCTCGCCGCCAAGGTGTCGGACGGTGACGATGACGACGCGCTGGGTGGTGACGACAACGGGCAGCAGGGCACGCAGTCGGCGTCCGCGAACGCGCTCGGCGTGACGGTGCAGACCCTGACGCCACAGATCGGCCGCAGCCTCGGCATCGATTCGTCGGTGCAGGGCGTGGTGATCGCGTCGACCGATCCGTCGAGCGACGCTGGCCAGAAGCTGAAGCGTGGCGACGTCATCATCTCCGCCAACGGTACGCCGACGTCGACGCCGGCCGCACTGGCGGCGGTGGTGGCACAGGCCAAGCGCGAAGGTCGCGAGCAGGTCGCGCTCTATATCCAGCGTGCGCGGCTGCCGGCGCTGTTCGTTGCGATCAAGCTGAAGAAGTAACGCCTGCTATCGGCGGCGGATCAAGCGGCGGCGGAGCGATCCGCCGCCGTTTTTGTTTGCGCGTCTGGATCGAGCAATGTCGCGCTTGGTAATTGGCAGCGCGGAGGCCGATGACGGAAGTTTTTGCGCCTTAGCGCAGTGCACCCTGCTGCCGTTCCGATACTTGCCACGGCCCTCGGCGCACGCGGTAGCGGCCTTATCCCTTACCCCAAGCCGCCAGCACCTCGCGGGCACGGGCCAGCGCTGCACCACGCGCATCCGCTTCGCCGAGCAGTGCAAAGGTGCCGTTAAGCGCGAAAACGCAATGCCCGTGCACCATCGCCACCAAGGAGCGCGCCAGTGCGGCCGCGTCATCCCGTCGCCCTGCCGGCAGGATCGCCGCGATCTCCGCTTCGACCAGTCCAGTCAATTCCGCGCGCTGGCGGAAGTAATCCTCCGGGAACGGCGCATCGGGCGGCAGGCGATGATCGTAGATCGCCATCCACAGATGCGGGTTAGCCTCGGCGAAATCGAAATAGCCCTCCACCAGAGCGGCGACGCGATCCGCCCCGGCCGCATCCAGCCGCGCGCGGATCAGCGCGGCCCAGGCGACGAAGGTGCGACTGTTGACTGCCAGCACCAGCCGATCGAGACTGCCGAACACATTGTAGATCGTACCGATCGAATAGCCGATCCGTTTCGCCACTCCGCGCGCGGAGAAGGCCTGAAAACCGACCTCGGCCATCAGCACATGCGCCTCGGACAGGATCAGTTCGGCAAGTTCTGCGCGGCTGTGATCGGATCTGCGGCCCATGCTGTGCAGGTTACGCAAAAAATTGAATGCTGTCTATTTCTATATTGAACACCGTTCATTTTTGTGCGACATCATGAAGGCGGTGGTGTGTCGGCAGCGTACACGCGCCCGTTCATGGAGAAGATGATGTCAGCACCCGATTTCTCGCTGCTCGCCAAGCGCCGGTTCGGGCCGCTGTTCGTCGTCCAGTTCCTCGGCGCGTTCAACGACAATGTGCTGAAGTTCGCGATGCTGTTCCTCGCCAACTTCACGATCTACGCCGGGCAACCAGCCAAATCGGAAATGCTGGCGACGATCGCGACCGGCGTGTTCATCCTCCCCTATTTTCTGTTCTCGGCGCTGGGCGGGCAGATTGCTGATGCCTTGGACAAGGCGAAGCTGATCCGGCTGGTGAAGACTGCCGAGATCGGTTTCATGGCGATCGGCCTCGCCGGCTTCTGGTTTCAGTCGCTGCCGCTGCTGTTCGTGGCGCTGTTTTTGATGGGCTGCCATTCGACGATCTTCGGCCCGGTCAAATACTCGATCATGCCGCAGCAGTTGGGCGCGCACGAGATCATGGGCGCGACCGGCGTGATCGAGGCGGGCACGTTCCTCGCCATTCTCGGCGGACAGTTGCTGGCGGGCGTGGTGCCGCCGTGGGAAGCAGGCGTGATCGCGACCGTGCTGGCGGCATGCGGCCTCGGCGCCAGTCTGCTGATCCCGCCTGCCCCGCCCGTGCGCAGCGACGTGCACGTCGATCGCAACCCGTTCCGCAGCACGTGGCGCATCCTCAAGACCGCGCATGACGGTGAAGGCGTGTGGCTGTGCATCCTCGGCATCAGCTGGTTCTTCGCGATCGGCGCGATACTGGTCTCGCAATTCCCGGCGCTGGTGACGGGGACGCTCGGCGGCGCGGCGCCGGTGGTGACATTGTTCCTGCTGACCTTCTCGATCGCGGTCGCGGGCGGCTCGCTGTTCGTAAATCGGCTGCTGAGCGGTGAGGTTTCGGCCAAGTACGTGCCGGTGTCCGCACTGCTGATGGCGGCGTTCATGGTCGACCTTTGGCTGTCGACCTCCGCTTATGTCGTCCACGCGCCCAACCCCGGCATGGCGACCTTCGTGCAGAGCGCGGGCGCGTGGCACGTGCTACTCGATCTTGCCGGCATTTCGTTTGCGGGCGGCATGTTCATCGTGCCGCTCTACGCGATCCTCCAGACCGCGAGCCCGCCTGAGGAACGCTCGCGGATCATCGCGGCCAACAACATTCTCAACGCGGTTGTCACGGTCGGCGTGGTGGCGGTGGTGACGGTGCTTCAGATGCGCGGGACGAGCGTTCCCGGCGTGATCGGCACGCTCGGCTTCGCGACCTTGTCGGTGGCGTTGATCTCCTGCTGGCTTCTGCCGGAGACGGTCATCAAGGCGGTGGTGCGCGGGTTTTTGAAACTGCTCTACCGTGTCGAGGTGCAGGGCGCCGAGAACATGCCGCAGCCGGGCGAGCGCGCGGTGGTGGTGGTCAATCACGTATCGTGGCTGGACGGGCTGCTGCTCGCGGTGTTCCTGCCGGGCAAGCCGGTGTTCGCGGTGCATACCGAGGTGACCAAGCGCTGGTGGATGGCGCCTGCGCTGAAGCTGTTCCGCGCGTTTCCGGTCGATCCGACCAACCCGATGTCGGCCAAGGCGATGGTGCGCAGCGTGAAGGAGGGCAATACGCTCGTCATCTTCCCGGAAGGGCGGATCACCGTGACGGGCGCGCTGATGAAGGTGTTCGACGGCCCCGGCATGGTGGCGGACAAGGCGGATGCGCCGATCGTGCCGGTGCGGATCGACGGCGCGCAGTTCACGCCATTCTCGTACCTGCGCGGCAAGGTGCGGCTGCGGATGTTCCCCAAGATCAGCCTGATCGTGCTGCCGCCGCGCCGCTTCCATATCGAGGGCGAGATGACCGCGCGGGCGCGACGCGCCGCGACCGGGCGGCACCTTTACGATGTGATGAGCGGGATGATTTTCGCGACCTCGCATATCGACCGCACGCTGTTTGCGGCTCTGCTCGACGCGCGTCACCTTGGTGGTGCGAAGAAGCCGGTCGTAGAGGACGTGAAGCGCCATCCGCTCAGCTATGCGCGGCTGGTGACGGGCAGCCTCGCGCTCGGGCGCGCGCTGGAGCCGGGGACGACGCCCGGCGAGAATATCGGCGTGCTGCTGCCCAACGTGTCGGCGGCGGTGGTGACGTTCTTCGGATTGCAGGCAACAGGGCGGGTGCCGGCGATGCTCAACTACACCGCCGGCCTCGCCAATCTTCAGGCTGCGTGTGCAGCGGCCGAGGTGCGGACGGTGGTGACGGCGCGTGCCTTCGTCGAACAAGCCAAGCTCGGCGCGGTGATCGACGGGCTGGTCGCGGCGGGGCTGACCGTGCGGTATCTGGAGGACGTATCCGCCGGGATCGGCACGGTCGCCAAGCTGCGCGCGCTGGTCGCCTCGCACTTTGCCGAACGCAACCACCGGCGGCGGCGCATCGCGCCGACCGACCCTGCCGTCGTGCTGTTCACCAGCGGCTCCGAAGGGCTGCCCAAGGGCGTGGTGCTGACGCATCGCAACCTGCTCGCCAACTGCGCGCAGATCGGCGCGCGGATCGACTTCAACGGATCGGACATCGTGCTCAACGCGCTGCCGGTGTTCCATAGCTTCGGGCTGACCGGCGGCATGTTGCTGCCGATCCTGTCCGGGGTGAAGACGGTGCTGTACCCCAACCCGCTACATTACCGGATCGTGCCGGCGCTCGCCTATGACGCCAATGCGACGATCCTGTTCGGCACCGACACGTTTCTGGCAGGCTATGCGCGAATGGCGCACAATTACGACTTCTACGCGATGCGCTACGTCGTCGCGGGCGCGGAGCGGGTGAAGGACGAGACGCGCAAGGCGTGGATGGAGAAGTTCGGCCTGCGCATCCTCGAAGGCTATGGCGCGACTGAGGCGTCGCCGGTGATCGCAGTCAACACGCCGATGCACTTCAAGACCGGCAGCGTCGGGCGGCTGCTCCCCAATATCGAAAGCAGGCTCGATCCGGTGCCGGGCATCGAGGGTGGCGGCAAGCTGTCGATCCGGGGACCGAACGTGATGGCGGGGTATTTAAAGTCGGACCATCCCGGCGTGCTGCAACCGCCAGAGGGCGGCTGGCACGACACCGGCGATATCGTCGAGATCGACGATGCCGGTTTTGTCAGCATCAAGGGCCGCGCCAAGCGCTTCGCCAAGATCGGCGGCGAGATGGTCTCGCTGCCGGCGGTGGAGGGCTATGCCGGCAAGCTGTGGCCAGATGCCACGCATGCGGTGGTGACGCGGCCGGATGCCAAGAAGGGCGAACAACTGGTGCTGTTCACCACGCAGAAGGATGCCAAGGCCGCCGATCTGCAAGGCTGGGGCCGCGACAACGGCGTGGCGGAACTGGCGATCCCGCGCGACATTCGCGTGGTCGAGGCGCTGCCGGTGCTGGGCACGGGCAAGACCGATTACGTAACGATGGGGGCGATGGCATCGGGCGAGACTGATGCAAAGACGAGACACCTGTTCGCAGATGCACAATTTCACAGAACTGAAACCATGCTGACGCCGTAACGTCTTTCGTCGCTCCTACCCGCCGGCTCGACTGCAATGCCGTAAGGGGCCGACGAATGAACAGCTACGCCGTATCGATGCTCGCGCTGGCGACCGCACTCCTGCCGGTCGCCGCTTACGCCGAGGTTGTTCCGGCGGCACCGGCGGCGGCGGATGTCGCTCCCGCCGAGGGTGCGGCCACCCCCGACGGCGGCGAAGGCCAGATCGTCGTCACCGGCCGCCGCACCCGCTCGGTGGTGGAGCTCGACGGCACGCAGATCCAGAAGGAGCTGCCCGGCATCAACCCGTTGAAAGCGATCCAGACGCTGCCCGGCGTGACCTTCCTCACCGCCGATCCGTGGGGCAATAACGAACAGAACATCTCACTGTTCATCCACGGCTTCAACGCGCAGCAGCTCGGCTACACGCTCGACGGCATCCCCCTGGGCGACCAGACCTACGGCAATTACAACGGCCTATCGCCGCAGCGCGCGATCATCTCCGAGAACGTCGGTCGCGTCACGCTCGCCAGCGGCGCGGGCGATCTCGGCACCGCCTCGACCAGCAACCTCGGCGGCACGATCGACACCTTTTCCAGTGACCCCAAGGCCGAGCGCGGCGGCACGATTTCGCAAACGTTCGGCAGTTACAACACTTACCGCACCTTCGTGCGCGTCGATTCGGGCGATCTCGGCGGCGGCAACGCCTTCTATCTGTCCGGCGTGCGGCAGGATTCGCGCGCGTGGGACTTCAACGGCCATCAGGGCGGCTATCAGGCCAATGGCAAGTTCGTGCATGACGATGCCACCGGCAAACTGACCCTCTACGGCGCCTATTCGGACAAGACCGAGCCGAACGAGGACGCCACCGTCATCAACATCAGCAAGGGCGAGACGCCGGGCAAGGTGCCCTATGCGCGCCCGTTCTTCTATCCGAACTTCGCCGGCATTCAGACCTATCTCGCCTCCGGTGCGTACAAGGCGGCGGCGGATAACTACCGCAATTATTACAGCGACGCGCAGCGCACCGATTACCTCGGTTACGTGAAATACGACTGGCACGTGTCGAGCAACATCGAATGGTCGAACCAGGGCTATTACCATCATAACGATGGCGTCGGCGTAGTGGCGGGGCCGATCGACGTGGCGGGTCTGCCGGGACTGTTCTCCTTCTATTACCCCGGCGTTGCCGGCAGCAGCCCGACCTCGGCGGCAAACCTCGCACGATTGACCACGATCTTCGGCGGCTCCGGCCTTGCCTCGCGTACCACCGAATACCGCATCGATCGCGAGGGCGGCATTTCGACGTTGCGCGGCACCTTCGGCAACCACGAGATCGAGCTGGGCGGCTGGTACGAACATCAGAGCTCATCGGCCTACCGCCGCTGGTACGCGCTCGACGTCAACAACCCGTCCTCCCCCTATACCCGCCCGCGTGACGAAGCCGCACCGCTCATCACGCAATATGGCAGCGAGATCCGCGTCGACGAGATCCAGACCCACCTGCAGGACACGTGGCGCATCCTGCCGAGCGTGACGATCCTCGCCGGCTTCAAGAGCACGTTCCAGCGCGCGACGCAGGCGGTGCCGGTGCAGCCGATCCCCGGCTCGTTCTCGAACTCGACCGCGCTGCCGGTCGGCAAGCTCAACACCGACAAGGCGTTCTTGCCCGAGATCGGCGCGACCTGGGATGTCGACGGCAACGCCCAGTTGTTCGCCAACGCCCAGCAGAACATCCGCCAGTTCCCGACCAGCGCCGCCACCGGCCTGTCCCCCTTCGCGCTCGGCAGCCAGCCGGTGTTCGAGGCGTTCAAGGCCAACGTGAAGCCCGAAACGAGCTGGACCTACGAGGGTGGCGCGCGGGTGCATTACCCGATCACCGGCGCCGGCCCGCTGACCGCGTTCGAGGGGCAGGTCAGCTATTATCATGTCGATTTCAGCAACCGCCTGCTCGCGCTCAGCCCGACGACAGTCATCACCTCGATCATCAGTGGCGCCGCGATCATCCAGAACGTCGGCAGCGTGAAAACCGACGGCATCGATTTCGCCGCGACCCTGCGGTTCGGGCCGCACTTCTCGATCTACGATGCGGCATCGTACAACGACTCGAAGTATCAGCAGAACTACTCAACCGGCGTGCCGGCCGTGGTGGTGCCGACCGCAGGCAAGCAGGTGCCGGGTTCGCCGATGTGGCTCAACAAGACGGTGGTGTCGGCCAATTACGGTGCGTTCGACGTGCAGTTGATCGGCGATTACCTCGGCAAACGCTATGCGACCTTTACCAACGATCTGTCGGTGCCGGGCTATTTCACGCTGGCCGGACGGATCGGCGTGGCGGTGCCGCTGGGTGAGGGCGTGGTTGCGCGCAAGCTCAACCTCAGCCTCAACGTCACCAACATCACCGACCAGAAGGGCGCGTCGACGATCAGCATCGGATCGGCGACCAGCACCTACAACGCGTTCCCGGTCGCGCCACGCCAGGTGTTCGGGACGATCGCGATCGACTTTTGAAAGCTGCTGCCGCCCGGCGCGACATGCTACGGATCCGGGCGGCAGCATTCTCTTAACCTAAATTCGCTAGACCAATGTGATGGTCGGGCGCGCTGTGGAAAAGATCGGATTGCCTTACGAGATCGAGGCGGCACGCCTCTCGACCCTCGCCGACCTAGACATCCTCGATACGCCGCCCGAACATGAGTTCGATACCATCGTCGAAATCGCGCGACGCAGCTTCGGTTGTAAGATCGCCCTTGTGTCACTGGTCGATGCGCATCGCCAATGGTTCAAGGCGAAAAGCGGCCTTCACGCCTGCGAGACGCCGCGCGGGCAGGCGTTCTGTTCGTATGCGATCCTGCGCGACGATCTCATGGTCGTACCGGACGCGACCGAAGACCCGCGCTTTGCCGACAATCCGTTGGTCAAGGGGCCGCCGCACATGCGCTTCTACGCCGGCATGCCGCTGCGTGTCCGGGGCGGGCGCGACGACGGTGCGAGCTTCGCCATGGGGACGCTGTGTATCATCGACACCGTGCCACGCACGCTGTCGCCGGGCGATGCCGACATGCTGCGCCGGCTCGCCAAACTGGTGGAGTCGCTGCTCAACACGCGTGCCGCGCTGGCGGTCGCGCTGAAGACCGAAAGCGAACATCGTACATTGCTGCGTCGGTTGGACGTCACGAACCGGCAATTCCGGCAGGCAGAGCGCATGACCAATATCGGGTCGTGGACGCTGACGCTCGCCGACGAGGGCATGGAATGGTCGGAGCAGGTCTATAGGATCCACGGCCTGCCCACCGGCAGCCCTCCGCCGCTCGACGCAGCGTTGCGCTTCTATCCGCCGCGTGCACGGGCTGACGTCGCGGCGGCGCTCGCCCATACGATCGCCACCGGCGAACCGCTCGATCTCGAAACCGATTTCGTCAACGCGCAGGGCGAAGATCGTCGCGTCCGCACGCTTGGCGAGGTCGAATTGCGCGACGGCGTGCCTCACGCGCTGGTCGGCGTGTTCCAGGATATCACCGAGCGGCACCGCATCGAGCAAGCACTCCGCCGCAGCGCGGACACCGACGACCTTACGCAGTTGGCGAACCGCGCCCGCTTCAACGACATGCTCGCGCGCCAGATGTTCGCCGCGCGTCGGACCAATCTGCCGCTGGCGCTGTTGTTGATCGATCTCGACCACTTCAAGACGGTCAACGATCGCGCCGGCCATCGTGCCGGTGACATGTTGCTGAAGGCCGTCGCCGAACAGCTTACCGCGCCGTATCTCGCGGACTGCTTTGCCGCGCGATTGGGCGGCGACGAGTTCGTGATGATTGTGACCGACGAAGCCATGCTGGCGGACCTGCCGTCGCTACTGCGCCGCCTGCTCGCCGATCTGCGGCTACCAATCGCGCATGGTGATGCCGTTATTCCCGTGTCGGGCACGATCGGCGCGGCGTTTCTCGACAGCGATGTGATCGATGCCAGCGCGCTGCTGCACAATGCGGACCTGGCGCTCTACCAAGCGAAGAACGCCAGCCGGGGCACGGCCGCGATCTTCGGACGGGCCGGGACGATCACCTCGGCGGATGCTGCCGACACGCAGAGTCGGGCGGCGTAGCGGCGCTGGCGTTGGCCGCCTCTGCCCGCCGACGCTGGAGCGCTATCGCCCCTTGAAGATCCCGCCCAACACGCCGCGCACAATCCCGCCGAGGATATCACCGCCCGCGCTCGACCCACGCCGCGAGCCGGTGCCGAACACCTCCTTGGCGAACTGATTGGCGACCTGCCGCGTGATCGTCGAGGTTGCGGTGCGGGCGGCAGTGGTGGCGATCTTCGCCCACGGGCTGTTGGCGGCGGCCTTCGCCTGCGCGGCGGTGGCGCGGTCGGCGGCGATCTTCGCGCGTTCGGCATCCTTGGCGGCGCGCGCGTCGTCCTTGGCCTGTGCGGCGGCGGCCTTGTCGGCGGCATCCTTTGCACTGGCTTCGGCTGCGGCGGCGCTGGCCTCCTGCGATTTGGCGGCGAGGATTTCCTCACACGATTCGCGGTCGACCAGCGTGTCGTATTTCGCGCCGATCGCATCCGTCTCGATCAACACTTTCCGCTCGGCCGGCGTGATCGGCCCGACGCGCGAGGCGGGCGGCTTGATGAGCGTGCGTTGCACCGGTGCGGGCGCGCCGTCCGGCAGCAGCAGCGAGACGAGCGCCTCGCCCACCTTGAGTTCGGTGATCGCGCTTTCGACATCGACGCCCGGATTGGCACGGAACGTGGTCGCCGCCGCTTTCACCGCCGCCTGGTCGCGCGGGGTGAAGGCACGCAGCGCGTGTTGCACGCGGTTGCCGAGCTGCCCGGCCACCGTATCGGGCACGTCGATCGGGTTCTGTGTGATGAAATAGACGCCAACGCCCTTGGATCGGATCAGCCGGACGACCTGCTCGATCTTCTCCAGCAAAGCCTTCGGCGCGGCGTCGAACAGCAGATGCGCCTCGTCAAAGAAGAAACACAGCACCGGCTTGTCGGGATCGCCCACCTCCGGGAGATGCTCGAACAACTCGCTCATCAGCCACAGCAGGAAGGTCGCGTAGAGCTTGGGGCTCTGCATCAATTTGTCGGCGGCAAGGATATTTACGACGCCCCGCCCCCTGTCGTCGAGCGCAATGAAATCGGCCATCGCCAGTGCCGGTTCGCCGAAGAAGTTCTCCGCCCCCTGCGAGCGCAATTGCAGCAGGGCGCGCTCGATCGCGCCGATCGATTGTTTGGAGACGTTACCGTAGGCGGTGGTCAGCTCATCGGCACGGGTGGCGCAATAGCTCAGCATCGACTGGAGATCGTCGAGATCGAGCAGCAGCAACCCTTCCTTGTCGGCGATGTGGAAGGCGATGGTCAGCACCCCCTCCTGCACCGCGTTCAGGTCCATCAGCCGGGCGAGCAGCAACGGCCCCATTTCCGAGATGGTGGCGCGGATCGGGTGGCCCTGCTCGCCGTACAGATCCCAGAATTGCACCGGATTGTCGCCATAGGTCCAGGTGTCGTCGCCGATCGCCTTGGCACGCGCCGCGAAGGCGTCGTGGGTCTTGGCCTGAGACGACCCCGCCATGGCTAGACCGGAGAGATCACCCTTCACGTCGGCCACAAAGCACGGCACCCCCGCGGCCGAGAACCCCTCGATGATGCCCTGGATCGTCACGGTCTTGCCGGTACCGGTCGCGCCCGCGATCAGGCCGTGGCGGTTGGCGCGCTTCAGCTCAAGCGTCTGCGGATTGGCGCCGCCCGCGTCCGCGCCGATGAAGATGCCGCCGTCCGCCATCACTCGAAGCCGCGCGGTGCGGGCGATACCGTGACGACGCTGCCCCCGCGGATTTCCTCCACCTCGAGCGCACGCTCGGCCACGCCATCGCGACCGAAGCGGAACGCTCCGTCGATGCCGGAGAATCCGCCTGCGTCGGTCAGCCGCCGCTCAGGGAACGGCGTGCCGATCCGCCAGTCCTGCGCAATGCGGATCGTCAGCAGCACCGCGTCATAGCCCAGGCTCGACAGGCGGTAAGGCGCGTTCCCGAACCGGGCGCGGTATTTGGCGACATATTGCTGGTACAGGCCGTTCGATACGGCGGCATACCACGCACCGTCGAGCGCGGCCTTGCTCGCGATCGAATTGTCCGTGTTCCAGAGTTCGGTGCCGAGCACATGCGCGCCCCCCGCCCCCATTCGGCGCAGCACCGGCACGGCGGTGGACGCGGTGTTGGCGTTGTCGGCGATCAGCACCGCCTGATACGGCGAGTCCTTCGCCATCTTGGTGATCGCGGCGGTGATCGAGCCGGGCACACGCTGATAGGTCTGGAGCGAGGTGACCTGCCCACCGGCGCTTTCGACCGAGCGCAGGAACGCGGTGGACGCACGCTCGCCATAGGTGCCGTTCGGCACCAGTCCGGCGAAGCTGGTGATGCCCTGCCCCTTGGCATACTCGACCACGCGCGCGATCGACTGCGCCGGCGCATAACCCATCAGATACGCACCCTGCCCCGCCGCCGACGAATCGTTCGAGAAGGCGACCACCGGCACGCCGGAACGATGCGCGAGCGGCGTGACCGCGCGCACGTCTTCGCCGAGCAACGGCCCGAGGATCAACCGGTTGCCCTCGGCGATCGCGCGCTGCGCGGCGGCGGCGGCGCCGAGGTTGGTATCGTAGGTGGTGATGCGGATACGCTGGTTGTTCGAATCGAGCAGTGCCATCTGCGTCGCGTTGGCGAGGCTCTGGCCAACGCCCGCGTTGGGGCCGGACAGCGGCACCAGCAGCGCGACACGGTGCCGCTCGGTGTCGACCGGGATGCCGGGTTCGATCCGCACCGGCTGCTGGCGCGGCGGCGGCGGACGGCGGCTCGGCGTGGTCGGACCGCGTGGCACCACCGTGTCGCAGCCGGCCAGCAGCATCGCGCCCCCAACGACGCCCCACGAGACGATCGCGTGGATCAACCGCTTGCCCGGTTGCCGTACCCTTGCCCCGTCTGTCATGAACCCCTCCGATGAACGCTGAACTCGAACCCGGCCTCTATATCGTAGCCACCCCGATCGGCAATCTCGGTGATCTGTCGCCGCGTGCCGCGCACATCCTCGCCAACGCGGCCGTAATAGCTGTCGAGGATTCGCGCGTGACGGCGGGGTTGCTCCGCCACATCGGCATGAAGCGGCCGATGACACCGTATCACGATCACAATGCCGAAGGGGTGCGGCCGGGTTTGGTGGCGCGGATGGGGATGGAGGCCGTCGCGTTGGTTTCGGACGCTGGCACGCCGCTGATCTCGGACCCCGGCTACAAACTGGTGCGCGATGCCCGCGCGGCGGGGCATGCGGTGGTGACGATCCCCGGCCCGTGCGCCGCGATCGCCGCGCTGACGCTGGCGGGATTGCCGACCGACCGATTCTTCTTTCTCGGCTTCCTGCCGCCCAAGGCGGTCGCGCGCACCGCCGCCATCGCGGAAGTGGCCGCGATCCGCGCGACGTTGGTGCTGTACGAATCGGGGCCGCGCCTCGCGGTCACGCTGGCGGCGCTGGCGGAAGGCCTGGGGAACCGCGACGCGGCGGTGGCGCGCGAGATCACCAAGAAATTTGAGGAAGCGGTCACCGATTCGCTCGCCGCGCTGGCCGCGCGCTACGCCGACGCGCCGCCACGGGGCGAGATCGTCATCGTCGTCGCGCCTCCGGGGGAGCCGGAAGCGGCGAGCGCGGAGGATGCCGACGCGGCGCTGGCGGAAGCGCTGGAGCGGCTGCCCGCGTCCAAGGCAGCGGGCGAGGTCGCGAAGAAATTGGGGCTGGACCGCAAGGCGCTCTACGCCCGCGCGCTGGAAATGAAGGGGTGAGCCGCACGCCGGCCCGCCTCAAGCCTCCACCCTCCCCCAAGCGCCTCGCCGCCGAGGCCGCCGGACGGCGCGGCGAGCGCGTCGCCGCGTGGTGGTTGCGTCTCAAGGGCTGGCAGATCGTCGCCCGCCGCGTCCGAACCAAGGCCGGCGAGGTCGACCTGATCGCGCGCCGCCCGGGGCTCGTCGCGTTCGTGGAAGTGAAAACCCGCCGCACCGCTGCCGAACTCGACATGGCGAT
Source organism: Sphingomonas sp. GC_Shp_3 (assembly GCF_026540945.1). Taxonomy (NCBI): domain Bacteria; kingdom Pseudomonadati; phylum Pseudomonadota; class Alphaproteobacteria; order Sphingomonadales; family Sphingomonadaceae; genus Sphingomonas; species Sphingomonas sp. GC_Shp_3. The sequence continues at coordinate 206,793 of NZ_JALNUT010000003.1, forward strand.
CGACGAGCGCCGCCTCGCCCGCGTCGCCGCTGCCGCGGAGGTGCTGATGCCGGACTATGCCGGCCCCGGCGACGACATCCGCGTCGACGTGATCCTCATCGCGCGCGGCACGCCGCTGCGCCACATCGAGAATGCTTGGATCGGGTGACGATCGCACCTAGATGGCAGCGACCGAACATGGAGATTACGGAATGAGCCTGACCGTCGCCGTCCAGATGGACCCGCTCGACCAGATCAACATCGGCGGCGATTCGAGCTTCGCGCTGATGCTCTCCGCACAGGCGCGCGGGCATCGGTTGTTCCATTACACGGCGGACGCGCTCAACTACGCCGATGGCCGCGTGTGGGCACTCGCGCACCCTGTCACCGTGCAGCGCGTGAAGGGCGACCACTTCAGCTTCGGCGATCCGGTGAAGCTCGATCTCGGCGAGGATGCCGACGTGGTGCTGATGCGGCAGGATCCGCCGTTCGATCTCGGCTACATCACCGCCACCCACCTGCTCGAACGGATCGCGGACAGGACGCTGATCGTCAACGATCCCGCCAACGTCCGCAACGCGCCGGAAAAGGTGTTCGTGCTCGATTACGCGCACTTCATGCCGCCGACGCTCATCACCCGCAGCCTCGACGAGACACGCGCGTTCCTCGCGCAGCACGGCGAGATCGTGCTGAAGCCGCTGCACGGCAACGGCGGCAAGGCGATCTTCAAGATCGGCAGCGACGGCGCCAACCTGTCCGCGCTGATCGAGGTGTTCAATCAGACCTGGCGCGAGCCGCACATGGTGCAGGCGTTCCTGCCGGACGTGGCGAAGGGCGACAAGCGTATCGTGCTGATCGACGGCGAGGTCGCGGGGGCGATCAACCGCCTGCCCGGCGAAGGGGAGATCCGCTCCAACCTCGCGGTCGGCGGGTCGGCAGTGCAGACCGTGCTGACCCCGGAGGAGGTGGCGATCTGCGCCGAACTCGGCCCGGAGCTGAAGCGGCGCGGGCTGCTGTTCGTCGGTATCGACGTGATCGGCGGTAAGTGGCTGACCGAGATCAACGTCACCTCCCCCACCGGCATCGTCGCGATCGAGACGTTCGACGGCACCGACGTCGCCGGGCTGATCTGGGATGCAATCGAACGCAAGGTGGCGGCGCGCTGACCCTTTGCGGCGGCGCAGGTTTTCTGCCACGGTCGTAACAGATGATACGGCCGCATGACGGCTCGACTGAGAGGATGATGCCGACGATGGCACGAACCGCATGAGTGCGCCTGTCCTACCCACCGCGCTCGACCGCCAAGCCCCCGAGGCGCAGGCGCGCGAGCGCCACAATCGTGCGCTCGCCACCGAACTGCGCGCCCGCGTCGCCACCGCCGCGCTCGGCGGCAGCGCGGCCTCGCGCGAACGCCACGCCGCGCGCGGCAAGCTGCTCCCGCGCGACCGGGTCGAGCGGCTGCTCGATCCGGGTTCGCCGTTTCTGGAGATCGGCCAGCTTGTCGCGAACGGCCTGTACGGCGACGAGGTGCCCGGCGCGGGCGTGATCGCCGGCATCGGTCGCGTCTCTGGGCGGCAGTGCATGATCGTGTGTAACGATGCGACGGTGAAGGGCGGCACCTATTACCCGCTCACCGTAAAGAAGCATCTGCGCGCGCAGGCGATCGCCGAGGCCAACCGGCTGCCGTGCATCTATCTGGTCGATTCGGGCGGCGCCAACCTGCCGCACCAGGCCGAGGTCTTCCCCGATCGCGAGCATTTCGGGCGGATTTTCTTCAACCAGGCCAACATGAGCGCGAAAGGCATCGCGCAGATCGCCTGCGTGATGGGTTCGTGCACCGCCGGCGGCGCCTACGTGCCGGCGATGAGCGACGAGACCGTGATCGTGCGCGGACAAGGCACGATCTTCCTCGCCGGCCCGCCGCTGGTGCAGGCGGCGACGGGCGAGGTGATCTCGGCCGAAGACCTCGGCGGTGGCGAACTCCACACGCGCAAATCGGGCGTGGCCGATCACCTCGCCGAGAATGACGAACATGCGCTGACGATCGTGCGCGATATCGTCTCGCACCTCGGCCCGGTGCACGCGCACGGCCTGCCGCTCAAAACGCCGCGTGCGCCGAAATATCCGGCTGAGGATCTCTACGCGATCGTCCCCGAGGACGTGCGCGCGCCCTATGACGTGCATGAGGTGATCGCCCGGCTGGTCGATGCTTCCGAATTCCACGAGTTCAAAGCGCTGTACGGTTCGTCGCTGGTGTGCGGCTTCGCGCATATCTGGGGGATGCCGGTGGCGATCCTCGCCAACAACGGCGTGCTGTTCTCGGAAAGCGCGCAGAAGGGTGCGCACTTCATCGAACTGGCGTGCCAGCGGCGCGTGCCCCTGCTGTTCCTCCAGAACATCTCCGGCTTCATGGTCGGCGGCAAATACGAGGCGGAGGGCATTGCCAAGCACGGCGCCAAGCTGGTGACGGCGGTGGCGACCGCGACCGTTCCCAAGCTGACCGTGCTGATCGGCGGCAGTTTCGGCGCGGGCAATTACGGCATGTGCGGGCGGGCGTATGATCCGCGCTTCCTGTTCAGCTGGCCGAACGCGCGCATCTCGGTGATGGGCGGCGAACAGGCCGCGTCGGTGCTCGCCACCGTCCACCGCGATGCGGTGACGTGGACGCCGGAGCAGGCCGAGGCGTTCAAGGCTCCGGTTCGCCAGAAGTACGAGGATGAGGGCAACCCCTATTACGCCACCGCCCGGCTGTGGGACGACGGGGTGATCGACCCGGTGCAGACCCGCGACGTGCTCGGCCTCGCGCTCGCCGCGACGCTGGAGGCGCCGATCCCCGAGCGGCCCGCTTTCGGCGTGTTCAGGATGTGATGCAGATGATCCAGTCCCTCCTCATCGCCAATCGCGGCGAGATCGCCTGCCGCATCATCCGCACCGCGCGCGCGCTTGGCATCCGCACCGTCGCGGTCTATTCGGACGCCGACGCGCGCGCGCTCCACGTCCGGCAGGCGGACGAAGCGGTGCACATCGGCCCCTCCCCGGCGCGCGAAAGCTATCTGGTCGGCGAGAAGATCATCGCCGCCGCGCTGGCGAGCGGCGCGGAGGCGATCCATCCCGGTTACGGTTTCCTCTCCGAAAACGCCGCGTTTGCGCAGAGCGTGATCGACGCTGGCCTGATCTGGGTCGGCCCCAAGCCCGCCAGCATCACCGCGATGGGCCTGAAGGACGCCGCCAAGACGCTTATGGCGGCAGCCGGCGTGCCGGTCACGCCCGGTTATATGGGCGAGCGGCAGGAGCCAGACTTCCTCGCCGCCGAGGCCGCGAAGATCGGCTACCCTGTGCTCATCAAGGCGGTGGCGGGCGGCGGCGGCAAGGGCATGCGGCTGGTCGAGGCGGCGGGCGATTTCACCGACGCGCTCGCCTCGTGCCAGCGCGAGGCGGCCGCGTCGTTCGGCAATCCGCACGTTCTGATCGAGAAGTACATCCAGCGCCCGCGCCATATCGAGGTGCAGGTGTTTGGCGACAGCCACGGCAACATCGTCCACCTGTTCGAACGCGATTGCAGCTTGCAACGCCGCCACCAGAAGGTGATCGAGGAAGCCCCCGCCCCCGGCATGGACGACGCCACCCGCGCCGAGCTGTGCGCGGCGGCGGTCAAGGCAGCGGCGGCGGTCGATTACATCGGTGCCGGCACGATCGAGTTCATCGCTGACGCCTCCGAAGGTCTGCGCGCCGACCGCATCTGGTTCATGGAGATGAACACGCGGTTGCAGGTCGAACACCCGGTGACGGAGGAAATCACCGGCGTCGATCTCGTCGAATGGCAGTTGCGCGTGGCATCCGGCGAGCCGTTGCCGAAGCGGCAGGATGAGTTGAGCATCACCGGCTGGGCGATCGAAGCGCGGCTCTACGCGGAAGACCCGGCCAAGGGGTTTCTGCCGAGTGTCGGGCGGCTGGAGATCTTCCGCGAACACGACGAAATCCGCCTCGAAACCGGCGTGTACGAAGGCGCTGAGGTTTCACCCTTCTACGATCCGATGATCGCCAAGCTCGTCGCGCACGCACCATCGCGCGACGCGGCGTGCGAGATGCTCGCACGCGCCTGTGCCGAGACCGACATCTATCCGATCAAGACCAACGCGCCCTTCCTGTGGCGTGCGCTCGACGATGCGGATTTCCGCTCGGGCGATATCGACACCGGCTTCATCGCCCGCAAAGGCGATGCCCTCTTGCCCCCCGCCGAACCGACCGAGGACATGGCGCTGCAAGCCGCCGCCGCGATCGTGGTGCAGGCGTATCACGGCACACCGACGATGTTGCGGGGCGACGATATGCTTTCGCCCCTCCCATCCGATCCGTGGCGGGGCGCGATCGGCTTTCGCGCCAACACAGCCGCCAATCGCGACGTATCGGTGCTGGTCGATGGCCATATCCATCGGGTTACGTTGCCGGAGGGATGGCAATACCAGCCCGTGATCGGCGAGCCCGTGGCGGGCGGCGTCGCGATCAACGACGATGGCCTGTCGTTCCTCGCCGCACCCGCGCGGGTCGATGGATCGGGTGTAGGCGCGGGCGGCTCCGGTGCGATCCTCTCGCCGATGCCGGGCCGCATCATCGCCGTCGAGGTGGCGCCGGGCGAGCGTGTCACCAAGGGGCAGCGCCTGCTGACGCTGGAGGCGATGAAGATGGAGCATTCGCTCACCGCGCCGTTCGACGGTATCGTCGCCGAACTCAACGCGCAGGCCGGCGCGCAGGTGCAGGTCGACGCGCTGCTCGCCCGCATCGTGGCGGAGGACGACTGATGGCCGGCAGATATTTCGACGAATGGCGGATCGGCGACCGCGTTGAACACGAGATCCGCCGCACCGTCACCGAGACCGACAATCTGCTGTTCTCAGTGATGACGCACAATCCGCAGCCGCTGCACATCGATGCGGAGGCGGCCAAGGCGTCCGAGTTCGGCCAAATCCTTGTCAACGGCACCTTCACCTTCGCGCTGCTGGTGGGGCTGAGCGTGGCCGACACGACACTCGGCACGCTGGTCGCCAATCTCGGGTACGACAAACTGGTGATGCCCAAGCCGGTGTTCATCGGCGACACGATGCACGCCACCAGCGAAGTGACCGATCTGCGCGAGAGCAAATCCCGCCCGAACGCCGGCGTCGTCACCTTCACCCACGAACTGCTCAACCAGCGTGACGAGGTGGTTTGCCGCTGCCTGCGCATGGCGATGCTCCGCAAACGCGCGACGTAAGCCTCAGGCGACGATCCCGCCGTCGCGCAACGCCGCGATCTCGGCATCGCCCAGCCCGAGCATCTCGCGCAGGATCGCATCGGTATGCTCGCCGAGATCGGGTGGCGCGCTCGGCTGCGGCGCAGGGCTGCCGGGGAAGCGGAACGGGCTGTTGACGATCGGCACCCGCCCGAGCGTCGCATGATCGACCTCCACCACCATCTCGCGCGCCACTGCCTGCGGCTGCGCCAGCGCCTCCGCCACGCCGAGGATCGGCGCGTGCGGCACCTGATGCGCGGTGAAGATCGCCAGCAGCTTGGCGAGATCGTGCCGTTCGGTGAAGGCGGCGATCAGCGCGTTGACTTCGCCGCGCGCATCGCGCCGCTTCTCCGCGCTGTCATAGCGCGCGTCGGTGCCAAGTTCCGGCCGCGCGATCGCCGCGCAGATCCGTACCCAGAAGGCGTTGGTTAGGCAGGCGATAATGATCGACCCATTGCGTGCCGGAAACGCACCATAAGGCACAAGATTGGGGTGCTGTGACCCCTGCGGCGCCGGGTTCTCGCCGGTGTAGAAGGCGAGTTGCGCGAGATAGCCGAGCATCCCGATCAGCCCGTCGAGCAGGCTGATGTCGATCAGTCGCCCCGCGCCGCTCGCGTTGCGCTCGTGCAAAGCCGCCAGGATCGCGATCGGCCCGTTGATCCCGCCGACGAGATCGCCGAGCGGCAGCCCGAGCCGCACCGGCAACGCGCCCGGCTCGCCATTGATGCTGAGCGCGCCCGACAGCGCCTGTGTGACGATATCGAACGACGGCTTGTCGGCGAGCGGTCCGGTCATGCCGAAGCCCGAGATCGCGCAATAGATCAGCCCCGGATTGATCGCACGCAGCGCCTCGTAGCCAAGCCCGAGCCGGTCCATCACGCCGGGGCGGTAATTTTCGATCAGGATGTCGCATTTCGCCGCCAGCGCCTTAGCGAGCGCGATGCCCTCGCCCGTCTTGAGGTCGATGACGATGCTGCGCTTGCCGCGATTGTACGCGAGGAAATAATGGCTCACCCCGTCGCGCATCGGCGGAAAGGTGCGGGTATCGTCGCCATGGCCAGGCGGCTCGATCTTGATAATCGCCGCGCCCAGATCGGCCAACGCCATCGACGCGGACGGCCCGGCCAGCACGCGCGAGAAATCGAGCACGGTGACACCGGCGAGCGGGCCGGGTCGCGGGAGGTTCGGGTCGGTCATTCGCGCGCAGCATAGCCGCTTCGCTGCGCAAACCAAATCGCGTGGCGTCATGCGCCCGCCCGGCGTAAGGCGGCGTTGCACCGCCATGACCGACCTGATCGTCCAGCTTATCGCCCGCAGCGGCTATCTCGGCATCTTCCTGATGATGGCGCTGGAGAACATCTTTCCGCCGATCCCGTCGGAGGTCATCATGGGCCTGGGCGGCATTGCGGCGGCGCATGGCAAGATGGCGATGGTGCCGTTGATTATCGCCGGTACGCTCGGCACGACGGCGGGGAATTACGCTTGGTATGCACTTGGCCGGCACTTCGGCGTCGCGCCGTTGCGCCCGGTGGTACGCCGCTTCGGTCGCTGGCTGACGATCGAGTGGCGCGATGTGGAACGCATCCATGATTTCTTCCAGCGCCACGGCGAGTGGGTGGTGTTCGTGTTCCGCTTCATGCCCGCGTTTCGCACGATCGTGTCGCTGCCCGCCGGCATGGCCCACATGCCGCGCTGGAAGTTCGTGGTGTGGACGACGGCGGGTGCGGCGATCTGGAACACGCTGCTGGCGTGGGCGGGCTGGTACCTCGGCGCGCGTTTCCGCACGCTGGAGGCGTGGTTCGGCCCGGCCAGCGTAGCGATCATGGTGGTGGTGGCGGTGCTCTACCTGTGGCGGATCGCCACGTGGAAACCACGCGGCGACTGATCCAGCCTATCGCGACCGCCGGCTTGCCCCCGGCAAACCGCCGCGCATCTTCTGGCTTTTGCCGTAGCGTGTTTTGCGCGTACCGGGCTTGCCCTCGTTGCTGCGACCCATGATCGGCGCGACCGGGCGGTCCGCGCCGGGCAGCCCGAGTTCCTCCGCCTCCAGTGAGCGGATCTCATCGCGCAGTCGGCCGGCTTCCTCGAACTCGAGGTCGGCGGCGGCGGTGCGCATCTTCTTCTCCAGTTCCTCGATATACGCGCGCAGGTTGTGGCCGACCATGTGCGGGCGGTCCTCGTCGATCTCGACGGTGACCTGATCGCGCTGCGACACGTCCTGGATGATGTCGCCGATGTTGCGGCGGATCGTGAACGGCGTGATGCCGTGTTCCTCGTTATAGGCGCGCTGCTTCTCGCGGCGACGATCCGTCTCGTTGAGCGCGCGCTCCATGCTGCCGGTGATGCGATCGGCATAGAGGATCACGCGGCCATCGACGTTACGCGCGGCGCGGCCGATCGTCTGGATCAACGAGGTTTCCGACCGCAGGAAGCCTTCCTTGTCCGCATCCATGATGCACACCAGCCCGCATTCCGGAATATCCAGCCCCTCGCGCAGCAGGTTGATGCCGACCAGCACGTCGTAAACGCCAAGCCGCAGGTCGCGGATCAGTTCGATACGTTCCAGCGTCTCGACGTCGGAGTGCATGTAGCGGACCTTGAGGCCCGCCTCGTGCATGAACTCGGTGAGATCCTCCGCCATGCGCTTGGTCAGCGTGGTGACGAGCGTGCGATAGCCCTGATCCGCCGTCTTGCGGCATTCGACGATGCAGTCCTGCACCTGCTCCTCGACCGGCTTGATCTCGACCGGCGGGTCGATCAGGCCGGTCGGGCGGATCACCTGTTCGACGAACACGCCGCCGGTCTGCTCCATCTCCCACGTGCCCGGCGTCGCCGAGACATAGGTGGTCTGGGGGCGCATCGCCTCCCATTCGTTGAAGCGCAGCGGCCGGTTGTCGATCGCGGACGGTAGGCGGAAGCCGTATTCGGCGAGCGTCAGCTTGCGGCGGTGATCGCCGCGCGACATGCCGTTGATCTGGCCGATCGTCTGGTGGCTTTCATCGACGAACAGCAGCGAATTGTCGGGCAGATATTCGAACAAGGTAGGCGGCGGCTCGCCTGGCATCCGCCCGGTGAGGAAGCGCGAATAGTTCTCGATCCCTGCGCAACTGCCGGTCGCGGCGATCATCTCGAGATCGAAGTTGGTGCGCTGCTCCAGCCGCTGCGCTTCTAGCAGCTTGCCCTCGGGGATCAGCTCCTTCAGTCGCTCGGCCAGTTCGTGCTTTATCGCCTCTGTCGCCTGCTTGAGCGTAGGCCCCGGTGTCACATAGTGCGAATTGGCGTAGATGCGGATCGAGTTGAGGTTCGCCACCTTCTTGCCGGTGAGCGGATCGAACTCGGTGATCTCCTCGATATCGTCACCGAAGAACGAGATGCGCCAGGCGGTATCCTCGTAATGCGACGGGAAAATTTCGAGATTGTCGCCCTTTACCCGAAAGTTGCCACGCGCGAAGGCGGCGTCGTTGCGCTTGTATTGCAACGCGACGAGCTTGCGCACGATTTCGCGCTGATCGACCACCTGCCCTTTCTTGAGGTCGAAGATCATCGCCGAATAGGTCTCGACCGAACCGATACCGTACAAGCACGAGACCGAGGCGACGATGATGACGTCGTCGCGCTCCAGCAGCGAGCGCGTCGCGGAATGACGCATTCGGTCGATCGCCTCGTTGGTCGAGCTTTCCTTCTCGATATACGTGTCCGACCGGGCGACATACGCCTCGGGCTGATAGTAATCGTAATAGCTGACGAAATATTCGACCGCATTGTCCGGGAAGAACGACTTCATCTCGCCGTACAATTGCGCGGCGAGGATCTTGTTGGGTGCGAGGATCAGCGCCGGGCGCTGCACCGCCTCGATCACCTTCGCCATGGTGAAGGTCTTGCCCGATCCGGTCACGCCGAGCAGCACCTGATCGCGCTCGCCCTCCTGCGTCTGCGCGACGAGTTCCGCGATGGCGGCGGGCTGGTCGCCAGCGGCGGTATATTCGGAAACCAGCTTGAACGGGCGCCCACCCTCGGCCTTGGGAGGGCGCGCCGGGCGATGCGGAACGAAGGTCTGCCCGGTCTCGGGCTCGTCAAGCGTCGTGCGAATCTGAATGGCCATGCGCGCCAATATGGGTCGTACCGCGTGCCGTCGCAACAAAGCGGGAACGGCTACGTGAACTAAACCGGACAACGGCCAATTTCAGGCAAATCGGCGATGCGTCTGCTGCTGGCTACCGCTTTGATCGTGCCGCTCGCCGCGTGCGGATCGTCACAGCCGACCGTGAAGGCCACCAATGCCAGCGTTGCCGAGGTGCAAAGCAAGTGATCGAACGGATGACCAAGCCGCACCCGTTCAAACGCTGCGTCACCCCGGAGGATGTGAAGACGGACCACGGCTTCTTCACCGGCTCACAAAGCCATCACTGCACTTACGAACATTTTACCTTGCGCGGTGGCAAGATCGACGCGGCGATGGTCTGCAACGAGGCTGTCGGCACGATGAGAGCGACGATGGCTGGCAGCTACACGCCCGACAGCTATCATTTCGACCTGCATTCCACGGTCGAGGCACCGGGTGCGGCGGGACCACAGAAGATGACGATCACCATCGACGGCGCACGCACTGACGCCTGTCGCGGCGCCGAAACGGGCGCGAAAGTCGGCTAATTGCGCAATCGCGATGGTTCTGCGGGAACGAGACTGTTTCGCCTGCGTTTTCTTGACCTCGATCTTAATGGAGGTCTGTATGCGTAAACTTGTAACCGCCGCGCTCGCCCTTGGCGTCGCCCTCACCGCGACCACCGCCGCCAGCGCGCGCGAAGGCTGCGGGCCTGGCGCGCACCGTGGTGCCTATGGCCACTGCCGCGTCAACCGCGGTCCGGTGATCGTCGAACGCGGTCCGCTGGTGGTGGATCGCTATTACAACGGTCGGGGTTATTGGGATGGGCATCGCTATTGGCACAACCGCACGCGGTGGCATGGCGGCTGGCGTTACCGGTAAGGGTGATCGTGTCCGGCATTGAGTAAGCGGAGCAACAGCTTCGCAACGACTACGACCGGATCATAGACACTGAACAATGTGGCGTGGCGCCTGGCGCCGCGCCACATTCGCGTTCGGGGCTGTTCCCGCGAGCGTTGCCTTAGCGCAGATCGCGTACCGCTGGTGAGGCGAGGCAAGACGCCTCCGCCGCCGGCGTAACGGGTGTGACCGCCGGCCGCGCATAGGGTGCGATCCGCGTCGGCTGTCCCAGCCTGATCGTCTCGAACCCATGAACGCCCCGGCACGCCTCCACCGCCGCTAGCAGGCGCGGCGGCGTGTCATAGGCTTCGTAAGACAGTCGGAACGTTCCCCAATGCACGCCGATGCCGGTCGATGCGCCAAGCCGGCGATACGCCTCGACAGCATCGATCGGACCGATGTGACTACCCGACGCCATCTGCCCGGCGGTGAAGCGGAATGCGCCGATCGGGATCAGCGCAAGCCGCACCGGCCCGTAAGCCGCCGCCTCATCCGCCCAGCGCAGATCGCCCGCGCCGGTATCGCCTGCGAAGAACAGGTTGCCGCCCGGCAGCGTCACTACGAAGCTCGACCATAACGCGCGGTTGCGATCGGCGAACCAGCGGCTGCCCCAATGGTGGCCGCGTGTGACGATTACGTCGATGCCCGGCCGAACCTCCACACGCCCGCCCCAGTCGCGCGCCGTTGCGGGCACGCCGACCTGACCGATCACGCTGTCGTTGCCGAGGCTGGTGACGATCAGCGGCTTGTCGCGCGCCCACAGCCGCTTCAGCGTGGGCAAGCCCATGTGGTCGTAATGATCGTGGCTGACGAGCACGAGGTCGATCTTGGGCAATCGGTCGAACGCGATGCCGGGCGCCGCCACGCGCGCCGGCCCGAAACCAAGCGGCCCCGCGCGGTTCGACCACACCGGATCGGTGAGGATATTGAGCCCCTGCGTCTGCACCAGCACTGTCGCATGGCCGACCCAGGTCGCCACCATCGCATCGCCCATCACCCGAGCGGGCGGTGCGATCTGGTGGACGGTGACATGATCGGGCCATGCCGGCCGCCCATCGCTGCCGGTGAGGAAGCGCGCCATCATGCCGAAGCCGGGCGCCGGCCCGGTCTTGCCCCCGGGGCCGGCAGCGGTTGGCGCGAACGTGTCGTCACCATCCGGGTTGGCGAAGCGGCTGCCGTCGAAATGCCCGCTCACCGGCCCACGATAATAGCGCGCGTCGAGGAAGCGCGGCACGATCGTGAACGCCAGGCACAGCACGACGACGATCCACAGGATTGCCGCCGAAAAGAGACGAACCAGTCGCATCGCGTGGCCTTGGCCGGTGGAACAGAGCCACGCAAGCGTGAACCGCTGGACATGAGTATATGTTGTGTATACACAACGATTCGTAACGCTGACAGGACATACACTTGTACAACCGCATTGCTCTGTTCCGCGCGGAAGGTGGTATGACACGCAAGGCGCTGGCCGAGGCGGTCGACGTCAACGCGCAGACGATCGGCTATCTTGAGCGCGGCGATTACAAGCCAAGCCTTGAACTCGCGATGCGGATCGCCGCACGGTTCGGCGTCTCCGTCCACGATCTGTTTTCGCTCACCCCTTTCGAACCCGTCGCCGTTGCGCTGCGCCGGGCGGGAGACCGCGCATGACCCGCAAGACGATCGCCCAGTATCTCGATGACAGCGTGCGCTGGACCCGTATCCCGGCGATCGTCGCGCCGCCCCGCCGGCGGCCGCTGCGGATGTGGTCGACCTTGGCGATCCTCGCCGCCACCGGCGCGCTGGTCGTTGCGATCTTCTGGCCCGCGCTGCGCTGGCCCGGCTACGCGGTGCTGATCGCCGCGTTCGGCATCGCCAATTTTATGCCGATCTTCGGCCCGCTTAAACCCTGGGGCGGCACCGAGCCGATCGACGAACGCGAACGCGCCAACCGCGCCCGCGCCTTCCTCATCGCGCTATCGGTAATCTCGGTCGTCGCAGTCGCCGGATTGTGGACGATCGTCGCGCTGTCCATCATGGGAAACTGGGATGTCGACTTGCTGCGGCAGACGAACATCGATCTCGCCTTCTATATCGCCGCGCTTTATTCCGCGCTGCCGACCTGCATCGCCAGTTGGACCGAGCCTCGCCTCCGCGACGACGAAGACTAACGCGCGCCCGCCAGCGCCAGCACCACGCCGGTCGCGACGATCAGCAGCCCCGCCACTTCGCTCCGCGCCATCCGCTCGCCGAGGTAGAAGTGCGCGAACGCCATCGTGAAGGCGACCTCGACCTGCCCGACGATCCGTACCAGCGCGACCGGCGCACTTGCAAAGCCGGTAAACCAGCATGCCGACCCGACCGACGACAACAGCCCGACCTGCCCCGACACGCGCCAGCTTCTCGCGACGCGAACCAGTTCACCGCGTTCGCGTAGCAGAACGTAGCCACCTTGTAGCATCGTCTGGATCGTCACGGTCGCGACCAATGTCACCAGCGCGGCGAGGATATGGTCGGGCGTGGCAACCTCGAATGTGGTGCGGCGGATCGCGATGACCGCCAGCGCGAACACCGTGCCCGATGCTATGCCGTAGCGGGCCGCACGTTCCCCGAGAGCGCGCACGAAGGCCAATGGCGCCATCCGCCGCCCGGCGCTCGCCAGCACCATCACCCCGACCACGCCTAGCGTGACGCCGCCCCAGGTCAGCAGACTGAGATGATCGTGCAGCAGCACCGCCGAGAAGATCGCCGCCTGCACTGCCTCGGTTTTGGAATAGGCAGTGCCAACGACGAAATTGCCCTCGTCGAACGCCATCAGCAGCAGATTGGTGGCGACGATCTGCCCGATCGCGCCGAGCAGGCAAAACAGCCAGAACTGCCCGCCCAATCCGGGCCACGCACCCGGCGCGGCGAAAGCGTGGTAGACGAGCAGCATCACCACCGCGAACGGCAGGCCGTAGAGATAGCGTACCAGCCCGGCCGCGTTGATCGAGAGATCGCGCGCGGCGCGGCGCTGCACCGCCGTCCGCCACGCCTGCATCGCGCCGGCGGCGAGCGTGGCGGGCAGCCAGATGGAGGCGATCACGCCTCCGCCGATCGATATAGGATGTCAGCGCACAACAAAGAAAAGCCTCTGAAACGGCGGCGACCGCTGGCGTCACGAAAACAATGCCCGCAGATACCTGCCATAAACTTTGGGTCTGCCGCAGAGTTCGTCCGCAGCACCTGCGTTCCTTTGGTATGCAAGTATCTGTTCCCCAAGTTCCTGTGAACGGCGTCAGTACTGGATAAGCAATGTCCGATCTGCAAGATCAGGTTCGCCCGGGATCATCCGACGCACCGCAGTTCATCCGGCCCTCCAGACCGAAAACCGTCCTGCAGAAGCTCTATCCAGAGCGTCGTTTCTCCCGTGTCGTTCGCGACGAAGGCAAGTTCCTGTTCTATTCAATCGTCGCGGATTTGCTGGAAAGTCATCATGTCGTGATGGACTTCGGGGCTGGTCGGGGGCACCAGATCGAAGCTGTCAGCGGGCACCTCCGGACGCTTCTCGATTTCCGCGGCCGCTGCAAGACAGTCATCGCCGTGGATCCCGACGACGCAGTGCTTACCAACCCATTCGTCGACGAGGCACATGTCATTGATGCAACGGGGCGTATCCCGCTACCCGACAACAGTGTCGACATTATTACCTCCTTTGCAGTCCTGGAACATGTCGCCAATCCGGCGCAAGTTGTTGATGAAATCTATCGGGTGCTCCGCCCGGGCGGCTGGTTTTGCGCATGGACGCCGAACAAATGGGGCTACGTCGGGATCGGCGTACGAATGGTGCCCAACAGACTGCACGAAAGGCTCGTCCCGCTTGCCGAACCAAGAGACACCCGCCAGTCGATCGATGTATTCCGAACCGCATACCAACTTAATACAGTGAACGACGTTGGAAGGTTTTTTGGTCCCCAACGATTTTACAATCACGCGTTCACGGCGAATGGTTCGCCATCTTACCATTTCGGCTCGATTATCATCGCGCGATTTTGGCAGGTAATGATGGCAATTGCTCCAGCCCGGTGCCGCAAAACTTTATTCGTCTTCGTGCAACGTCGGTAGATCACGCGCCTAGATCTTTGAGCTTTGTGAGCAGGGAACGACCACCATCACCCCCTTCCACGATCACACGAGCAGGCGTTCGCGCGCGATCTTTTCCTTCCAGACGAGCGGCGCGAGCTGGTGGACGTTGGCGCCGCTCGAATCTACCGCGACCGTCACGGGGAAGTCCTGCACCTCGAATTCGTAGATCGCCTCCATGCCGAGATCGGCGAAGCCCACCACCTTTGAGCCCTTGATCGCGCGCGCGACGAGATACGCCGCCCCGCCAACCGCCATCAGATAGGCACTCTCATGCTCGGCGATCGCCTTGGTGGCGTCGGCACCCCGCTCCGCCTTGCCGACGCAGGCGAGCAGACCCTGATTGAGCATCATGCGCATGAACTTGTCCATGCGCGTTGCGGTGGTGGGGCCCGCCGGGCCGACCACTTCCTCGCCGACCGGATCGACCGGGCCGACATAATAGATCACCCGACCCTTGAACTCGACCGGCAGCGGTTCGCCGGCATCGAGCATATCCTTGATTCGCTTGTGCGCGGCGTCGCGGCCGGTCAGCATCTTGCCGTTGAGCAGCAGCCGGTCGCCCTGCTTCCAGCCCTTCACCTCCTCGGGCGTAAGCGTGTCGAGGTTGACGCGGATGGCGGCGGCGTCGGGCTTCCAGTCGACCTTGGGCCATTCGTCGAGCTTGGGCGTTTCCAGGAACGCCGGGCCGGAGCCGTCCAGCGTGAAGTGCGCGTGACGGGTCGCGGCGCAGTTCGGGATCATCGCGACCGGCTTGCCCGCCGCATGGCACGGCGCGTCAAGGATCTTGACGTCGAGAATGGTCGCCAGGCCGCCCAGCCCCTGCGCGCCGATGCCAAGCGCGTTGACCTTGTCGAAGATCTCGATCCTGAGCGCCTCGATATCGTTGCGTGGGCCGCGTGCCTTCAGCGGTCCCATGTCGATCGGCTCCATCAGCGCCTTCTTCGCCAGCAGCACGCAATGTTCCGCCGTGCCGCCAATGCCGATGCCGAGCATGCCGGGCGGGCACCAACCCGCGCCCATCTGCGGCAGCATCTCCAGCACCCAGTCGACGATCGAGTCGCTCGGGTTCATCATCTTGAACTTGGACTTGTTCTCGCTCCCACCGCCCTTGGCCGCGACATCGACCGAAACACGGTCACCAGGCACCATGTCGACGTGCAGCACGCACGGCGTATTGTCCTTGGTGTTGCGGCGGGTGAAGGCGGGATCGGCCAGCACCGAGGCGCGCAGCTTGTTCTCCGGGTTGAGATACGCCAGCCGCACGCCCTCGTCGACGATCTCCTGTAACGAGCGCGAGGTGTCGTCGAAACGGCAGTCCATGCCCCATTTGACGAACACGTTGACGATGCCGGTATCCTGGCAGATCGGCCGATGCCCCTCCGCGCACATCCGTGAATTGGTGAGGATCTGCGCGATCGCATCCTTCGCCGCCGGACCTTGTTCGGCCTCATACGCATCACCCAGCGCGCGAATGTAATCCATCGGATGGTAGAAAGAGATGAACTGAAGCGCGTCGGCGACGCTCTCGATCAGGTCGGCTTCGCGGATGATGGTGGTCATGGCTGCTCGCTGGGAAGGGAGAATAGCTACCCGCACTAGACCAGTTGGCCGGCATTGGGAAAGACCTGCACGGCGCCCCGTCGCGCGCTGGTGGCGCGGCGCAGTCGGGCTGGCGCTCGTGGTAAACGCGTCGCTCACCATAGAAATCCACCGGCGCGATCGTTTCAGCGGCGTGTCGCAAGCAATTGGCAAGGATCATGCGGCTAGGGTCACGCAGATGCTCCAGCCACTCAGCCCCATTCGTACGGCAGCACTATGCCTGTGCGTCGCCGTTGCAAGCGCGGCGGCGATGGCGAGTCAGGCGTGGCTGGCGGCCGTCGCCGCGCTGTTGCTGGTCGCAGCGGTCGCCGCGGTGCTGTTCCTGACCACACGGCGCGTCCACAAGCCGCTCGCCCTTGCCGACACGGCGGACCGGGTCGCGGCGCGGCTGGTGCGGGAGTTCGAGGAACAGGGCACCGGCTGGTTCTGGCAGACGGACAGCGACGGCAACGTTACCTACCTGTCGGCCAAGGTCGCCGCCGAACTCGACACCCCCGGCGCGCCGGCGATCGGCGCCGCCATGACCGCGCTGTTCCGCGTCGACACCAGCACGGCGGAGACCGAGCGGACCATCGCCTTCCACCTTGCCTCGCGCACGGCCTTTTCCAACTATTCGGTTCGCCCGGCAGTGGCGGGCAAGCTCGATCGCTGGTGGTCGATGTCGGGCCGGCCGATCACCGACGTTGACGGCATTTTCCTCGGTTTCATCGGCAACGGCAGCGATCTGACCGAGCGCCGCCGCGCCGATGCCGAAATCGCGCGGCTGGCGCTGTTCGACAGCCTGACCGGGCTCGCCAACCGGCAGCGCATGCGGCAGTGGCTCGACCAGACGCTGGCGCAAGCGAGCGGCGCGCGCGGCACGGCGTTGTTCCTGCTAGATCTCGACCGGTTCAAGGCGGTGAACGACACGCTCGGCCACCAGACCGGAGATGCGTTGCTGAAGCAGGTTGCACAGCGGCTGGTGCGCGCCATCGGCGACAGCGGGCTGGTCGGTCGGCTGGGCGGCGACGAGTTCAAGGTGATCCTGCCCGGTGAGACCAATCAGGATACGCTGAGCAGCATTGCGCGCACCGTAATCGATGCCTTGTCACAGCCCTATTCGATCGACGGCTCCTCGATCTCGATCGGCTGTTCGATCGGCATCGCGCTCGCACCGGAGAACGGCGGCGACGCCGAGACGCTGGTCCGCAACGCGGATCTCGCACTTTACGGCGCAAAGGGCGATGGACGCGGCATCCACCGCTTCTTCAAGACCGCCATGCTCGACGGTGCGCGCAGCCGCAAGCAGATCGAGGACGATCTGCGCAATGCACTCGCGGGTGACCAGTTCCACGTCGCCTATCAGCCGGTGGTCAGCACGGCGAGCGAGCGGATCGTCGGCTATGAGGCGCTGCTGCGCTGGGAGCATCCGACGCGCGGGCTGATCTCGCCGGCCGAGTTCGTGCCGGTGGCGGAGGATTGCGGGTTGATCGAAGCGATCGGCGAGTGGGTGTTGCGCACCGCCTGCATGGAGGCGGCCACCTGGCCGGCCGACGTGCGCGTGGCCGTCAACGTCTCGCCGATCCAGTTCGCCAACCCCGCGTTGCCCACCATTGTCACCTCCGCGCTCGCCAAATCGGGGATCGCACCCGGCCGGCTTGAACTCGAGATCACCGAGGGCGTGTTCCTTGACGAGACCACGTCATCGGAACAGATGTTCCGCACGCTGAAGGCGATCGGCGTACGGCTGGCGCTGGACGATTTCGGCACCGGATACTCGTCACTCGGCTATCTGAAGAAAGCACCGTTCGACAAGATCAAGATCGACCAGAGTTTCGTACGCGGCGCCGCGATGGCGGGTAACCGCAACGCCGCGATCATCCGCGCGATCGTGACGCTTGCCGACGCACTCGGCATGGAGACGACCGCCGAGGGCGTGGAGACGCATGACGAGATCGACCTGATCCGCACCCTGGGGTGCAGCCACATTCAGGGCTGGGTCTACGGCAAGGCGGCGCAGCCCGAGGAAGTACGACTGCAACTCGCCGCGCAAGGTGGCAAGGCGCTCGCGTCCGGCCATCGCAAGAGCCGCCCGCCCCGCCATGCCATGATTCGCACCGCGCGCATCCGCGTCGGCGAGGCGATCGGCGAAATCCGCATCCGCAACATGTCCCCCACCGGCGCGATGATCGACGGCATCGAGGTCGACGGCGAGGCGGTCGGCATGGACGTGATGATCGAACTGCTCGAAAATGAGATGTTCGCCGCCAAGCTGCGCTGGGCCGCGGATGGGCGCGCCGGTCTCGAATTCGAGCAGGCGTTCAACATGGAGCGGCTTGCCGCGCCGATGATCGCGCACCCGGTTCGCAAGACCGGCTGACGTCACAGGGTTTCGCCGTCCGGGCGATGACGCGCATTCGCGGGCGCTTGCCACGACATCTGGTGGCGGCACCACCTGCAAAAGATTTCTGTGGATTTCCCGATCCGTTCTCTTGCGTTTCGTAGACGTGGCGGAAGTCCACGCGTCGCGCTTCGAATGGGGTCGGACGTGGCCAGCGCACGCACTAAAATCGCGACGAACGGAGTCCCGTGTCTGTCATTTACCGTCTTGCGGTCTGACGCGATCCGGCACAATCTGTAGGGGTAAGGTTGAGGGCACCACCCTAGAACTGGTAGAACAGAGCGTGTGCCCCTATATCAGGGGCACGCCCGACGGCACTTTCCGGGCGGAAGCGGCCTCATTTTGTTCTCACCGGGAAACGCCCGGAATGATAGCATGGGGCCTGGCCCCGATTCGGAACGGACCGCGAACACGGCTCCGTTACAACAGTTTGAACAGGGGCGAGACCGATGGATTTCAGGGACACCCAGGAAGTGAGCGCAACGATGGCGACCGACACGATCGAAGCGACCCGGCCCGACAGCAACGGCGCCGATCGCAAGCTGGCCGAACGCGGCGATTCAAAGGCGGTGAAGCCGCAGCTTTACCCGGTCGAGGTCGACCATTCGCGTGACGGCTTGCTGACCGATTTCGGCAAGGAGACGCTGACCGACCGCTATCTGCTGCCGGGCGAGCGGTTCCAGGATCTGTTCGTGCGCGTCGCCTCCGCCTATGCCGACGATGCCGGCCATGCCCAGCGCCTGTACGATTACATCTCGCAATTGTGGTTCATGCCGGCGACGCCGGTGCTGTCGAACGGCGGCACGGGCCGTGGCCTGCCGATCTCGTGCTTCCTTAATTCTGTGCCGGACAGCCTCAACGGGATCGTCGACACCTGGAACGAGAACGTCTGGCTCGCCTCGCGCGGCGGCGGCATCGGAACCTATTGGGGCAACGTGCGCGGGATCGGTGAGCCGGTCGGCCTCAACGGCAAGACCAGCGGCATCATCCCGTTCGTCCGCGTGATGGACAGCCTCACGCTCGCGATTTCGCAGGGCTCGCTGCGGCGCGGTTCGGCGGCGTGCTATCTCGACATCTCGCATCCAGAGATCGAGGAGTTCCTCGAAATCCGCAAACCCTCAGGCGATTTCAACCGCAAGGCGCTGAACCTGCACCACGGCGTGTTGATCCCCGATGCCTTCATGGAAGCGGTCCGCGCCGGCGCGGAATGGGATCTGCTCAGCCCCAAGGACGGTTCGGTGCGTGGCACGGTCGATGCACGCGCGCTATTCCAGAAGCTGGTCGAAACCCGCCTCGCCACCGGTGAGCCGTACATCGTGTTTGCCGATCAGGTGAACAAGAACATGCCCAAGCACCACCGTGAGCTTGGCCTCAAGGTATCGACCTCGAACTTGTGCAGCGAGATCACGCTGCCAACCGGCAAGGATCACCTCGGCAACGAACGCACGGCGGTGTGCTGCCTGTCGTCACTCAACCTCGAGACGTGGGACCAGTGGAAGGACGCCAAGGGCTTTATCGAGGACGTGATGCGTTTTCTCGACAACGTTCTGCAGGATTTCATCGAGCGTGCCGAGCCGGGCATGGAGCGTGCCGCTTATTCGGCGATGCGCGAGCGGTCGGTGGGCTTGGGCGTAATGGGCTTCCACTCGTTCCTGCAGGCGCGCGGACTCGCGTTCGAGGGTGCGATGGCGAAGTCGTGGAACCTGCGCATGTTCAAGCACATCAAGGCTCAGGTCGATGAAGCGTCGATGCACCTCGCGGTCGAGCGCGGCCCCTGCCCCGACGCCGCCGATCGCGGCGTGATGGAGCGGTTCTCGTGCAAGATGGCGATCGCCCCGACCGCATCGATCTCGATCATCTGCGGCGGCACCAGTGCGTGCATCGAGCCGATCCCGGCCAATATCTACACGCACAAGACGCTGTCGGGCAGCTTCTCGATCAAGAATCCGTATCTTGAGAAACTGCTGATCGACAAATCGAAGAACTCGGATGTGATCTGGAACACGATCCTCGAACGCGGCGGCTCGGTGCAGCACCTCGATTTCCTCTCATCCGAGGAAAAGGACTGCTACAAGACCAGCTTCGAGATCGACCAGCGCTGGCTGATCGAGCTTCAGGCGGATCGTACGCCGTATATCGACCAGTCGACCTCGCTCAACCTGTTCATCCCGGCCGATGTCGAGAAGTGGGATCTGCTGATGCTGCACTTCCGCGCGTGGGAGCTCGGCATCAAGTCGCTTTACTATCTGCGCTCCAAATCGGTGCAGCGCGCCGGTTTCGCGGGCGGTGTGGAAGCGGACAACACGATCGATGCGCCCAAGTTCGAGTTGGGCGAGTCGACCGATTACGACGAGTGTCTGGCCTGCCAGTAAGGTTGGGAGTCCCTGATGGGCGCGAGCCGATCAGGGATGCACCACGGCGGGCGGGTGCCCGGAGGAAGATAGTAATGACGACCGATCCGACGTACACAGCAAAACCCCCGGCCCGCGTATCGCGGACCGGGGGCAAAATGCTGTCGCGTCCGACAGGCGCGGACTTATGCTTCTTCTTCGAAGCTCACCGCGACGTCGCCATTGGCGGACAGGCGGACCTTGTCGCCCTCGACGTCAGCGACCAAGCCAAGCGAGATGAAGTGGTGATGCCCCTCGTGCGCGCTGCTGCCTTCCTTGACCTGCGCACCGCTGTCCTTCTTGGTCAGCTTGATGCGGTCACCCTCGACATGGTCGACCGTGCCGACATGCACGCCGTCGGCGCCGATGACTTCCATATGCTCTTTGATTGCGCTTGCGTCGGCCATGGGAACTGCTCCTGCTTTGTGGTTGCGGCGGGTGAACGCATACGGACGCGAAACGATGCACGGGAGATGATGCGATGAAGCGCCTGTTGCCGATCGTCGCGCTCGCTTTGCCGCTCGCCGCGTGCGCCCACCGTGTCGCGAGCGTGGTGCAGCATACGCCGGACACGCCCGGTTTCCTGCTCGGGGTGTGGCACGGCTTCATCTTTCCGGTCGCGTGGGTGCTGTCGCTGTTCGTGCAAGGCGTGGCGGTCTATGCCGTGCCCAACCAGGGCGGCTGGTACGATTTCGGCTATTTCATCGGCATCGTGTTCCTCGGCGTCGGCTCGCATCGCACCCGCACCGTCTATGTCACGCGGGTGGTGCGGCGGTGACGTACCAAGTCGTCATGATGTACGTCGTCGCGGCACTGTTCGCGCTGATCGGGGCCGGCCTGCTGCTCGCGCTGCTGCGCCCGTCCGGCGCGGGAAAGGTGTATGCCTACCGCATGGTCGGCATCATGGCGGTGGCGCTGGGTTTCGTGCTTGCCATGTCGGCGACCGCGATGTGGCGGTGGAGTACGGAACCGTGAACACGCAACCATATCGTCGTTGCATCGCCGCACATCCCGATGGGCCGTTAGCCGATCACTTCACCGCATTCCCCTCGACCCCATTCGCCAGTACCCCGGAGTAACCCCATGTCCCTCACCGAAGCGCGCAAGCAGTACAAGCCGTTCGAATACCCCTGGGCGTTCGATTTCTGGAAGCGTCAGCAGCAGATCCACTGGATGCCGGAGGAAGTGCCGCTCGGCGAGGATTGCCGCGACTGGGCGCAGAAGCTGTCGGATCATGAGCGCAACCTGCTC
The DNA here is from genome assembly GCF_026540945.1 of Sphingomonas sp. GC_Shp_3. Taxonomy (NCBI): domain Bacteria; kingdom Pseudomonadati; phylum Pseudomonadota; class Alphaproteobacteria; order Sphingomonadales; family Sphingomonadaceae; genus Sphingomonas; species Sphingomonas sp. GC_Shp_3. The sequence continues at coordinate 228,767 of NZ_JALNUT010000003.1, forward strand.
ACGCAGATCTTCCGCTTCTTCACGCAGGCCGATGTCGAGGTGCAGGATTGCTACCACGAGAAATACGGCCGCATCTTCAAGCCGACCGAAATCAAGATGATGCTCGCCGCGTTCTCCAACATGGAGACGGTGCATATCGCCGCGTACAGCCACCTGCTCGACACGATCGGTATGCCCGAGAGCGAATACGGAGCCTTCCTCGAATATAGCGAGATGAAGGACAAGCACGATTACCTGCAGAACTTCGGCGTCGATACCGACGAGGACATCGCCAAGACGCTGGCGATGTTCGGCGGCTTCACCGAAGGGCTTCAGCTGTTCGCCAGCTTTGCGATGCTGATGAACTTCCCGCGCTTCAACAAGATGAAGGGCATGGGGCAGATCGTCACCTGGTCGATCCGCGATGAGAGCCTGCACTGCGAAGGCATCATCAAGCTGTTCCACACCTTCGTGCGCGAACGCGACTGTCTCACCAAGTCGGTCAAGTCCGACATCCGCGACATGTGCCAGACCACGGTTCATCTCGAGGACAATTTCATCGACCTCGCGTTCGAAATGGGCCCGGTCAACGGCATGACCGCCAAGGAGATCAAGAAGTATATCCGCTACATCGCGGACTGGCGGCTGGGGCAGCTCGGCATGAAGCCGATCTACATGATTGACGAACATCCGCTGCCGTGGCTGGCGCCGATGCTCAACGGTGTCGAACACGCCAATTTCTTCGAGCAGCGCGCGACCGAATATTCCAAGGCCGCGACGCGCGGCAATTGGAACGAGGTGTGGGACTCGTTCGACAAGCGCCGCAAGGCGAAGGCCGGCCCGGCTGCGAACGAAGAGATCGGCGACGAAGGCGACATGTTCGCCCGCGCCGGCGTGGCGGCGGAGTAAGGGTCGAGCGGGCGGCGGTCGCCGTCCGCCAGCCTGATCGGCGGCGTCGCCGGGGGGTTCATCCCGCGTGAGCGGTTTGCCCGCCGGAACGCCAGCCGACAGGCACCTGGTGACGAGCTGCCGAGTGACGCCAGACGCTCCTGCGGACGCTATACATTCACGCAGGCGCGATCGACGCACCGGACACGGTTACGTGCAGCCTCGGCGGAGTAGCGTATCGGCTATGCGTCGTAACGGTGTGGCATCGCGGACAAAGCGCGCCTAATCGTGACACAAATACAATCTGGAGAGAAACATGGTACGGATCGCGTTCATCGGGCTCGGCAACATGGGCGGCGGGATGGCCGCGAACCTCGCGCGGCACGGCCATGACGTACACGCCTTCGATGTCGCGCCGGACGCGCTCGAGCGCGCAGTCGCTTCGGGCTGCGTCGCCGCCCACAATGCTTCCGCCGCCTGCGAGGCTGCCGAGGTCGTTCTGACGATGCTTCCGGCCGGGCAGCATGTCGAGGCGGTGTACAGCGACGGCATATTCACCGCCGCCCCGCCCCAAGCCACCTTGATCGACTGTTCGACCATCGACGTCGCCACCGCCAAACGCGTCGCCGCGGCTGGCGCCGCCGCCGGCTTCGCCATGCTCGACGCGCCGGTGTCGGGCGGTATCGCAGCGGCGGCGGCGGGCACGCTGACGTTCATGGTGGGCGGTACGGACGCGGGCTTCGCAGTCGCGCAGCCATATCTTTCGCAGATGGGCAAGACGGTCGTGCATGCCGGCGCGAGCGGGTCGGGTCAGGCGGCCAAGATCTGCAACAACATGATGCTCGGCGCGGAGATGATCGCCACATGCGAGGCATTCCTGCTTGCCGCCAAGCTAGGGCTCGATCCGCAGAAGTTCTTCGAGATCGCCAGCGTCAGTTCCGGGCAAAGCTGGTCGCTGACCACCTATGCACCGTGGCCTGGCGTCGGCCCGGAGACGCCTGCCGACCGGGGCTATCAAGGCGGGTTCGCGACCGCGCTGATGCTCAAGGATCTACGGCTGGCTGCGGAAGCGGCGGCATCGGTCGGCGCGGCTACCCCGATGGGCGCGCGCGCCATGCAACTCTACGAGGCATTCGCGGCGGACGGGCACGGCGCACGCGACTTCTCGGCGATCCTTACGATGTTGCAGGCGCAGTCGGACAACGAACGCTAACTCTCGTTAAGGCGCCGATCCTCGTCCGCAGTGACGCCGAGTTGCCGCCAGTCGAGATCCTCCTGTAGCTCAAGATACTGGTCGGGGCCGATCGCGTCCGCGTCGCGCAATTCGTCGAGCCGCTTGCGCTGCGCCAGCACCGCCGCCAGCGCCAGCCCGCGGCGGTGCGCGAGCGGCGCCTCGTGCGCGCGATCGTTCAGGCGATTCCGGTGTTCGCGGTAGATCGTGCGGATTTCCTCGGCGGTATCGCCCTCCTCTTCTTCCAACCGAGCCAGCGCGGCCTCGACGAGCGACAACTGCGCGGCATCGCGCTCCCGGTTTGCATCCTCGTGCCGTTCCAGCTTCAGCCAGCGGATCAGCAGCGCCAGCGTCCCGCCTTGCAGCACCAATGTCGCGAGCACCACGGCAAAGGCCGTCAGCACGACGAGATTGCGTTCCGGGAAATTGCCGGGTAGCGCGAAGGCGGTGGCGAGCGTGACCAGCCCGCGCATCCCTGCCCAGCCGATCAGGAATGTCTCACTCCGCGATACCGGCTCCGGCCCACCGGTATGCTTGCAGCGCCACACTGCAACCACGCGGTACAGGAAGGCCAGGGCCAGCCGCGTCGCGATCACCGCCACCACAACCGCGCCGGCAAAACCCAGTGCGCGGGACAGTTGGGGCGCCGACATCGCGCCGACGATGCTGCGCGCCTGCATCCCCATCAGCAGAAAGGCGAGCACGTTCAGCAGGAACACCACCGTCGTCCACACCGCGAAGGAATGGACGCGCATACGCGGTGAATCGCGGACACTGGCATGGGTCGCAATCGTCATCGCGCTGGCGACGGTGGCAAGGACCGGCGAAAGGTGAAGCCGCTCCGCAATCAGCCAGGTGGCGAAGGCATGCACAAACTGGAGCAGCGTTCCGCCTACCGAGTTATCGGCAAGCGGCCGCACGCGCGAGACGAGCAGGCCGTAACCAACGCCGAACGCGATCCCGCCCGGCACCGCCAGACCAAGCCGCAGCGCTGTGGCACCATCGATGCCGCCATGCGCCTGGATGGCGAGCGCGCCACTGAAGAGCAGCAGGGTCGTGGCATCGTTGAACAGGCTTTCGCCCTTGAGCAGCGCGTCCACCCGACGCGCTACCGGCAGGTTGACCAGCACCGCCGTCGTCGCGGCGGCATCGGGCGGCGAAACGATGGCGCCGAGCGTGACGGCGACCACCAGCGGCAACCCGAACCCGGCCGAGCCGATCGCCACCACCACCGCCGTGGTCAACACCACCGCGCCGACCGCGAAGACGATCAGCGGCACCATCAGCCGCCAGGCCGCGCGGAGCGGAAAGTCATAGGCGGAATCGATCAATATCGGCGCGATGAACAGGGCGAGTGCGGTGTGCGGGTCGATCGGGATGTTCGGCGCGGACGGCAGCGCCGCCACCGCACAGCCGGTCGCGGCGAGGATACCGGGATAGGGCAATTGCATCCGCCGCGTGGCTTGCAGCAGCAGCACGGCAACCGCGAGCAGCGCGATGACGCTTTCGAAATAGCTCATATTCGTGTTCGGACCGCGGGAAGACGCAAGCAATCCGGCGCGTGATCGTTGACCACGCCGACCGCCTGCATCCAGGCGTGGACGATCACCCGCCCGACGAACTTGAAGCCGTGCGCCGTCAGCGCCGCCGACAGTCCGGCCTGAACGGCATTATGATGGGCGATCATCGCGGGATCGTCGCCGCACCAGCTACAGCGCGTCATGTCCGTCACTGGCCTGTCGTGTTGCACGGTGTTCGCCAATGGGATGCTCCGTGCGAAATGGATTCGACAATGTAACCCGCGAGTGACGCAGACGGTCCGTCAGGAACGCCCCGCCGCGTTTGCACGTTGACGCAGGCGACGCATGCTACAGGAGACGACACGTGGCTCAGAACGCAATCACGCTGCTCAAGGCCGATCATCGCAAGGTCGAGGATTTGTTCTCCGAATACGAAAGCGCGAAAGGCGCCGCCGCCAAGCGCAAGCTGGCCGAACAGATCTGCCTCGAATTGACCGTGCACACGCAGATCGAGGAAGAGATTTTCTACCCGGCCTGCAAAGGCAAGGTGGAGGGCGACCTGCTTGACGAAAGCTATGTCGAGCATGACGGCGCCAAGGTGCTGATCGCCGAGATCGAGAACGGCAAGCCCAGCGACGCCTATTACGACGCCAAGGTGACGGTGCTCGCCGAGCAGATCAAGCATCACGTCCACGAGGAAGAAGCGTTCCTCAAGGGCCTCTTCGCGCAGGCGCGCCGCACCGATCTTGATCTCGACGCACTCGGCGAGGAGCTTGAGGCGCGCAAGGAAGAACTGGTCGCGGAGTACAAGAAGAAGCTCCCGACGCCCAACGCGCGCACGTTCGAGACGGTAAAGTTGGGCTGACCTGTGCGGGGCTGAGATGGACGCCTCAGCCCCGCCACTCACGAAGCGCCGCCTCATAGCTCTCGCGCTCCGCGTCTATATGCGTTTGCAGGCGGTCCCGCTCGCGTTGCGCTTCTCGTTCGACACGGGCGCGATCTCGCGCAAGATCGCTTTCGCACCGGGTGATCTCCTCTAGCGCATCGCGCTTTTGGCTTTCGGCGTCGGTCAGCGCCTGTTCGGCCGCCTCAAGACATGCGCGCGATGGTTTCGGGCGCGGTGGCGCGGACGGGCGCGGCGACACTTTTGGCGCGGCGGCCTTCGGTACTTTGGTTTTCGGCGGATCGGGGGGAAGTGCTGCAATCTGTTCGGCAGTCGTCCCGCGCGAACGGCGGATGACGACACCCGGCTGTGCCATCGGCTCTTCGATGAGGCCGGGATCGTCGACCTGCTCGGCAATACCGCGTGCGAACAGATTGGCTGTGCTGCCCCACGCCTCTAGCGCCGCCTTCTGACTTGGCGCCGCGACATAAGCGTCGTGAAAGCCGATTGGCGTGCGGTAAACCTTCAGGGCCTGCTTGCGCGCCATAGAACGATCAGCACCGCAGCCTTCTGTCGTTCGCCTTTACCCCGCTCCGCAATGGAGCCAGCGTAGCCGTAGGCAGCGCTGCCAGCGCAGCCATCGCGGCGAGATTGCGCTCAGCCAGGCGCATCCAGTCCTGCGCCCACAGGATCCTGCCGCTCGCCATGTGGCCGAGCGCGCGCGCATTCGCATCGGCCGCGCGGTGTACCGCACCACCGGCAGCAGTGACCGACTCGCCCGAAGCGTTGAACGCGCCGACCTTCTCGCTCACCATGCGGTTCAATTCGACATGGTCGGCGGCGATCGGGTTCTGCATCGCCGCGACGATGGTCGGCAGCCGCGCCGCGATGACACGCTGCGCGCCCATCATCATTTCCACCATGTCGCTGTTCCAGCGGGCGGTGGCGAGCGGCCAACTCCACAAGGTCATCGCATTCTCGGTCACGGAAGGCATGAGGCGTCCTTATGATGCTGTGCCGCGACAACGCCTGATGGTCTCGTCCGCTCCATCCTGAAGACGTCTTGCGCGAAACGAAGGTGCGCTATCCGAACAGCAAAAGGCGGGACGCTCCGGTCGAGAGCGCCCCGCCTATCGTCAGTGCCGTCGCCGCATGCGCGGCAACGTCCGCATCACATGGCGCCGGTGCTCATCGTGCCGAGCATCTCGATATGGTGCTGGATGACCGGAACGATCTTGGCAGCTACCGCCTTCAACGGTGCGGACTTGCCGTTGCTGGCGTAGCCCTGATGCAGCGCAAGCGCCTCCTGATGGGCCATTTTCTGCTGCTTGATATACAGTGCATCGCGCGCCGGGCCACTCGCCTTCTGCAAGGCGGCGATGTCACGTACCTGCTTCGGCATCAGCTTGGGCGGTGTAACCATAATCTGCGCTTCGGCGGCAGCCGCCTTGACGTCGGCCGTGCTCTGCGTGTGGTCCTGAACCATCGTCGTTGCGAAGTCATGGATCTGGGGGTTCTGCGAATCCATCATCAGCTGTGCGGACTGGATCTCGAACAGGTCGCTTGCGCCAGCTTTCATGACATAGGCCGAGTCCGACATCGGTGCGGCCATGACGATGGCGGGCGTTGCGACAAGAGCAAGCGCGGTCAGGGATTTCAGCATCTATAGTCTCCTTAAGATTGGCCGGAAACGACCGGCGAGATCTTGGCAGCGGAGCGTTTGGCGGGGCCGGCAGTTCCGGGAACGCCTCGGATAATCTGCCTGATTGAAATCAAGCTGCGTACAGCGCCCGGAAAACATGCATTCCGACGCCGCAGAGTGCGACCGGCAGGCGCGATCCTGCGTTGAACATGCATAAGGAGATGAAGAATGCCGAAAGACACGATCCCTAACCCACCCAAAGGCGCTGCGATTGCCGATCATGACATCGACGTTCAGGATAGCGCGCTGGGTAATGGCCCCGGCTATTCTGGCCAGGAATACGACAGCCAGCGCCACGCAAGCGTCCGTGCCATGAACGAGAGCACAAGCGAAGGCATGTCGAAACCAGACGATCGCAGCGCCGACACGACCCCGCCCGACAACGGGAAGCGCGCTTCGTTCGACTATGCGACTGGCGCGGTACACGGTAGCGGCGCCGGTGCTGGCGGCGGCAATAGCGGTGAGGACTTCTCAAGCGATGATGCGGGTGGTGACGGTTTCCCGCTCGATCAGGCGATCACCGGTGACGATGAACCCGGCCGGGACAAACAGTAACCCTCCTCGACAGCTTCTGGTGATAGCGTTACCACGTCCTGCATCGACGCCCAAACACACGGCGGGATGCAGGAGAGGCGGGAGCGATGAAAGCGAACATTCCGGTGGCCGTGGCATTAGTCGCCGCCGCCCTTGCAACGCTGACCGCCGCAGCCCCCGTTGCGCAGCCGGGCGGCGCCAAGTTCGATTGGGTCGAATATCGCAACGAGGATGGCGTAGCGCCTCCGGCTGGGCAGTTTCACAACCCGATCCTCGCCGGTTTCTATTCCGACCCGAGCATCGTACGCGTCGGTAGCGATTACTATCTGGTGACCTCGACCTTCTCGTGGTTTCCCGGGATCCCGGTCTTTCACAGCCGCGATCTGATCCACTGGCGGCAGATCGGCAACGCGATCGACCGCACCGGTCCGGGCAAGTCGGCGCAACTCGATTTCGGCAAGCTCGGTATGTCGCGCGGCGTGTTCGCGCCGGCGATCAGCCATCACAACGGTCGCTTCTACATCGTCAACACCTGCGTCGATTGCGGTGGCAACTTCGTCATCACCGCGACCAACCCGGCCGGGCCGTGGTCCGACCCGGTGTGGTTGAAAAGCGTGGAGGGGATCGACCCGGCGCTGTTCTTCGATGAGGACGGCCGCGCCTGGCTGGTCAACAACCGCGCGCCTGCAGGCACCCCCCGCTACGAGGGCCATCGCGCGATCTGGATCGAACAGTTCGATCCGGTCGCCATGAAGATGCTCGGCAACGCGAAGATGATCGTCGATGGCGGTGTCGATCCCGCCGCCAAGCCGGTCTGGATCGAGGGGCCGCACCTCTACAAGGTTGACGGCAAATACTATCTAATGGCGGCGGAGGGCGGCACCAGCGTCAATCACAGCGAGGTGGTGTTCCGCGCCGATACGGTAGATGGGCCGTACCGCCCCGCCCCGCCCGCGATCAACCCGATCCTGACGCAACGCGATCTGCCCGCCGCTCGCTTCGCGCCGATCAGCGCGACCGGCCATGCCGATCTGGTGCAACTGCCGGACGGACGCTGGTGGTCGGTATTCCTCGGTACGCGACCCTATGCGGCAGATTTTTATAATACCGGACGTGAGACGTTCCTGTTGCCGGTTGCGTGGCAAGGCGGGTGGCCGATGATCCTGCCGCGCGGCAAGTCGGTACCGACGACCGTGCCGACACCGCTGCCGGCCACGGACGTGAGCGCGCCACCGCTGACCGGCAGTTTCACCGCGCGTGACGATTTCACCACCCCGCGTCTCGGGCTCGAGTGGATGGCGATGCGTGGTGCGCCGGTGCAGCCCGCAGGCGGTGCGCTGACGCTGACGCCGGGACGCGACGGACTCGGCGATTTCGGGCGGCCAGCGTTCGTCGCCCGACGCCAGCAAAATGCTGACGCCACCATCACTACGGCACTGCGTTTCACGCCACATGAGGGCGAGATGGCCGGTCTCGCCGCGCTACAGAATGACGACTTCTTCCTGACGATCGCGCTCACGCGACATGATGGCCGAGACATGATCCGGGTGGCACGCCGGGCCGGCAAGCAGGACCCGCGCGACGGCGTAACCATTGCCGAGCGCCCGGTGCCTGCGGGCGCAGTACGCCTGCGCATCGCCGCACATGGTGGCCGTTACGATTTTGCTTACGCGCAGGGCGCGCGGTGGGTGCCAGTCGCCACCGGCGTAGACGCCACCAACCTCAGCACCGCCAGCGCGGGCGGATTCGTCGGCACGATGATCGGACCGTTCGCGCAAGGCCGCCGCGACTGAGGGGACCGGTGATGAAAGGTTGGAGCGGGTGAAGGGAATCGAACCCTCGTCGTAAGCTTGGGAAGCTTCTGCTCTGCCATTGAGCTACACCCGCGATACCGCCCGTTTGCCCGGCCCGTGCGCTGCCGTCAATGCGCCTCGGCACCAGATCCATTGCTGGACGTTGCAGCCGTAACGATCGCTCCGCTTCGGTGCGTTCGCACGTTGGGAGGCGTCCGTGTCCATCACCGTTAATGGCCGCGAGGTGGCGGCGCCGACCGATCCGCGCGTCTCGCTGCTCGATTTGTTGCGGGAGGATTTGCACCTGCCGGGTACCAAGAAGGGCTGCAACCAGGGTGCTTGCGGCGCGTGCACGGTGCTGGTCGATGGTGAGCGCATCCTTTCGTGTCTTGCGCTGGCGGTGCAGTTCGAGGGGCGATCGGTGACAACGATCGAGGGGATCGGCACGCCGGGCGTGCTGCATCCGCTGCAACAGGCGTTCGTCGAGCATGACGGCTTTCAGTGCGGCTATTGCACGCCGGGGCAGATCTGCTCGGCAATCGCGATGGTAGAGGAGGTGCGGCGCGGCGTGCCCAGCCATGTCACCGAAGATCTCGGCGCGGAGACGATCGCGCTCAGCCGTGACGAATTGCGCGAACGGATGAGCGGCAACCTTTGCCGCTGCGGCGCACACAACGGCATCGTCGATGCCATCGAGCATGCCTTCGCGGAGGTTGCGGCATGACCCCGTTCCGCTTCGAGCGTGCGGGTGACGTCGCCGAGGCCGTCCGCGCCATCGCCGTGCCGTCCGCCAAGTGCCTTGGCGGCGGCACCAACCTCGTCGATCTGATGCGCGAGACGATCGAACGCCCGGAGGTCCTGGTCGACGTGACTGCGCTCGACCACGCGATCGTCGAGACGGAAGGCGGCGGGCTGAGGATCGGCGCCGCCGCGCGCAACACCGCGGTGGCGGAGCATCGGCTGGTGCGGGATCGCTACCCGGTGTTAACGCGTGCGATCGTCGCCGGGGCAAGCGCGCAGATTCGCAATATGGCGACGGTCGCGGGCAATCTGCTCCAGCGCACGCGCTGCACCTATTTCTACGATACCGAGGGATCGCGCTGTAACAAGCGGGTGCCGGGGCAAGGCTGCGACGCGCGTGAAGGATTTAACCGTATCCATGCTATCCTCGGCGCATCGGAAGCGTGCGTAGCGACGCATCCGTCGGATATGGCGGTGGCGCTGACGGCCCTCGACGCGGTGGTGCATCTACGCAGCGACGCGGGCGAGCGCAGCGTGCCGTTGGCCGAGTTCCACCGGCTGCCGGGTGACCGGCCGGACGTGGAGACGGTGCTCGCGCCCGGCGAGCTTGTCACCGCAATCGAATTGCCACCCCTGCCGTTCGCGGCACATTCAACCTACCGCAAGGTGCGCGACCGGGCGAGTTACGCCTTCGCGCTTGTTTCGGTGGCGGCGGCGATCGCGGTTGAGGACGGGCAGGTCAAGAACGTGCGACTCGCCCTTGGCGGGGTAGCGCACAAACCGTGGCGAGCCTTCGCGGCGGAAGCAGAGTTGTGCGGCAAGCCTGCGACCGCGGCGAGCTTCGCGGCGGCTATCGACGCAGAACTCGCCGGGGCACGCCCGCTAAAGGACAATGGCTTCAAGATCGAGCTTGCACGTCGCGTCACCATAGCGACGCTGACCGAACTGGCAGGAGACCGCGCATGAGCATCCTCGACGACACCAAAGCGGTTGCGCAAGGGCTCGTGCAGAAGGGCATGGCCAAAGCGGTCGCGCTTGCACCCGATAGTTGGATGCCAGGCGGCAAGCCCGATCCGCTGATCGCGCATCAACACGGCCATGTCGGCAAGCCCGTTTCGCGCATCGACGGGCCGCTCAAGGTGGCGGGTGCGGCGCGGTTCGCGGCGGAGGTTCCGCTGGAGGGGCTCGCCTATGCGGCGCTCGCCTACAGCACGATCGCCAAGGGTCGTATCGTTGCGATCGATACCGAGGCGGCGGAAGCCGCAGCCGGCGTGATCGCGGTCATGACGTACCGCAACGCCCCGCGTCTCCAGCCCCCGCCTGCGTTCATGTCGAGCCAGAAGGCCGCCGGTGGCGACACGCTGCCAGTGATGCAGGATGACCGCATCCACTGGAACGGCCAACCGGTCGCACTCGTCCTCGCCGAAACGCAGGAACAGGCGGACCATGCCAAGGCGCTGATCCAGGCGACTTATGCCGAGGAACCCGCACAGACCGACTTCGCCGAGGCGGTCGCACGCGGTACGCAGGTCGCGCAGTTCATGGGTGAGCCGCTCCACAATGCAGTCGGTGATGCCGAGGCGGCACTGGCCGAAGCGTCGGTGAAGGTCGATGCGACCTACCGCACGCCGCGCCACAACCACAATGCAATCGAGCTGCACGGCGTCACCTGCGCGTGGGAGGGCGAGACCCTGCGCATCCACGACGCCTCGCAACTGGTCGCGCATACCGCATGGTCGATCGCGCAGATGTTCGGCATCGCCGAGGAGCAGGTCGTCGTCACGTCCCCGTTCGTCGGCGGCGGATTTGGCGGCAAGTGCCTGTGGCAGCATCAGGCGATCGCGGCGGCGGCGGCGAAGTTCGCCGGCCGACCGGTGCGGCTCGTGCTGTCGCGCGAGGGCGTATACCGTATCGTTGGCGGGCGATCGCTCACCGAGCAACGGGTCGCGCTCGGCGCAGACCTGGACGGCAAGCTGACCGCGCTGATCCATAGTGGCGTAACCGCCAAGACCGCCGCCAACGCGATGCCGGAGCCGTTCATCCTGCCTGCCCGCAGCGTCTATGCCGCCGAGTCCGTGCTGCTGCACGTCGACACGGTGGAGATCGACATGCTCAGCAACACCTTCATGCGCGCGCCGGGCGAGGCGGTCGGTACGTTCGCACTGGAGGTGGCGATGGACGAACTCGCCGAGGCGACAGGGATCGACCCGATCGCGTTGCGCCTGCGCAATGAGCCGGAGAACGACCCGACAACTGGCCTGCCCTTCTCAGCCCGCCACGTCGAGAAGATGTGGCGCGACGGCATGGAGCGGTTCGGCTGGAGCCGACGTGACGCCACGCCGGGCGCGATACGCGACGGCGAATGGCTGGTCGGCATGGGCTGCGCGACCGGAACCTACCCCTATTACCGGATGCCGGGTGGTGCCGCACGGATCACGCTGAACCGCGACGGCCACGCCACCATCGATATCGCCGCGCATGAAATGGGTATGGGCACCGCCACAGCGCAGACGCAGGTCGCGGCGGAACGGCTCGGCTTGGGCATGGCGGACATCACCTTCAACTACGGCGACTCGACGCTGCCCGGCGTGGTGCTAGCGGGCGGATCGCAGCAGACCGCCGCGATCGGCGCATCGGTCATCGCCGCGTACAATGCGCTGGTGGCCGAACTGCTCAAGGCGGCAGGTAATGACTCACCGCTCGCCGGGCTGAAGCCGGACGAGCTCGCCAGCCGTGACGGCGGGCTGTGCAAGGCGGACGAGCCGGAACGCCACGAAAGCTATGCCTCGATCCTGGCACGTGCCGCCCGCGATACGATCTCGGTCATCGCCGAACCGCCGATGCCGCTGGAGACGCAGCACTGGTCAATGCACTCGCACAGCGCTGTGTTCTGCGAAGTGCGCGTCAACACCGTGACCGGCGAGCCACGCGTTACCCGCATTCTCGGATCGTTCGACTGCGGGCGCATCCTCAACCCCAAGACCGCGCGCAGCCAGTTTCGTGGCGGCATCATCATGGGGCTCGGCCTCGCGCTGATGGAGGAAACGCAGTTCGACGAACGCAACGGACGGGTGATGAACCCCAGTCTCGCCGAATATCATGTGCCGGTGCAGATGGACGTGCCGGAGATCGACGTGATCTGGACCGACATCGCTGACCCGCATACGCCGATGGGGGCGCACGGCATTGGTGAGATCGGCATCACCGGCACGGCGGCGGCGATAGTGAACGCGATCTACAATGCGACTGGTAAGCGGGTGCGTGATTTGCCGATCACGCTCGATAAGCTGTTGTAGCAGCACGCACGCCAGTGGCGGATTTCGGGAATTAGCCGCGTTTCAGCTTTTCGACGACGCACGGTCCGAAGCTGATGTCGGCTGAGGGAGGTAACCCGTCCTGATGAGAAAGGCACGGAGAGCATCGGGGAAGGTTTCACGGCCGCCCGGTGGGCAGCGGCCATTTACTTGTGCGGCAACCGGAACACTACAGGGCTGCCCCCACTGCTGATCGCGCTGGTAGTGCTTCAGCATCGCAGCCCAGGCTTCGTTGAAGCGCCCGGCTCGCGCGGCATCCGCTACATAAGCGGCGCAGGCACCATTTCTATCTGAAGCCTTCGACAGGCATATCGGCGCGAGCCTCGCCATATCCTTGGCAAACACCGGACGCAGCGCCGGATCGCGGCTTTCATCGACGACTTTGCCATCTTTTACCGCCAACAGTCTAGGTGGACGAGGCGTGCAGGCGTTGCAGCCGAAAGCCGAGTCGAACGCACCATCTTCCAGTTTAAGGTCGACGATGCCATCCCCAGACACGTCCCTCGGAAAATCCGCCAACTCCCCCTCAAGAACTGATCCGTGGTGTTGACCCACGTCGACAGCACGGTAGCCATCCTCCTCGGGGATCAGCACTTGAGCCGTCAGGTTGCCACCCGAGCCGCCGGACTGGCTTTCTATGATAACGCCCGAACGGGCATCGTTGCGGCTGAACCGCACCACTGCGATGCGGGCGTAGGAACCTTGCGGGTCCGTAGTCACCGTCAACGATGCCGAGCGCGGACCAGTCACGGTTACCGCAGCTTGGTTATTGAATCCCTCGAAGCCACAGGTACTCTCCCCGATCGGTCGGGCAGGACACGGCAAAGCCTCTACATGCACCTTCACCCCGTCTGAAACAAAGTCGGTGGCTATTCGGCTCGACCCAAACCAGGTCTGAAATTTGCCGAGTGGCACCTCTGCTGGCGCAGCGCCGATCAACAGGCAAACCACCGCCAGCATCAAACCGCGCATCATGCCTGCACATCCTGACATAACCAGATGCCACACGATGCATCGACACGATCGTGGCTGCAACGTGGAACGGCAATGCCGCTCGATTGTGTCCGGAGTTGGACGAACGCGGACGTGCCGCCCGCAGCGTACGACCGCTAAATTCCGCCGGCTACCACCGCCACGCCCAGCGCCTCCAACTGCGCCGTCAACTCCGCAAGACACGCATCCACCACCGCCCGGTCGGTTGCCCGCGCCACGAAGTTCGCGCCGGTCCGCCCGTCGCGGAAGAACGGGTAGCTGCCGATCGACACGCCCGCGAACGCGCGTTCGGTCTTTGCGAGCAGCTCGGCGATCTCGCTTTCCGCGACCCACGCGCCGATCGTGCCGGACACCACCGGGCGGCCACCCTCCAGCGTGCCGGTCAGCGCGTCGAGCATGCCGGCGGTGATGTGCGGCACCCCCGCCATCACGTAGATGTTCTCGATATGGATGCCGGGCGCGCCGGACATGCGGTTCTCGATCAGCCCCGCCCCTTCTGGCACGCGTGCCATGCGCTTGCGCGTGTCGGTCAGGCCGCCGCGCGTTTCGTAATAGGCGTCCAGCGTCGCCACCGCATCCGGATGATACACCACGTCCACGCCCAAAGCCGCCGCGATCGCATCGACGGTGATGTCGTCGTGTGTCGGGCCGATGCCACCGGTGGTGAACAGGTAATCGTTGCGGGCCCGCAGCGCATTGACCGCCTCGACGATCGCGTCGGTCTTGTCGGGCACGACCCGCACTTCGGCGAGGCGGATGCCCTGCACGTTCAGCCAACTCGCCAGTTGGGCGATGTTCTTGTCCTGCGTGCGGCCGGACAGGATTTCATCGCCGATCACCGCCAGTGCGGCCGTCCAGATGCGCTCGTTCATGGCAACCGGCATAGCCGCCCGCTGCGATCTCGCAAAGCCTGCGATGCATTGCTATATCGCCCCGATGACCGACTATATCACCGTTACGCCCGAAACCGACACCGGCCGCACCGGCGCGATCAAGCTGCATGGCCCCGAAGCCTTCGAAGGCATGCGCCGCGCCGGGCAACTCGCCGCCGCCATGCTCGACATGATCGTGCCGCACATGGTGCCGGGCGTCACCACTGCGGAAATCGACGATCTGGTCCGCACCTTCACGCTCGATCATGGCGCGGTGCCGGCGACGCTCGGCTATCGCGGCTATACGCATTCGAGCTGCATCTCGATCAACCACGTAGTCTGCCATGGTATCCCCAGCGAGAAAACCCTGAAATCGGGCGATATCGTCAATGTCGACGTGACGCCGCTGCTCGACGGCTGGCATGGCGACAGCAGCCGGATGTATCTGATCGGCGATGTGCCGATCAAGGCGAAGCGACTGGTCGACGTAACCTACGAATGCCTGATGCTCGGTATCGCACAGGCCAAGCCCGGCAACTTTTTGGGCGATGTCGGCCATGTCATCCAGCGCCATGCCGAGAGCCATCGCTACGGCGTGGTACGCGATTTCTGCGGGCATGGTGTCGGACGCATGTTCCACGATGCGCCAGAGGTGGTGCATGTCGGCCGGCCGGGTACTGGCCCCGAGCTCAAGCCAGGCATGATCTTCACGATCGAACCGATGATCAACATCGGCCGCCCCGACGTGAAGCTGCTCGACGACGGCTGGACGGCGGTGACGCGCGACCGTTCGCTGTCCGCGCAGTTCGAACATTCGATCGGCATTACCGAGGATGGTTGCGAGATCTTCACCGGCAGCCCCGGCGGGTTCGATCGCCCGCCGTACTGATGGCCCCTTGCCCGCTGCCGTAAAATGCGGCAGCGGCGCACCGGCTGCGTGCGCGTTAGGCATTTGGTAATGTCATTGCTGGCGTATTTTCGGCCTTCCCCGGCAGGGCGGCGAGTGGCACGTTTGTTGTAAGGCACGGCGCAAGTGTCGTGCGTACGAGAGACCGGGGGCGTTTGCGTGAAGAAGATCGAAGCGATCATCAAGCCGTTCAAGCTGGACGAGGTTAAGGAGGCGCTGCACGAAGTCGGCGTATCGGGCATCACCGTGACCGAGGCAAAGGGCTTTGGGCGGCAGAAGGGCCATACCGAACTGTATCGCGGCGCCGAATACGTCGTCGATTTTCTGCCCAAGGTGAAGCTGGAGGTCGTGGTCGAGGATGGCATCGCCGACCGCGTGGTCGAGGCGATCGCCGCCGCCGCGCAGACCGGCCGCATCGGCGACGGCAAGATCTTCGTCATCCCGGTCGAAACGGTGCTGCGCATCCGCACCGGCGAGCGCAATGAGGACGCGATCTGACGATCGGCGTTTGACGCATCGCAGCATAGTGTGACAGGCAACGCTCCTCCGGGAGCAACATTGATTCTCCGGCACCAGCCGGATCTTTAAGAGAACCAGAAAGGTTGGGGCATATGGCGAATTCCGCAAACGACGTCCTGAAGATGATCAAGGACCAGGAGATCGAGTGGGTCGATGTCCGTTTCACCGACCCTAAAGGTGCCTGGCACCACCTGACGATGTGCGCGAGCGTCATCGGCGAGAACGAGCTGACCGACGGCCTCATGTTCGACGGCTCCTCGATCGAGGGCTGGAAGGAGATCAACGAATCGGACATGATCCTGAAGCCGGATCTCGACGCGGTTTACGTCGATCCGTTCTCGGCGACGCCGATGCTGATCGTGGTGTGCGACATCGTCGAACCGTCGGATGGTTCGCTCTACACGCGCGATCCGCGTTCGACCGCGAAGCGTGCCGAGGCGTATGTCAAGGAAACCGGCCTCGGCGACACGATCTATGTCGGCCCTGAGCCCGAGTTCTTTATGTTCGACAGCGTGCAGTTCGACACGACCTATGCCGGCAGCTTCTACAAGGTCGACGACACCGAACTGCCGACCAACACCGGCACCAGCTACGAGAGCGGCAACCTCGGCCACCGTCCGCGTGCCAAGGGCGGTTACTTCCCGGTCGGCCCGGTCGACGTCACCACCGATATCCGTGCGGAAATGGTTTCGACGCTGATCGAGATGGGCCTGCCGATGGACAAGCACCATCACGAGGTGGCCGGTGGTCAGCATGAGCTGGGCCTCACCTTCGGCAAGCTGGTCGAGACGTGCGACCGCATCCAGATCTACAAGTATGTCGTGAAGATGGTCGCGCAGGCTTACGGCAAGACCGCGACGTTCATGCCCAAGCCGATCAAGATGGACAACGGCTCCGGCATGCACGTCCATATGTCGATCTGGAACAAGGGCGAAAATACGTTTGCCGGCAACGGCTATGCCGGCCTGTCGGACACCTGCCTGTACTTCATCGGCGGCGTCATCAAGCATGCCAAGGCCATCAACGCCTTCACCAACCCGACCACCAACAGCTACAAGCGGCTGGTGCCGGGCTTTGAGGCGCCGGTGCTGCTCGCCTATTCGGCGCGCAACCGCTCGGCATCGTGCCGCATTCCCTACGGTGCCGGCACCAAGTCGAAGCGTGTCGAGTTCCGCTTCCCCGATCCGCTCGCCAACGCCTATCTCGGCACCTCGGCGCTGCTGATGGCGGGCCTCGACGGCATCCAGAACAAGATCCATCCCGGTGAGGCGATGGACAAGAACCTGTACGATCTGCCGCCGGCCGAACTGTCGCTGGTGCCGACCGTGTGCGGCTCGCTGCGCGAAGCACTCGAGAGCCTCGCCGCCGACCATGAGTTCCTTCTCAAGGGCGGCGTGTTCACGCAGGACCAGATCGACGCGTACATGGAACTGAAGTGGGCAGAGGTGTATCGCTGGGAGATGCAGCCGAGCCCGGTCGAGTTCGATATGTATTACAGCGCCTGAGGTGAACGTGAGGCGCGGAGCGATCCGCGCCGATCCGCAAAGCGGACGCGTTCGCTCGGCCAGGCTCGCGTAGCGACGAGCGACGACGCGAGCTTTGCCCACGTCGGGCCCACAACAGACAGGGCGCCCGGAGCAATTCGGGCGCCCTTTCTGTTGCGCGCGCGCCACCTCGTTCATCTGCGGTTCGCCACGCCTGGCGGATAGCGCCAGCGCGCCACTGCCCGAGGAACCCCGCTTGCCCGCTCTCGCGCCACCCCCACCGGACGCCACCGCCCCGCTTCCCCATGCCGATCGTGCGATGACCGCGCTGCTCATCGTGCAAGTGGTGACCTTGTTCATCGCAATCCCGTTGTCGGGCCAGCACCCAGCCCTGCATGTCGTGCTGGACGCCGGGCATCTGGTCTTCGCAGCCGTCTCGGTCGCGGTGCTGGCGCACAACCGGATGACGCAAGGCATATTGCTGGCGGCACTCGCGCTGCTCGCGGTCGGGCCGATCGTCGGCGAGCACGCGATGGGGATCGGCGCGACGCCGATGCATGCCGTCATCGCGCTGACCGCATTCGTGTTCAACGCGATGGTGACGGCGCTGATCGCGCGGCACGCGTTCGGCCCTGGCCGGGTGACGGCGCATCGGCTACGCGGCGCGGTGCTGGTGTACCTCAACGTCGCGTCGCTGTTCGCGATCGCCTATGCGTTGATCGACGCGCATGCGCCGGGCGGGATCGTCATGGCGGACGGGCACGTCTTCGCGGCGGGGCCGGGCGAGCGCACCGCCGCGCTGACGTATTTCAGCCTCACCACGATCACCACCAGCGGCTATGGCGATATCGTGCCGGTGCACCCGCTGGCGCGCAGCCTCGCCAATCTGGAGTCGGTGTTCGGCCACCTGTTCCCCGCGACGTTGCTGGCGCGGCTGGTGGCGCAGCATCTCGCGCACTCGGATGGGTCGGACGGAAAAGGTGACGCGGGCGCCTAAGCACCCTATCTCCGCTAGATGCCCAAACGCCCTACCCCCGGCCTGCCCACGCGCGAGCAGATCCTCGACTTCATTACCACCTCGCCCACGCCCGCCGGCAAGCGCGAGATCGCGCGCGCCTTCGGCCTGTCGGCGCAGGACAAGATTGCGCTGAAGGCGCTGCTCAAGGACATGGCCGACGAAGGCCTGATCGACAGCGCACCGGGTCGCGCCTTCCACAAACTCGGTGGCTTGCCCAAGGTGACGGTGTTGCGCATCGCCGATGTCGATGACGGCGGCAACGTGTGGGCGGTGCCGGAGAAGTGGGAGGCGGAGACGCCCGCCCCCCGGCTGCGCGTGCGCGAACGCAAGAACGGCGCGCTCGCGGTGGGCGATCGCGTGCTGGCGCGGACCGAGGAAGCGGGGAACGGCTGGATCGCACACCCGATGAAAAGCCTGGCGCGCGGTGAGGAACTGATCCTCGGCGTGCTGCATGAGGAAAACGGCAAGCTCTGGCTGCAAGGCGTCGAGAAGAAGGAGCGGCGCGAGTTTCAGGTGTCCGACGCAGGCGGTGCCAAGCCCGGCGATCTCGTGCTGGCGGAGAAAGCTGGGCGCCCACCGCGCATCACCGCGCGCGTGACCGAGGTGCTCGGCGATCCGTTTGCGCCGCGCAGTTTCTCGATGATCGCGATCCACAAGCTCGGCATCCCGACCGTGTTCGCGCCCGAGGCGATCGAGGAAGCGCACCGCGTTGCCGCGCAGCCTCTCGGGGACGGCCGCGAAGACCTCCGCCACCTGCCGATCGTCGCGATCGACCCCGCCGACGCGCGCGACCATGACGACGCGGTGTGGGCCGCCCCCGATGACGATCCCGCCAATCCCGGCGGCTGGCAGGCGATCGTCGCGATCGCCGACGTCAGCTTCTACGTGCGGCCGGGTGCAGCGATCGACAAGGAAGCGCGGCGGCGCGGCAACAGTGCGTATTTCCCCGATCGCGTCGTGCCGATGCTGCCGGAGGAACTGTCCGCCGATATCTGTTCGCTGAAGGAGGGTGTCGATCGCGCCGCGCTGGTCTGCCACTTGCGCATCGCTGCGAACGGCACGCTGTCGACGTGGCGCTTCACGCGCGCGGTGATCCGGGTGGTCGCCAATATCGCCTATGAGGATGCGCAGGCGAGCATCGACGCGGCGCGCGAAGACGATGCGTTGCTGCCGATCCTGACGCCGCTGTGGGGCTGCTGGAAAGCGCTGTCCAAGGCGCGGGCGGCGCGTGCGCCGCTCGATCTCGATCTGCCCGAACGGCGCGTGATGCTAGACGAGAAGGGCCGCATCCTCTCGGTCGCACCGCGCGAACGGCTCGATGCGCATATGCTGATCGAGGATTATATGATCGCCGCCAACGTCGCCGCCGCCAAGGCGCTGGAGGCGAAGAAGGCACCCGTCATGTACCGCGTGCACGAACCGCCCAGCCGCGAGAAGCTGATCGCGCTCAAGGATTACCTCAAGACCTTCGGCGTCGAGTTCGCGCTTGGGCAGGTGATCCGACCGGGCACGTTCAACCACATCCTCGAGAAAGTCGGCGAGGTCGATTTCCGCCCGCAGATCATGGAGCAGGTGCTGCGTACGCAGACGCAGGCCTATTATGCACCCGACAATCACGGGCATTTCGGGTTGGCGCTCGGCAGTTACGCGCACTTTACCTCGCCGATCCGCCGCTATGCCGATCTGCTCGTGCACCGGTCACTGGTCGATGCGTACAAGCTCGGCGATGGCGGGCTGACTGCAGGCGAGGCGGCGGCGATGGAGAAGATCGGCCAGTCGATCTCGATGCTGGAACGCCGCGCGATGGAGGCGGAACGCGACACGATCGACCGCTATGTCGCGGCGTTCCTCGCCACCCGCATCGGCGAGGTGGTCGACGTGCGCATCACCGGCGTGGCGAGCTTCGGCTTCTTCGCAAGCGTCGAGGGGATCGGCGGCGATGGGCTGATGCCGGTGCGCGACATTGGCCGCGAATATTTCCGCTATGACGAGGCGGGGCGGCGGCTGGTCGGCGAGGAGACCGGCACCGAATATGCCAGCGGCATGCGGCTGCAACTCCGGCTGGCGGAATCGAACCCGGTATCGGGCGCGTTGCGTTTCGAGATGGTCGAGGGCGCGAGCCGCCCTGCCCCCGAACCCCGCCAGACCCGCGTTATCAAGAAGCGCGGGCGACCGGCGAACATCCGCCACCAGGGCAAGAAACGCTGATGGTCGCCACTCCGGCGTGGCCGCCGCAATCGACGCCGCGGCTGTTCGTCGCCGCGCCGCTTGGGCCGGGACAGGTGCGGATCGAGGGGCCGCAGGCGCATTACCTCATCTCGGTGATGCGAACCAAGGTGGGTGATCCGGTCAAGCTGTTCGATGGCGTTTCGGGCGAGTGGCTGGGAGTGGCGAATACCGTCGGCAAGCGTGACCTGATCCTCGACGTGACCGAGCAGTTGCGCCCGCGCGAGCATGTGCCGGATCTGTGGCTGTGCGCCGCCCCGCTGAAAAAGGGGCGGGTCGACTGGCTGGTAGAAAAGGCGTGCGAGTTGGGGGTGGCGCGGTTGGTGCCGACGCTTACGCGCCGCACGGTGGTGGACCGACTGAATCTCGAACGCTTGCAGGCGCATATGATCGAGGCGGCGGAGCAATGCGGGCGCACCGCCGTCCCAGAGCTTGCCGAGCCGGTGAAGCTGGCGGCGCTGCTGCGCGACTGGCCGGCGGGGCGGACGCTGTATTTCGCGGACGAGGCGGGCGGCGTGCCGGCGCTGGCGGCGATGCGGGATGGGCCGGCAGCGGCGGCGATCCTGATCGGGCCGGAGGGTGGCTTCGACGATGCCGAGCGCGACGCGATCCGCGCGATGCCGGGCGCGGTGGGCGTGACGCTCGGCCCGCGCATCCTTCGTGCCGACACCGCGGCGGCGGCGGCGGTGAGCCTATGGATGGCGGCGCGCGGCGACTGGTAGCGTCGCAAATCGTCAGGCTATGCATCAAAAAACGCGGCCTACGCGCCAGCAACGTCTGCCGAGCGCGCGGCTACGCACCGCCACCGCAGGCTATAGCGTGGCGAGATCGATCGGCTGATGCCGGTCGAGTGTCTTGCTCGCATCCGGCATCGGATATTTCAGCCCGGTCGCGCAGTTGAACAGCACCGCGCTTTCCTCCTCATCGATCAGCCCGAGCCGCAACGCCTCACGATAGGCGGCGAGCGTCGCGCCGCCTTCTGGGCAAAGCAGCAGGCCGTCCTTGCGCGCGGCATCGTCGACCGCGCGCAGGATCGCCGGGTCGCCCACCGCCATCGCCTGCCCGCCGCTTTCGCGCACCGCGCGCAGGATGAGGAAATCGCCGACCGCGCGCGGTACGCGGATGCCGGCCGCCACGGTGGAGGCATCCTCCCAACGCTCGGCATGTTCGACGCCGGCTTCGAACGCACGGACGATCGGCGCGCAGCCGCTCGCCTGGATCGCGAACATCTTGGGGCGCTTCGGGCCGATCCAGCCGAGCGCTTCCATCTCGGCAAACGCCTTCCACATGCCGATCAGGCCGGTGCCGCCGCCGGTGGGATAGAAGATCGCATCGGGCAGCTCCCAGCGGAGTTGCGCGGCGAGCTCGAGGCCCATCGTCTTCTTGCCTTCGATGCGATACGGCTCCTTGAGGGTCGAGAAGTCGAACCAGCGCCCCTCCGCCGCGCCACGCGCGACGATCGCGCCGCAATCGTCGATCAGGCCGTTGACGCGGTACACGCGCGCGCCCTGCATCGCGATCTCACGGACGTTGATCTCGGGCGTATCGTCCGGGCACAGCACGATCGTTTCGATCCCGCAGCGCGTAGCGTAGGCGGCGAGCGCGGCACCGGCGTTGCCGTTGGTCGGCATCGCGATCTTGGTGACGCCGAGCGCCTTCGCCATCGATACCGCCATGACGAGGCCGCGCGCCTTGAACGATCCGGTCGGCAAGCGCCCCTCGTCCTTGACCAGCACGTTCGGCCCGCCGGATTTGGCGAGCGGGATCAGCGGCGTCTCGATCTCGCCCAGGCTGACAATATCGCGCGGGTGCCGCACCGGCAGCAATTCGCGCCACCGCCACAGATCGGTCGGCCGCGCCTCCACCATCGCGCGCGGCGCGGCGGCGCGGACGCCGTCAAGATCATAGCGCACCAGCAGCGGCTTGCCCGCGCGGGACAGGCCGTGAAGCTGGTCCGCCTCGTAGCGTTCCCCCGTCATCGAACATTCGAGATGGGTGACGAAGCTCGGCCGCTCGGCGACCAGATTTGGGTTGGGATTCACTGGTCGCCGATCTGAATAGAGGTTAACCCGCCTTCGCCACCGCGACCAGCGCCGGGCGGAGCAGGCGGTCCTTGATGACGTAGCCGGCCTGCATCTCCTGCACGACGGTGCCCGGCTCCTTGTCGCTCGGCATTTCGAGCATCGCCTGGTGGAAGTTGGGGTCGAGCTTCTCGCCCATCGCAACGATCTTCTTGATGCCGTGGCGCTGAAACACCGATTCCAGCTCGCGGCCGGTCGCCTCCAGGCCAGTCACCAGCGCCTTGAACTTGTCGTCCGCGCGCAGTTCGGCGGGGATCGTCGCCAGACCCCGTTCGAGATTGTCGGCAACCGACAGCAGATCGCGCGCAAACGAGGTGGCGGCATAGGCGCGCGCGTCGGCGGCTTCCTTCTCGGCGCGGCGGCGGACGTTCTGCGCCTCGGCATGGGCATAGAGCACCGCCTTCTTGGCCTCGGCAAGTTCGGCCTCTAGCGCGTTCGTGCGATCATGCTCGGCGAGTTCGGGCGACGCCTCGGCGGTTTCCTCGCGCAGATCGGCGGCGGCTTCGGTGGCGTTTTCTTCGATCATCATACAGTCCCGGTTACTTTAACCCATGAGCCGCGCGAGTGTCGCGGCAGTGAAATCAACCATGGGGACAACGCGCGCATAGTTCAACCGAGTCGGGCCGATCACGCCCACGACCCCGACCACGCGACCGTCCAATCCCCGAAACGGCTTGGCGATCACCGACGAGCCCGACAGCGAGAACAGCTTGTTCTCCGCCCCGATGAAGATGCGCGTCGCGTCACCCGCGCTGGCGCTGTCGAGCAGCCGAGCAATCTCCTGCTTGCCCTCCAGATCATCGAGCAGATCGCTGATCCGTTCGAGATCGGCAGCGGCGGCGGCATCGATCAGCCGGCCCTGCCCGCGCACGATCAGCACCGGACGGCGGTCGCCATCCTCGCTCCACACCGCCAGCCCCTGTTCGATCAGCGCACGCGCGGCACCGTCGACCAGCGCGCGTTCCTCCGCCATCTCGCGCTCGATGCGCTGGCGTGCCTCGCCGAGGGTAAGGCCGCCGAGCATAGCGGTCATGTAATTGCCCGCCTCGATCAGCGCCGGGATCGACACGCCCGGCGGCAGTTCGACCACCCGGTTCTCCACCGATCCGTCTGCGCCGACCAGCACTGCGAGAGCCTTTTCGGCCGACAGCGGCACGAAACTCATCTGGCGCAGCACCAGCTCGCGCTTGGGTACCAGCACCAGCCCCGCGCATGCCGACAGGCCGGACAGCGCGGCGGTGGTGGCGGCGAGCGCCTCCTCGACCGGTCCGGCCTGCTGAATACGCGATTCAATCGCCGCACGCTCCTCGGCCGAGGGTTCCATCGCGTGCATCATGCCGTCGACGAACAGCCGCAAGCCCGTTTCGGTCGGCATCCGCCCCGCGCTGGTGTGCGGCGCGGCGAGCAGGCCGGCCTCCTCCAGATCCTGCATCACGTTGCGGATCGAGGCGGGCGACAGGTTGAGGCCGGAGAGGTGCGCGATGGTGCGCGACCCGATCGGCGCGCCGGTGTTGAGATAGCTTTCCACCACCACGCGGAAGACGTCGCGGGCGCGATCGTTCAGGTCGGTGAGCGGGGCGGCGGGCATGGTGGCTATGTGGGGTAGGATCGCGCGCCGCTCAACCGGCAAAGTCATCCGGACGAAGCGTGGCGCAAGAAGGGGTGACACGCTCCCGGCGCAGCGATACGGCTTGCCCCAGCTTTTTTAACGGAGAATATTCATGCGCCCATCCGGCCGCACCCCAGACCAGATGCGCGCGATCACGATCGAACCGCGCTTCACCAAACACGCCGAAGGGTCGGTGCTAATCGGCTTCGGCGAGACCAAGGTGCTGGTCACGGCCTCGGTCGAGGAGAAGGTGCCGCCGTTCCTGCGCGGGCGCGGCGAAGGCTGGGTGACGGCGGAATACGGCATGTTGCCGCGTGCGACGCACACCCGCGGTAGCCGCGAAGCGGCGAAGGGCAAGCAGTCCGGGCGCACGCAGGAAATCCAGCGGCTGATCGGGCGGTCGCTGCGGGCCGTCACCGACCTCAAGCTGCTCGGCGAACGTCAGATCGTGCTCGATTGCGACGTGATCCAGGCCGATGGCGGCACGCGCACCGCCTCGATCTCGGGCGCGTGGGTGGCGCTGCGGCTCGCGATCGATGGACTGCTGGCGCAAGGGAAACTCACCGCCGACCCGCTGACTCAGAAGGTCGCGGCGATTTCGTGCGGGATCTATAACGGCACGCCGGTGCTCGACCTCGATTACGACGAGGATTCGAACGCCGACGCGGACGCCAATTTCGTGCTGCTCGAAGGCGGCAACATCGCCGAGGTGCAGGCGACGGCGGAGGGCGCGACCTATGACGAGGAGGCGCTGCTCCGGCTGTTGCGGCTGGCGCGCATGGGCTGCGCGGATATCTTCGCGGCACAGGCGCGCGCGGTGGCGAAATGACGGACGAGGTGGTGCCACAGGCGATCCGCAAGCTCGCCCCCGGCAAGCTCGTCATCGCCAGCCACAACGAGGGCAAGGTGCGCGAGATCCGCGCGCTGCTCGCGCCCTATGGCATCGACGCGGTGTCGGCGAAGGAGCTCGACCTGCCCGAGCCGGAGGAGACCGGCACCACCTTCGTCGCCAATGCCGAACTGAAGGCGCTCACCGCCGCCGATCTGTCCGGCCTGCCCGCGCTCGCCGACGACAGCGGGCTGTGCGTGGATGCGCTGGGTGGCGACCCCGGCGTCTACACCGCCAACTGGGCGGAAACGCCGACCGGGCGCGACTGGGCGCTGGCGATGCAAAAGGTCGAGGATGCGCTGGCCGCCAAGGGGCCGGATGCCTCGCGCGACGCGCATTTCGTCTGCACGCTGGCGCTGGCGTGGCCCGACGGCCACGTCCAGTGGTTCGAGGGCCGCGCGGAGGGGCACCTGACCTGGCCACCGCGCGGGCGCATCGGGTTCGGCTACGATCCGGTGTTCGTGCCGTTCGGCCGCGAGGAGACGTTCGCGGAACTGCCGGCGGAGGAGAAGGCCGCAATCAGCCACCGCGCGGATGCGTTCCGGCAGTTGGTGGCGGCGGTGTTCTAGAGGCAAGACTTTCGGGGTTACACGTCCGGCTGAGGGGAGATTAGCGTGCTGATGACGATCATGCTGGCTGTGACCGCCGCTCAGGCTCTCGCCAGTCCTCCTGCTCCTGCGCCGAGCGTCGAACCATCCCCCGCCGCACCGTCCGACGAACAGCGGATCGCACAGTCCTCCAGTCTCGGCCAGATCCTCTATGCGTTCGACCGGGCCGCATGGGTGAGCACCGACGCGCTGCGGGCGACCGCGCCGAAACAGCAGCTGACGGGTAGCGGCGGCTATATCGTCGAACCGATCGACATGCAGACATTGCACGTCACCTATTATCACGGCGACACGGCGCACGCGCAGGCATTCTTCGTCGCCGACGTCCGAAACGGCAAGGTCGAGCAGAAGACGCTGCTGGACCAGCCGGTTGCGCTCACGCCTCGGCAGCTCACGCTGGCGAAAGCGCGGGATATCGCTGCACAACGGGCAAAGGAGCGCGCGTACAAGCCCTGTACGCCATCACCGTTCAACACGGTCGTCCTGCCGTCACGCTCAGGCGGGCCAGTCGCGGTCTACCTTCTGTCGGCGCAGCAGGACGCGGGCACCTATCCCCTCGGCGGCAACTTTCGCGTCATCATCGGACCCGACGGACAGGTTCTCGCCTCGCGCCCCTATAGCGTCAGGTGCATCAACATGACCGCGCCCAAGTTACCCGCCGGCGCCAAGCCGGTCGGCTTTGTGGTCAACGACCTGCTTGATCCTGTCCCTACCGAAATACACGTCTTCGCTTCGTACAGCATGCACATGTCGATCTTCGTGACGACGCCCGATCACCGGCTGTGGAAAGTCCAAGGCGCCGCGATCACGCCCGTCGACCGTAAATAGGGTAGCCGCTGCCAACGTTGGAGCGGCCTACTGCGGCCAGCCTCATCGACTGCTCACCCTCCGACCATCTCCGCCAGTTCCAGCCAGCGCATTTCCGCTGTATCCTTATCCGCGCGGGCCTTGGCGACCGCCTTGGTCAGCATCTCGAATTTCGCAAAGTCCTTCGAGTACAGCGCCGGGTCCGCCAGCAGCGCCTCGTCTCGGGCAATCGCCGTGTCGAGTTCCTCTATGCGCTTGGGCAGCAGTTCGTAGTCGCGCTGGTCCTTGTAGGTGAGCTTGACCTTCGGCGTAGGCGGCGGCGGTGCGGTCGGCTGGACCTTGCGCGGATTCTCGCGCTTGCCACCGCGCGCCTTCTCGCGGCGCTGGCGCTCCCAATCCTCATAACCGCCCGCCACCACGTCGACCGTGCCCGAGCCGTCCAGCCCGAGCGTCACCGTGACGGTGCGGTCGAGGAAGTCGCGATCGTGGCTGACGATCAGCACGGTGCCGTCGAAATCGCCGATCACGTCCTGCAACAGATCGAGCGTTTCGAGGTCGAGATCATTGGTCGGCTCGTCCAGCACCAGCAGGTTGGACGGCCGCGCGAACTCGCGCGCCAGCAACAGGCGCGAGCGTTCGCCGCCCGACAGCGTGCCGATCTTCGCGTCGATCATATGGCCGTCGAACAGGAAGTCCTTGAGATAGCCGATGACGTGCTTGCGCACCCCCTGCACTTCCACCCAGTCGCCGCCATCGGCCAGCACATCGCGTACCGTCTTCTGCGGTTCCATCTTGATGCGCTGCTGATCGATCACGATCGCCTCGATCGTCTGCGCGAACTTGATGGTGCCGCTGTCCGGCTCCAGCGTGCCGGTAAGCAGCTTGATGAGCGTCGACTTGCCCGCGCCGTTCGCGCCGACGATGCCGATCCGGTCTTTCCGCGTGATGCGCAGCGTCAGGTCGTCGATGATGGTCCGGGCACCGAAACGCTTGGAGATATGCTTGGCGTCGATCACCACCTTGCTGCGCGCGTCGTCGGTGCCGATCGTCAGGTTGGCGGAGCCTTGCGGGCCGACCATCGCGGCGCGTTCGGCGCGCATCTCGATCAGCTTGGTGAGGCGGCCCTGGTTGCGCTTGCGCCGGCCGGTGACGCCGCGCAGCAGCCAATGTTCCTCCAGCTTGAGCCGGGCGTCGAGCCGCTGGGCGTTGCGTTCCTCATCGGCATAGACCTGTTCGGTCCACGCCTCGAACCCGCCGAAGCCGATCTCCGCACGCCGCATCGCCCCGCGGTCGAGCCACAGCGTCTGCTTGGTCAGGCGGGTGAGGAAGGTACGATCGTGGCTGATGACGACGAACGCGCCCCGGAAGCGGTTGAGCCATTCCTCCAGCCAGTCGATCGCGGCGATGTCGAGGTGGTTGGTCGGCTCGTCAAGCAGCAGCACGTCCGGGTCGAGCGCGAGCGCACGGACGATCGCGGCGCGGCGGCGCTCACCGCCCGAGGCGGAGGCGGATTCGCGGGAGAGGTCGATGCCGAGCTGATCGGCGATCGCGTCCGCTTCGTACTGCAAGGGCGGGTTGTCGCCGCCCATCACGTAATCGCCAAGCGTCGGGAAGGTGCGCAGGTCCGGTTCCTGTTCGAGCAGGACGACGCGGGTGCCGGGCACGATCGTGCGCCGCCCCTCGTCGCTGTCGATCACGCCGGCGAGCAGTTTGAGGAGGGTGGTCTTGCCGGCGCCGTTGCGGCCGATCAGTGCCAGCCGGTCACGCGGACCGACGTTGATGTCGAGCCCCCGGAACAACCAGCCGGAGCCTTGGATAACACCGAGATTTTCGTAAGCGAGGATGGGTGCGGGCATGGCGTGCGCCTAACGCTTTAGCGCAGCTAAAGCAAAGGCCGGCGCACGCCCGGCCGGCGGCGCCCAAGCGCCGTCCGACGACGCGGCTTTGCCGCGGCGCGACCTTCCCCTTCCCCCGTTCATCCCGAGCGAAGTCGAGGGACCGCCTGAAGCGCATGTGCCTCGACTTCGCTCGGCACGAACGGTTTGGGGGTGGTTCTTGTGGCTTGGGCATCACCTCATTCAAACCCGGCGCGGGAGTAAATCCCGCGTCGTCGGACGGGTTCGGCTGAGCCGACCCGCCGGCCGGCCTGGCGGCGTCTCGCGAGCAGCTTTGCTGTTCGCGTGCGCCGCCGGCTATTCACAGGCTGTTCAACGCGAGCCCCCTATGCGACACGCCATGAAGATGCTGTCCGCCTTGCTACTACCGCTGCTGCTTGCAGCGCCGCTCGCGTCTGCCGCGCCGGCGCAGCAGCGCGACCAGCAGCAGGCGTGGCGGCAGCGCCAGCAGGGCCGCATCCTCCCCTTGCGCGAAATCGAGGCGCGCGTGCTGCCGACGATGCGGGGCAGCCAGTACCTCGGTTTCGATTTCGAGGGGGAAAGCGGCGTTTACACGTTGAAGTTCCTGCGCGATGGCGTCGTCATCTGGGTCGATGTGGATGGCCGCTCCGGCCAAATCATCGGCCGCACCGGCCATTGAGCCTCAACCCGCTGACATTCCAAAGGGGACAGCAATGCGCGTTCTGATCGTCGAGGACGAACCCAATCTCGGCCAGCAGCTCAAGAATACGCTCGAGGGCGCAGGCTATGCGATCGACCTCGCCACAGACGGCGAGGAAGGGCTGTTTCTCGGCCAGACCGAGAATTACGACGCGGTGGTGCTCGATCTCGGCCTGCCCGAGATCGACGGGCTGACCGTCCTCGACCGCTGGCGCAAGGAGGGCAAGGTGATGCCCGTGCTGGTGCTGACCGCGCGCGACAGCTGGTCGGACAAGGTGGCCGGGCTGGACGCGGGTGCCGACGATTACGTCGCCAAGCCGTTCCAGTCCGAGGAACTGATCGCGCGCCTTCGTGCGCTGATCCGCCGCGCCTCGGGCAACGCCTCGTCCGAACTGATTGCGGGCGACGTGCGGCTCGATACGCGCAGCGGCAAGGTGACCCTGGCGGGCGAACCGGTGAAGCTGACCGCGCAGGAATACAAGCTGCTCAGCTACCTGCTCCACCACAAGGGCAAGGTGGTGAGCCGCACCGAGTTGATCGAGCATATCTACGATCAGGATTTCGATCGCGATTCCAACACGATCGAAGTTTTTGTGACGCGCATCCGCAAGAAACTCGGACAGGATGTCATCACCACGATACGGGGCCTCGGCTACAGCCTCGAAGAGCCAAAAGCGTAAGGCGACGCCGGGGTCATGGTCGGGCGTCCTCTCTTCTATCAGCCCCGGCGGTTGCCGTGTGAGGCGCCGACCGCATGAGCGATAACGCCGCCCCGCAGGATATCTCGCCGCCCAACCCGCGCGTGCGCACCACCGGCTCGCTGAGCCGGCGCATGATCGGCGTGGCGGCGGCGTGGATCCTGCTGCTGCTGTGCGGCGGCGGATATGCGCTCGACCGGGTGCTGACCGGTGCAGTCACCAAAAACTTCGACGATCAGCTCGAATATGTGCTCAACGCGCAGATCGTTTCGTCGGAGATCGCCGATGGTGAGGTGATCTTTAATCGGGCGGCCGCCGACCAGCGTTTTCTTGAACCCTATTCAGGTCTGTACTGGCAGGTCAGCGCAAAAGGGCACGAGCCGTTCGGTTCGCGTTCCTTGTGGGACCGACGTCTGGCTTATGGCGGTACGCACGAAGATCTTAGCGTTCACGTCTATGACAGCGCCCAATTTCCAGACGAAAAGCTTCGCATTGTCGAACGCGATGTGCAGATCCCCGGATCGCCGGTAAAATGGCGCTTCCAGGTCGCGCAAAGCCGCGCCGGGCTGAACGCGCAGATCAAGGTGTTGCGCTCGACGTTGCTCAAGAGCTTCGCACTGCTCGGCTTCGGGCTGATCGTGATGGCGGCGCTCCAGACCTTCTACGGGCTGTGGCCGCTTCGGAAAGTGCGCGAGGAGATCGCCCGGATGCGCGCGGGCAAAGCGCGTCAGATCGAGCGCGCGATGCCGATCGAGGTCGCGCCGATGGTCGAGGAGCTGAACGCGCTGATCGAGCATAACGAGAAACAGGCCGAGGAAGCGCGTCGTCATGCCGGCAACCTCGCGCACGCGTTGAAGACCCCGCTCACCGTCATCATGAACGCGGCGACCGCGCAGGCCGACGACCTCGGCGAGACAGTAGTGCGTGAGGCGCGGACGATGCGGCGGCAGGTCGACCATCACCTCGCACGCGCACGAGCTGTTGGCCGGCGCGGCTCCGCGCACAGCCGCGCGGATGTGTGGCCCAGTCTCGAATCGGTCGAACGTGCAGTGGCGCGGCTGTACCGCCATGTGCGGATCGACACCGACGGGCCAAAGGATTTGCAGGTTCATGTCGAACGGCAGGACCTCGACGAGATGCTTGGCAATCTGGTCGAGAACGCCGCGAAGTACGGCGGCGGCAGCGTGTTCGTGACGGTGAAGGCGCAGGCCGGCTTCGTCGAATTCCTGATCGAGGACGACGGCATGGGCATTCCCGAGGAACAGCGCGCGCGCATCTTCGATCGCGGCGTGCGGCTCGACAGCGGCAAGCCCGGGACGGGTCTCGGCATGGCGATCGTCCGTGATGTGGCGGAGATCTATGGCGGCACCGTCGCGCTGGAGGAAAGCGATGATCTCGGCGGGCTGCTGGTGCGGCTGCGGTTGCCGGCAGCGAACTAGGGGAATGGTGTGAGTGTTATCTACGGCCGCGCGTTTGCGGGGCTATTGTTCGACATGGACGGGACATTGCTGAGCAGCGTCGCCTCCGCCGAACGATGCTGGAGCCGCTGGGCACGGGACATCGGACTAGACCCGGCGGACGTGCTGGCGATCATGCATGGTGTCCGTGCGGTCGACACGATGCGACGACTGGGCGTTGCCAATCCCGAAGGCGAGGCAGCGCGGTTGACCGCGATTGAGATGGAGGATGTCGACGGCATCGTCGCGCTGCCCGGTGCGGTGACGTTCACCGCCGCGCTGCCGGCGAACCGCTGGGCGATCGTCACCTCGGCACCGCGTGAGCTTGCCGAGCGCCGGCTCGCCGCCGCCGGACTGACGCCGCCGGCCATATTCGTAACGGCGGGGGATATCACCCACGGCAAGCCAGCGCCGGACGGATATCTGCTTGCGGCGGAGCGGCTCGGCGTCGATCCGGCGGCATGTCTGGTGCTGGAGGACGCACCCGCAGGGATCGCCGCCGGACAAGCTGCTGGCGCTCACGTGCTGGTGTTGACCGCAACGCACGGCACCCCGCTGCAGACGGACTGCGTAATGGTGCCGGATTATGCCGGCCTGGCGCCGGTGGTGGAGGCCGAAGGCATACGCATCCAGATCGGCTGACTCTAGCGCCATTCATCCCAAACGGCGGCGAGGCGGCAATGCCGGGTGCCGGGCCCCCGCTTGACACGAAGGCTCGCGGTTCGTCGCCCCCAGATCAGGCGGCGACGCGTTCCGGCGTGAGCGACTGCATCGCGCTTGCAGCGATCTCAAGGCTATGTTTGCGGGCTCCGTGGTCGTGCATCATGCTGGTGAGCATGATCTCGTCGACGCCAGTCCGGTCGATGAACGCCGCGATGCCCCGCGCAACAGTCGCCTCGTTGCCGATTGCCGAGCATTGCAGCACATGGTCGAGCATCGCGTTGCCCTGCGCGCCGAGGCCAGCGCGATAGCCCTCGACCGGGCGTGGCAACAGGCCCGGTGTGCCCGTGCGCAACGCGATGAACGCCTGCTGCTGCGAGGAGGCGAGATACTCGGCCTCGGCATCGGTGTCAGCGGCGATCACGTTGAATCCGGCCACCAGATGCGGTTTGGCGAGCACGGCGGATGGTTTGAAATCACGGCGATAGATCGCGATCGCCTCCATCAACGCGTCGGGCGCAAAATGCGAAGCGAACGCGTAGGGAAGTCCAAGCATGGCGGCGAGTTGCGCGCCGAACGTACTGGAACCGAGGATCCATAGCGAAACGTCCGCGCCAGCACCCGGTGTCGCAGTGATGCCGGTCTGGCCGTCGTCCGCAAAATAGCTTTGTAGTTCGAGCACGTCGCGCGGGAAGGCGTTGGCGTCGCTGGTGAGCGTGCGGCGCATCGCACGGGCGACGCGCTGGTCGGAACCCGGCGCGCGGCCCAGACCAAGGTCGATACGGCCGGGGAACAGCGCATCGAGCGTTCCGAACTGCTCGGCAATGGCAAGCGGCGCGTGGTTCGGCAGCATGATGCCGCCTGCGCCAATGCGGATCGTCTTGGTAGCGGCGGCAACGTGGCCGAGCACGACCGATGTCGCCGCGCTGGCGATGCCGGGCATGCCGTGATGCTCGGCGGTCCAGTAGCGGGTGAAACCGAGCCGCTCGGCCGCCTGAGCGAGATCGGCGGCGTTGGCGAGGCTCTGCGCCACCGTGCCGCCAGCGACGACAGGGACGAGATCAAGGAGGGAATAAGCTGTCATGCACCCGATGTAGGCACACGGGCGGCCGCTTACCAGACCGAGCGGTACAAAATCGCTGTAGCGCTCTGGCGGTGCGTCGAGTGGTCGTTTTGCGCTCCGACAGTCGGAAGCGTGGCCGCCGTCCTGACACCTTCCTCCGGCGCAGGCCGGGGGAGGTGTCAGCGACGGATTTCTAGTGGTTTACCGACGGAACAGCGTCTCGGCAGTCGGTTCAGCCGGCGTGGTGCTGGCGCCCTCGCCGCTCTCAACGCGCGCGGCCTGCTCGCGCTGAGCGCGTAGTTCGGTGATAAGCGCCTCGCGGTCGCCCTCCAGACGCGTGTCGACCGGCGCTTCGATCCCGGCCGCCTTCGCTGCCTTAGCCACCGCCGCATCCAGCTCGCGCTGCGTGGTGAGGCCGAGCGTCACCGGGTCCTTCGGCGTGATGTTGGCGATATTCCAGTGGCTGCGGTCACGGATCGCGGCGATGGTAGTGCGGGTGGTGCCGATCAGCAGGCTGATCGCGCCGTCCGAGATTTCCGGGTGGTTACGGATGATCCAGGCGATGCCGTCGGGCTTGTCCGACCGCTTCGACACCGGCGTGTAGCGCGGCCCCTTGGTGCGGCGGACCTGCTCCGGCCCCTTCAACATGACGAGGCGATACTCGGGATCGGCCTGCCCCTTGTCGATCTCCTCCTGCGTCACTTCATGCGCGCGCACCGGATCGCGGCCGGTCAGCTTGGTCGCGGCGGTATCGTCGGCGATGGCCTGGATTTCCAGGATGTGCAGGCCGCAGAATTCGGCGATCTGCTCGAACGAAAGCGCGGTGTTGTCGACGAGCCAGGACGCGGTCGCGTGCGGCATGAGCGGCTGGGCCACGGGTCACTCCTTAAAACGGAAAGGGCCGCCCCTTTCGGAGCGGCCGCAATAATGAGGATGGCTTAATCCTATTGGCGCGCCGGAGCAAGCGCCGGCCGAAAAATCGCTCGCGCTTACGCGGCGATGGCTGCGTCGTCGAGCCCCACGGGCGCCAGCGCCTTCAAGAATTGGCGCGCGCTTGCCTCCCAGGTGAAGCTGCCTCCATACGCCGCGCAAGCCGCGCGATCGAGCGTCAGCGCCTGCGCGATCGCGGCGTCCAGGTCGTCGTCCATCACGCCGACGCCTGGCCTCAGCACGTCGAGCGGCCCGGTGACGGGGTACGCCGCTACCGGGGTGCCGCACGCCATCGCCTCGATCATCACCAGCCCGAATGTGTCGGTGCGGCTGGGGAAGACGAACACATCCGCCGCTGCATAAGCCGCAGCAAGTTCCGCGCCGAAGCGGGCGCCGAGGAAATGCGCCTCCGGAAAGCGTGCTTCCAGCGTGCCCCGCGCCGGACCGTCGCCGACGACGACCTTGGTGCCGGGATGCTCGGCGGTGAGAAACGCCTCCACGTTCTTCTCCACCGCGACACGGCCGACGTAGAGCAGGATCGGACCGGGCAGCGCGCGGATGGTCTGATCGGCCGCGGTCGCAGGCGAGAACAGCGACAGGTCGACACCGCGCCCCCATTCGCGGACGTTGTTGAGATCGTGGCTCTTGAGCGTCGCCTCGATCGAGGGTGTCGAGGCGAGGATCGCCTGCGCGGGCGCGTGGAACCAGCGGATGTAGCGCCAGACCCATTCCGGGTTCACGCCGGTGCGTGCCGAAACGTAATCTGGGAATTGCGTGTGATAGGCGGTGGTGAACGGGAACTTTTGGGACAGGCACCAGCGCCGCGCGGCAAGACACACCGGCCCTTCGGTGGCGAGGTGGATGGCGTGCGGGTTGAAGTCGGCCAGCATCTTGCCGACGCCCGACGTGCTGGCGAGCGCGAGGCGGATTTCCGGGTAGGTCGGGCACGGCAATGAGTAGAATTGATCGGGCGAGACCACGAGCACCTCATGCCCCTGGCGTTCCAGCTCGGCGCGGACCGATTGCAGCGTGCGCACGACCCCGTTGACCTGCGGGCTCCACGCATCAGTGGCGATCGCGATCCGCACCTGCGTCAGGCCGCCATCATCTCGATCTTCGCGGGTGCCGCCGCTTCCGCCTCGCGGGCAGTCCGGGCGGCGATCTCGTCGGCCCAGTGCAGCACTTCCATGCGGCCGTCGAAATGCTCGACCAGCGCGGTGCAGCCCTCCACCCAGTCGCCGTCGTTATAATATTGTACGCCGTTGATGTCGCGCATCTCGGCGGTGTGGATGTGGCCGCACACCACGCCATCGACGCCGCGCGCACCGGCCGCCTCGGCGATTACCTGCTCGTAGTTCGAGATGAATTCGACCGCGTTCTTCACCTTCGCCTTCGCATGTTTGGACAGCGACCAATATGGCATGTTGAACCGGCGGCGATAGGCATTCACCACCCGGTTCAGGGCCATCAGCGTTTCATAGGCGACGTCGCCGACATGCGCCAGCCATCTGTGCGCGAGCGTGATCGCGTCGAACTCGTCGCCGTGCAGCACCAGCAGGCGACGGCCGTCGGCGGTGGTGTGGATCGCTTTCCGCCGGATCGAGATGCCGCCGAAACTGAGACCCGAAAACTGGCGCATCACCTCGTCATGGTTTCCGGGGATGTAGACCACCTCGGTGCCGCGCTTAGCGCGTTTCAGCAGGCGCCACACCACGTCGTTGTGCGCGTCCGGCCAGTAGAACTTCTTCTTCAGGCGCCAGCCGTCGATGATGTCGCCGACCAGAAACAGCGTGTCGCTGTCGACGTGGTCGAGGAAGTCGATTAACATCTCGGCATTGCAGCCGCGCGTACCGAGATGGATATCGCTGATCCAGATCGTGCGGAAGCGCTGCCGCTCGGTCGGGCTGCGCTCGGGGATCGACGGCGTGGAATTGGCGAAATCGGCAAGGTCCGTGACGGCGCCGTCGCCGGGCAACAGGGTCATCGCGATTCTGGTGACGGCGTCCATACGGTCTCTCCCGGGTCCAGTCTGGGCTGGTCCGGGCTATGCCCGTGCAATGTTACAGCTTGTGTCCGCTGGCATGACATCTGCGTTACGCGGTGATGGCGATATGCCCCGGCTGCGCCGCCACCCGCGCCAGCCACGCCGTGGTCGCCGGATAGCGTGCGAGGTCCATCCCGCCCTCGCCAGCGACATGCGTGTAGGCGTAGAGCGCGATATCGGCGAGCGTGTAGCGACCGGCGGCGAACCAGTCCCGCGCGGCCAAATGCTCCTCCATCAACGCGAGCGCGGCGGCGGCGGCGGTTTCGCGCGCGGGGATCTGCTCGCGCTGCTGGGCGGTGAGGTTCGCCTCGCCCACCATAGCGCGCCAGAAGCGCAGCGTGGCGACGTTGGGTTCGTGGTTATACTGTTCCCAGAACATCCAGCGCAGCATGTCGGCATGGTCGAAGCGATCCTGCGGGATCAACGCCGAACCATGCGCGAGCCAGACGCAGGCTGCGTTGCTTTCGGGCAGGAACGTGTCGCCGATCTGGAGGACGGGGATGCGGCCGTTGGCGTTGACGGTGCCGAGAAAGCCGGGTGTGCGCGTTTCGCCCTTCAGGATATCATACTCACGCCGCTCGATCATCGCGCCGACATGCGCGGCGGTGAGGCGGATCTTGTAGCAGTTCCCCGAATTGGCATATTCGTGCAGGATCAGGTCGGTCATCATATCACCCCCTCGACGTCGCGCTTGCGGCGCGCCGCGCCGATCTCAAACCACCCCCAGCCGGCAAGCGCGATCGGCAATACCCAGCCCCAAACATGGCCCCACCATGCGAAGTGCTGCGACGCCAGCGGCACCGGCCCCGGCAGGTGCACCTTGCGCATGTAATCGTCGCTCACCGGCGCGTAGACGAATTCGCGCAGTGTCTCGTAATAGACGACATCGCCATCGTCCCTGCCGACCCAGTAGGGCGCGCCGAGGATGCTCGTCTCCATCACCGAATAGCCGAAATGCAACCGGTCGGGAGCCGCAAGCGGAGCGGATTGCGCGGGGCCCGCACCGCCGCGCTTGGACAGATGCACGCCGTACTGGTCAAGCGCGTCGGCATAGCCGGCCGGCGCGGCTGCGGTGGCGATGCTCGCGCCCGGCAGGATCAGCGCGCGACGGCCGAACGGCAGGCTGCGATCGGTCAACGCCAGCATGGCCAGCATGTAAAGCAGGATCACGCCGCCGATTCCCCATCGCCGATACCGATCGCGCACTACGATGGTATCGTCGGCCACGCCCTCAATCCTCCAGCGTCAGCACGATCTTGCCGATGTGGCTTCCCTCCTCCATGCGGCGGTGCGCGTCGGGCGCCTGCGCGAGCGGAAAGCTGCGATCCATTACTGGGCGCAACCGCCCCGCCTCGACATGCGGCCAGACGGTGCGGTGGAGCTCGTCCGCGACCAGCGCCTTGAACGCGCCGTCTCGCGCGCGCAGCGTCGATCCGGTCAGCGTGAGGCGGCGGCGCATGATCTCGAAGATCGGGATCTCCGCCTTCGCGCCGCGCTGGACCGCGATCGAGACGTGGCGGCCATCGTCTGCCAGACACTTGAGGTTGCGCGGCAGGTAATCCCCGCCGACCATGTCGAGCACCGCCGCCACGCCCGCCCCGCCGGTGATCGCGTGGACACGCTCGACGAAATCCTCGCTCGCATAGTTGATCGCATGATCCGCGCCGAGGCCCAGCGCCGCCGCGCACTTCGCGTCCGATCCGGCGGTGACGATGATGGTCAGCCCGAAGATCCTGGCGAGGCTGATCGCCATCGTGCCGATGCCGCTGGTGCCGCCGTGGACCAGCACGGTATCGCCTTCGATCGCATAGGCGCGCTCGAACAGGTTGGTCCACACCGTGAACAGCGTCTCGGGCAGCGCCGCCGCCTCCGCCATCGACAGACCGTCTGGCACCGGCAGACACTGCCCGGCGGGCACGCTCGCATATTCGGCATAACCGCCACCGGCGAGCAGCGCGCAGACCGGCTGGCCGATCATCTCCGCACCGACCCCCTCGCCGACCGCGACGATCTCGCCTGCGATCTCGAGCCCCGGAATCGAGGATGCACCGGGCGGCGGCGGGTAGCCGCCTTGGCGTTGCAGCACGTCTGGCCGATTGACGCCCGCCGCTGCCACGCGGACCAGCACCTCGCCATCGCGAAGTTCCGGCACCGGGCGTTCCACGACTTGCAGCACCTCCGGTCCGCCGGGCGCCTCGGGATCGATCGCCCGCATCATCTTCGGTATATCCATGTATGCGCCGCCCTGTTTTTTTGCCGGCTTCGACCCGTATTCGGCCTTATTGACATCGTCGCCCCACGGGTCAACGATCAGGGCATGGACTTCGACGAGATTCTCGCGAAAAACCCGCAAGATCCGCTGGCGCTGCTGGCGCGGCAGGATCTCGAACGTCTCTCGCTGGAGGAATTGACGGCGCGGATTGCGCTGCTCGAGGCGGAGGCGGCGCGCAGCCGGCAACAGATCGACCGTGCCACCAAGCACCGCAATCTCGCGGACGGCCTGTTCAAGGCGTGACCGCACCCGCCACCCTGGGCGGCGAACGCAACAGTAAGCGGGCAGGCGCATTTCAAGTGCTTGATGCGAACCCCCCGCCATCCAACATAGTCGGAAAGGGCCGCGCGTTCGCTTGCGGCCCGCATGGAGTAACCTGATGCCCTCTTTCGCCTCAGCGCTGGAAACCACCCTCCACAAGGCGCTCGAAGCCGCGTCGTCGCGGCGCCACGAATATGCCACGCTCGAGCATTTGCTGCTTGCGCTGGTCGATGACGAGCATGCCTCGAAAGTGATGGCATCGTGCGGAGTCGATTTGCCCGAATTGAAGACCACTGTCGCGCATTACCTCGACACCGAACTCGAAGCGCTCAAGGTCGATGTCGCGACCGATCCGTCGCCGACCAGCGGCTTCCAGCGCGTCGTGCAGCGCGCGATCCTGCACGTCCAGTCGTCCGGCCGTGACGAAGTGACCGGCGCCAACGTGCTCGTCGCCTTGTTCTCCGAACGCGAGAGCTACGCCGTCTATTTCCTCCAGCAGCAGGACATGAGCCGTCTCGATGCCGTCAGCTTCATCTCGCATGGCGTCGGCAAGGGTGGCGCCACCCCGGAGCAGCGCGACGTGAAGGGCGCAGAGGAAGAAAAGCCCAAGGCGGAGTCCAAGGGCAAGGCGGAGAGCGCGCTCAAGCAGTTCACCGTCGATCTCAACGAGAAGGCCAAGAACGGCAAGGTCGATCCGCTGATCGGGCGCGGCCCCGAGGTCGATCGAACCGTGCAGATCCTGTGCCGCCGGTCCAAGAACAACCCGCTGTATGTCGGTGATCCCGGCGTCGGCAAGACCGCTATCGCCGAAGGGCTCGCGCGCAAGATCGTCGAGGGCGACGTGCCCGAGGTGCTGCTGCCGGCGGTGATCTATTCGCTCGACATGGGCGCGCTGCTCGCGGGTACGCGCTATCGCGGTGATTTCGAGGAGCGGCTGAAGGCGGTCGTCAACGAACTCGAGAAGCTGCCGCACGCCGTGCTTTTCATCGACGAGATCCACACCGTGATCGGCGCCGGCGCGACCAGCGGCGGGGCGATGGATGCGTCCAACCTGCTCAAGCCGGCATTGTCGGGCGGTACGATCCGCTGCATCGGCTCGACCACCTACAAGGAGTTCCGCAACCACTTCGAGAAGGATCGCGCGCTGCTGCGCCGGTTCCAGAAGATCGACGTGAACGAGCCGACGATCGAGGATACGATCAAGATCCTGTCGGGCCTGCGCTCGGCCTTCGAGACGCACCATTCGGTCAAGTACACGCCCGACGCGATCAAGGCGGCGGTCGAACTGTCGGCGCGTTACATCAACGATCGCAAGCTGCCCGACAAGGCGATCGACGTGATCGACGAGGTCGGCGCGATGCAGATGCTGGTGCCCGCGCCCAAGCGGAAGAAGACCATCACCACGCGCGAGATCGAGGCTGTCATCGCGACGATGGCGCGCATCCCGCCGAAATCTGTGTCGACCGACGATACCAAGGCGCTTGAGAGTCTCGAAACCGATCTCAAGCGGGTGGTGTTCGGCCAGAATGCCGCGATCGAGAAACTTGCGTCCGCCATCAAGCTCAGCCGTGCGGGTCTGCGCGATCCGGAGAAGCCGATCGGCAACTATCTGTTCACCGGCCCGACGGGCGTCGGCAAGACCGAGGTCGCCAAGCAGCTCGCCACGATCATGGGCATCCCGCTCCAGCGCTTCGACATGTCGGAATATATGGAGCGGCATTCGGTAAGCCGGCTGATCGGTGCGCCTCCGGGCTATGTCGGGTTCGATCAGGGTGGACTGCTCACCGATGCGATCGACCAGCAGCCGCATTGCGTGCTGTTGCTCGACGAGATCGAGAAGGCACACCCGGACCTGTTCAACATCCTGTTGCAGGTGATGGACAATGGCCGCCTCACCGACCAGCACGGCAAGACAGTCGATTTCCGCAACGTCATCCTCATCATGACGACCAATGCCGGCGCGTCGGACATGGCACGGGA
The DNA here is from genome assembly GCF_026540945.1 of Sphingomonas sp. GC_Shp_3. Taxonomy (NCBI): domain Bacteria; kingdom Pseudomonadati; phylum Pseudomonadota; class Alphaproteobacteria; order Sphingomonadales; family Sphingomonadaceae; genus Sphingomonas; species Sphingomonas sp. GC_Shp_3. The sequence continues at coordinate 269,285 of NZ_JALNUT010000003.1, forward strand.
GACGCTCGGCTTCGGCAACCTCACCCGCGAGGGCGAGGACGAGCAGGCGGTGCAGAAGATGTTCTCGCCGGAGTTCCGCAACCGGCTCGACGCGATCGTGCCGTTCGGTTACCTGCCGACCGAGGTGGTCGCGCGAGTGGTGGACAAGTTCATCCTCCAGCTCGAGCTTCAGCTTGCTGATCGCAACGTCCACATCAACCTGGACGATGAATCGAAGGCATGGCTCACCACCAAGGGCTATGACAAGCTGTACGGCGCACGTCCGATGGGTCGTCTGATCCAGGAAAAGATCAAGCAGCCGCTCGCCGAGGAACTGTTGTTCGGCAAGCTGGTGCACGGCGGCGAAGTGACGGTGAAGATGAAGGACAATGCCCTCGCCTTCGAAATCACGCCGGCGGCACCAAAGAAGCCCAAGAAGACCAAGCTCGACAAGGCGGAAACGCCGGCCAAGTAAGGAGAATGCCGGCGGGTTGAGGTGATCCCCAACCCGCCGGCTGATCCCGTCCATTGGTGGCGGGGCGGCGCATTTCAGAGCCGACCGGCTCCAGCGGCACGCGACCAAATCTTTTCTCAGATGCCGAAGAAGGTCGCGGCTGCAGCGGAGCCCGCCGAAGCCGGCTCCCGACTGGTCGGGAAAAAGGCACCTGCGCGGGTCCGAGCTAGCCTCTGCCGCCACGCCGCTGAGGTGTCAGGCGTGCCAACTGCCCTGATGCCGCTGCGCCATCCGCATTTACCGATTGTTGTTCATATCGATTTAGCAACACGTCCGATGTCGCGGCACGAACCCCTTCGCAGCCTTGTTTGCCGCCTCGCGACCTTTCTCGCGATCATCTGCGGCGTGTGCCTGCTGCCTGCGTGTGCCGTCGTGAAAGCCGGTCCGGTCGGGCTGCCGCTCACGACGTGCGTACTACGCGATGCGCCGGGGATGACTGCCGCCAAGCTGTTCCGCCATCCGCACGGCTTCGATTGCAAAACGCCCCAGGTCCGCTTCGGTGACGGTGATTTCTGGCTGATGAGCCAGCCGCTCGATGTCACCGCCGGCGTCGACCGGCTGGCGGTGCGTTCGTCCACGGTCTGGCAGCGCGCGACGACGGTACATGCACTGTTTGCGGATGGCACGATTGTCTCGATCCGTTCCGACGACCGTGCTGTTTCGCGCGATCTCCGGCTCGGCGCGATTTCGCAGCGTTGGTTACCGCGGCGCCAAGCGCCGTTGGTGCGACTGCTCTGGCACATCGAGGGGGTATCGAACATTCGCGGGCTACTCCTCGCGCCTACGGTGGCGACAGGCGGAGAAGTCGGTCGGTCAGACATTCATCTCGCCGCGCTGTACGCGGCTATCGCTGGCGCGTGCACGGCGCTGCTGCTGTTCAACCTTGGCCTCGCCTATGCGTTACGCCACCGCTATATGCGGTTCTACTGCGTGATGATGCTCTCGCTGATCGCCTATGTGATCAGTTCCTCCGGCGCGCTGGCCTGGTTGACGCCTGATCTCGCCAACACCGCACGCATGAAGATCAACTATGCGCTGCTGGCGCTGACCGGGATTTCCGCCCTCGCCTTCCTGGGCGATTTCTTCGAGCAAGGCGTGATGACCGCACGGCTACGGCGGCTCAGCATCATCTCCAGTGTCGCGGTCGGCGTGCCGACGCTTGGCATCGTGGCGATCGCCCCAATCGAATTACACGTGCTCGACACCGCCTATGCGCTCGGGTTTCTGCTGTTGCTCGGTTCGGTCGTACCGATCCTCTTCAACGCGTGGCGGCAGCACAGCGCGTTTCTGCCATTCTTCACGCTTGCCTGGGCAGTACCGCTCGTGCTTGCGGTAGTGCGGGTGCTGTGGGGCATGTTTGGCGGCCCGTACAGTTTCTGGCTCGACAATTCATCGGTGCTGTCGATGACGTTGGAGGCTTTGCTGTCGAGCCTTGCGATCGGCCACCGCGTGCTGTTGCTGGCGCGCGAGCGTGATGAGGCACGCGAGCAGGAGATTGCGGCACGATTGCTGGCCGATACCGATCCGCTTACCGGATTGCTCAACCGTCGTGCGTTCCTGCGCAGCGCGATCGGGTGCGAGGGCGACTTCACGCTGCTGGTCATCGATCTCGACCACTTCAAGCGCGTAAACGAGACGATCGGCCATGATGGCGGCGACGAGGTTCTACGCATCTTTGCACGGACACTACGCCAGTCGCTGCCTGCGGATGCGCTGGTCGCGCGTCTTGGCGGTGAGGAGTTTGCGGTGGTCACCGGCGCCAACGCCGGTGCGCTGGCCGACCAAATCCTCGACCGGCTCCGCAACGCGCGTATGCCATTCGACATTCAGGTTACGGCCAGCATCGGCACCTGCACCGGCCCGCTGATGCGCGAAGTCGACTGGAAGGCGCTGTACCGTTCCGCCGACGCCGCCCTTTACGAGGCGAAAGCGGCCGGGCGCGACCGCACGCGCGGCTCACCTGCGCTACAGCGCTTTGCCGCCTGAGCAGCGCTTGCCGCCATCGCCGGCCTCCCGTATGATGAACGCGGGGAGATCAATCATGCGCAATCGACGGGCGGCTATGGTTCTGGCGCTGGTACTGGTCGCGACACTCGCCGCGCGGCATCCATCGGCGGATCTGCGTATCCAATTGCACGATCCGCGCGATCTCGCTCCGCACCAAGTTCAAGCGGCGCTCGACCTCGGCATCATGGCGGTGTCGGTACTGGTCACCTGGACACCGAACCGCCTCGGCTGAACATGTGCGCGATCAAACGCGTTCCGCGCAAGCCGCAGCGCCATCATTGCATTTGATGCCGTGGAGCCGCGCGGATAAGCTACCGCATGACTGATATCGACAGCTTCATCACCGGCCTGCCCAAGGCCGAACTGCACCTCCACATCGAAGGAAGCCTTGAACCCGAACTGATGTTCGCGCTCGCGCAGCGCAACGGTGTGGCGATCCCCTATGCCAGCGTGGAGGATGTTCGCGCAGCCTATGCGTTCGGCAACCTCCAGGACTTCCTGGACATCTATTATGCGGGTGCGGACGTCTTGCGCACGCAGGCAGACTTCCACGATCTTGCTGCCGCCTATTTCGATCGTGCCGTCGCTGATGGCGTGCGGCATGCCGAGATCATGTTCGATCCGCAGACGCATACCGATCGCGGCGTCGCATTCGGGACGGTGATCGAGGGGCTGCTTTCAGGCATGGCCGAGGCGGAGACGCAGCACGGCATCTCCAGTAGCCTCATCATGAGTTTCCTGCGCCACCTCAGCGAAGAGGCCGCCTTCGCGACACTTGCCGCGGCGGAGCCGTGGCTCGACCGGATCGCCGCCGTCGGGCTGGATTCCTCGGAGGTGGGCCACCCGCCCGAGAAGTTCGCGCGTGTGTTCGCCGCCGCGCGCGAAAAGGGGCTGAAGCTCGTCGCCCATGCCGGCGAGGAAGGCCCCGCCGCTTACGTCTGGGAGGCGCTCGATGTGCTGCACGTCGACCGCATCGACCACGGCAACCGTGCGCTCGAGGACGACGCACTGGTCAGCCGGCTGGCGGCGGAGGAAATGACGCTGACGGTCTGCCCACTCTCCAACCTCAAGCTGTGCGTGGTCGAGGACATTGCCGCGCATCCGATCGGCCGGATGCTGGACCTCGGCCTGAAAGCCACCGTCAATTCGGACGATCCCGCCTATTTTGGCGGCTATGTCGGCGATAATTACCGCGCAGTCGCGGGCGCGCTCGACCGGGAGGCGCTGGCGACGCTGGCGCGCAACAGCTTTACCGGGTCGTTCCTCGCTCCAGAAACGGTGGCAACCCATCTCGCCGAGATCGACGCCTTCATGGCGGCGCGGTGATGCGGCTTGCCGCGCTGATCCTCGCGGTCCTGCTCAGCATAAGCGTGGCCGACGCGGCGCCGAAGCGGAAGGTCATCATCGACGATGAAGGCTTTCAGTTGATGCATCTGATGCTTCTGGGCGATCCGGATGTAGAGGTGCTGGGCCTCACCACCGTATCCGGCAACGTGTGGGCGAACCGTGCGACGGCGATGGCGCTGAAGGGGCTGGAGCTCACGCATCGCAGCGACGTGCCGGTGGTTCAGGGCGCAACCTATCCGCTCCTCAACACCGAAGCGCAGACCGACCGGTGGGAGGCGCTGTACGGTAAGCTCTCGTGGCGCGGCGCTTGGACCAAGCCGGCCGCCGGGCAGGCAGCACGCGACGTACCCGGCCCGAGCAGCCCGGTCGATCGGCCCGGCGGCAACCCGACCACGAAGCCGGCGGATGAGATCGCCGCCAATTTCCTGATCCGCATGGTGCATAAATATCCGGGCGAGGTGACGATCCTCGCCACCGGGCCATTGACCAATCTCGCGCTGGCACAGCGGCTTGACCCAAGCTTCGCGGGGCTGGCGAAGGAACTGGTCTACATGGCCGGCAGCCTGAACCCGCATCAGATGCTGCGCGGCACGGTCGCGACGGAGTTCGCGCGCGACTACACCAACACGCCACGCCGCGAGTTCAACGCCCGGTTTGATCCGGAAGCGGCAAGCATCGTCTCGCACGCGCCGTGGCGGAGGATCGTGGCGGTGCCGGTCGATCCTTCCGCCGCGACGCAGCTTTCCGCTACCTTGCAGGCGCGGCTTGCTGGAAGCGCCACGCCCGAGGTCGCGAAGTTCATCACCACACTGCCCACCGACTGGCCGCTGTGGGATGAGATTGCCGCAGCGGTGTGGCTCGATCCGTCGATCGTCACGCAGCGCGAGACGCTGTTCATCGATTACAACACGGTGTTTTCGGCAGGCTACGGCGACATGCTGTCGTGGCGCGCGGGCGATCAGCCGGGGCTTGGCGAGCAACCGGCGGAGGTCATCCGCGCGATCGACCCGGCGCGGCTGGAGGCGATGCTCACGCGGGAGATCGGGCGGAAGTGACCCGCGCCGCCGGGCAGGTCAGCTGCGATCAAGCCAGCCGCGCAGCGCGGCGTTGACCGCATCGGCCGCCGCCCAGGGGATGAAATGCCCCGCGTCGAGCTTCACCAACGTCAGGTCGGGCACGAGCGACGCAAGCCCGTCAAGCTGGACCGGCAACAGATAACGGTCACGCATTCCCCAGATCACCAGCGTCGGCTGCGTGACGACACGATCGTCGAGACCTCCCGAGCTGTTCCCCGGCCGCTCCGGTCGGGCGTTTTCGTGCTGCTCCGCCGCTGCGCGGTACCAGTTCAGCATGCCGGTCATCGCGCCGGGCTGACTCCATTCCTCAAGATGCGCGGCTCGCTCACGCCCTATCGCCAGCACCGCGAGCCACTGCACGACATGGCTGCCGAACACCCGCGCCAGCGCGTGCGACCGGTCAAGCCGGGTACGCCGGATGACGCCAATATAGCCGCTCGCTCTCGCCTGCGCCGGGTTGGCCAGCGTTTTCGCGAACAGCGCCGGGTGCGGTGCGTTGAGGATCACAAGGCGCGTCACCCGATCGGGCCGGCTCATCGCCGCACCCCAGGCGATCGCCCCGCCCCAATCATGCCCGACGAGCGTGAACGTGTCCCGTCCGAAATGGTCGGCGAGCGCGAACACGTCGGCCATGATCCTGTCCGGTGCATACGCCTCCAGCGGCGCCGGTTTGGACGAGCGCGCATAGCCGCGCTGATCGGGCGCGATCACGAAATGCGTTTTCGCCAGTTCCGGGATCTGGTGCCGCCACGTCCGGTGCGATTCGGGGAAGCCGTGCAGCAGGATGATCGCCGGATGCGCCCGATCGCCCGCCACCGCGACGTCGAGAGCGACGCCCGTGGCGAGCGAAACACGGATCACGGGTAGCTGACCGTGAGCGGTACCTCCGGAAGCGGAATCCACTCCTTGTCGTCGCCCGGTACCTTGGGGAACGCGCCGGCCTTCCATGCGCGCTTGGCCTCGTTGATCCGCTCGCGGCTGGAGGAGACGAAATTCCAGAATACATGCCGTGGTGTCGCGAACGCCTCGCCGCCGGCCAGCATCACCCGCCCGCCCGCACCAGAACGCAGCGTCGGCGTGGTGCCGGGGCGCAGCACGTACAGCGTCATCGGCTCCAGCGTCATGCCGTCCAGCGTCGCCTCGCCCAATGCGACATAGAGCGCACGTTCATCGGCGGATGCGTCGATCGGAACGCTGCCGCCGGGGGCGAGCACGATATCGGCATAGATCGTCTGCGCATAGCTGGTGGTCGGCGCGCTCAGCCCCCACAGATCGCCCATGATGACGCGCGCCTCTACGCCGCCGTCGCGCAGCATCGGCAGGTCGGCGGCGGACTGATGCTCGAACGCCGGGTCCATTTCCTCGTCCTTCTCGGGCATCGCGAGCCAAGTCTGGATACCGGACAATTCCGGGCCGCGCCCGCGCTCGTCCTCGGGCGAGCGTTCGGAATGGACGATGCCGTGACCCGCCGTCATCAAATTGACCGCGCCCGGTTCGATCCGCACGTCGCTGCCGATCGAATCGCGATGCCCGATCGCGCCACCGAACAGATAGGTGACGGTGGCGAGATTGATGTGCGGGTGCGGGCGCACGTCGATCCCGTTACCCGCTTGGAGATGAGCCGGTCCCATCTGGTCGAAGAAGATGAATGGCCCCACCATCGTCCGCGGTTTCGCCGGCAAGGTACGATGCACCTTGAAGCCACCGAGATCGTGCGTGACGGGCAGCAAAGTCTGGAGGATGAGGTCGTCTGTCATGGCGTTTCCAGCGTAGCGAGCATGTCGAGCAGGTCGACCGGGAAGATCGGTTCGGGAAAGCCGGCGATCTCGTCGCGGGCGAACCAACGCCATTCCTGCATCACCCGCTGTTCGAGCGGGGTGTGGCCGCTGGTATCGACCTCGACCGTGTCGGCGCGGATTAGGAAATAGCGTTCGTCGCCGGTGACGGGCACACCGTCCAGCGTGATGAAGTCGGCGATGCGCCGCGCGACCTGCGGTCCGGGTTCCGCGACGATGCCGGTCTCCTCGAACAGTTCGCGCCGCGCCGCCGCCTCGTAGCTTTCGCCCGGATCGACCGCGCCGCCCGGCGTGCACCAGAACGGCGGCCGATCATGCGGCGTGAAGCGGAACAGCAGGATTCGCCCTGCCCCGTCGAGCAACAGGATGCGCGCGGCGGGGCGTTGCTTGCGTTCGCTCATGCCGCATCGAGTTCGGGATAGTGACGGAAGATGCCGTCGGTGTTGAACGCGATCCGCCGATCGCTGGCGAGATATGAGGCGATCCCGTCGAGCGCTGCGACGCGGTCGTGCAGCGCGATCAGCGCTGGATAATTGCCTTCGATCGCCGCCATCCGCTTCGGAAACATGTAGCGCAGACCCGCGACGATCTGGAACAGCGAGGTGTCTCCATAGCTCCACGTCTCCCCCATCAACCAGTCGCCCGCGTTGGCGGCGAGTGCCTGCTCGAAATAGCGCAGGAACTTGGGCAGCCGCTCAGCCCGGAACTGCTTGGCGGCGCGCGCCGCTTCGGGCTTCTGGTCGTCGTAATAACCCATCATCGCCACCGGATGGTGGACGTTGTGCACCTCCGCGACGAGATCCGCGATGGTGAGTTGCACCGCGTTCAGCCACTGGCGATCGGCGCGGCCGGACGGCGCGATGGCATGCTTTTCACCAAGGTAGGCGAGGATGTTGGCGACCTGCGACACCACGCCGTCCTCGGTTTCGAGATACGGCGGCGCAAACGCCCCGCGCCCGGTGAGCCCCTCAAGATCCGCCAGCAACGCCTCGGCGCCAGCGGCGCGCGCGCGATCGGTATAGGCGATGCCGCCCGCCTCCATCGCGAGGCGTACGAACTCGCCGCGCCCCTGCAGGTCGGGCCAGTACCACAAGGAATAGCTCATCTCATTCTCCCGGCGCGCGTGCCTTGATCGCCAGCGCGTGGATGCGCTCGGCGAGCAGCTCCGCCAGCGCCTGGTTGACGAGCCGCTGCCGCTGAACGCGCGAGATGCCGACAAAGGCCGCGCTTTCGATGATGACGGTGAAATGCGATTCCCCCGACTTGTCGTCGCCCATGTGGCCGGCGTGGTGGTGGCTGTCGTTGACCACCTCCAGCAGCGAGGGCGCGAGCGCGGTGGTGAGACGGGCGGCGATCTGATCCGCGACGGAGCCGGTGGCGAGCGTGTTCATCGCGCCTATATAGTCCGTTTCAGCATTTCAGGGAGCCGGCGTGGCACGCCAGACCGAAAAGAAAGACCGACCGAACGTCCGCTTCCATGGGCGGGTGGAAGGGAGCGCGCGCGTGTGCGACGAACCCGGCTGCGACCTGCCCGGCGAGTTCCGCGCGCCGGCGGAGGGGCCTAGGAACGACTTCGAGGGGCCGCGCCCGTATCGCTGGTTCTGCCTCGATCATGTTCGCGCGTTCAATGCCCGTTACAACTTCTTCGCGGGTATGAGCGTGGACGAGATTCACGACGCGCAGCGGCCTTATGCCGGCTGGGAACGCGAGACGCGCGCCTTCACCGGCAACGGCGGCGCCGACCGACCGCCGAAATGGGCCGACTTCGCCGACCCGCTCGACGCGATCGGCGCGCGTTTCCGCGAACGTACCCAGGCGGCCGCGTCGCGGCAGGACGGCAAGCCGCTGTCCGACATTGATCGGCGCGCGCTGAAGGTGCTGGAGCTGTCGACCGATGTCGATCGGCGGGGCCTGCGCCAGCGCTATGCCGAGCTCGTCCGCAAATATCATCCGGACCGCAACGGCGGCGATCGCAGCTTCGAGAAGAAGCTACAGGACGTCATCGCGGCTTACACGCACCTCAAGAGTGCACGCGCCTTCGCGTGATCGCCGGTTCGCGCCCGCCCGCCGTCGGGCGGCGCGGCCGGGTTCAGCCCCGCGCCTTCCACCTGCGACGACCGATTTCGTCACGTCGTCGACCGGCAAGTTCACGAAGATCCGCTTGCTCATCGCTAACGTCTCCTGACTCATCTTGCACGACGGATGCGCCGCAGGAGTATCGAACGTAACGTACGATGCCGCCGCTACGCGTGGGGAAGACGGCTTGACGCAAGGCAATATCGTTCGCAGTGAACAAAGCGGAGTGCCGTTTGCGCGCGCGATGCGTTAGGGGGCTTCGCGACAGCTCTTATCACGGTACGCAGACGACATGACCGACATTCCCAACACCCAGCCCGACAGCCGCGAGACGACGATCCTCGACGCGCCCGACCGCATGGCCAAGGTCCGTGACCTGTTCGGCATCGATTCGGACATGGAGGTTCCCGCGTTCAGCGAAGCGGATGAACGCGTGCCCGATCTCGACCCGGCCTATGTGTTCGACAAGGATACCACGCTGGCGATCTGCGCGGGCTTTGCGCACAACCGCCGCGTGATGGTGCAGGGCTATCACGGCACCGGCAAGTCGAGCCATATCGAGCAGGTGGCCGCGCGCCTCAACTGGCCGTGCATCCGTATCAACCTCGACGCGCACATCAGCCGGATCGATCTGGTCGGCCGCGACGCGATCGTGCTGAAGGACGGCCAGCAGGTCACCGAATTCCGCGAGGGGCTGCTGCCCTGGGCGCTCCAGACGCCGACCGCCTTGGTGTTCGACGAATATGACGCCGGGCGCCCCGACGTGATGTTCGTGATCCAGCGCGTGCTGGAGACCGAGGGCAAGCTGACCCTGCTCGACCAGAACCGCGTGATCCGCCCCTCCCCGTGGTTCCGTCTGTTCGCCACCGCCAACACGATTGGCCTCGGCGATACCAGCGGGCTGTATCATGGCACGCAGCAGATCAACCAGGGTCAGATGGACCGCTGGAACATCGTCGTCACGCTCAACTATCTGCCCGCCAAGGTGGAGGCGCAGATCGTGCTGGCCAAGTCGGGCGAATACGACAAGCCGGAGGGCAAGCAGACCGTCGAGCAGATGGTCAAGGTTGCGGACCTCACCCGGCGTGGCTTCATGAACGGCGATATCTCGACCGTGATGAGCCCGCGCACCGTCATCACCTGGGCGCAGAACACGCTGATCTTCGGTGATATCGGTTTCGCGTTCCGCCTGTCGTTCCTCAACAAGTGCGACGAGGCCGAGCGGCCGCTGGTGGCGGAATATTATCAGCGCGTGTTCGGCAAGGACTTGCCCGAGAGCGTGGTCGCGAAGGCGTAACCGGACAGCCGATGGCCACCGAAACCCCGCTAGACCGCTTCAAGACCGTGCTCGGCGGCACGACGCGCGCGCTGTCACGCGAGCCGGAGGTGGAGCTTGGCTTCACCGCCGATGCGCCCGTGCAATCCGGCAAGCACATCAAGGTGCCGATGCCGGCGCGCAACCTGCCCGCCGCGCAGGTGGCGGAGGCACGCGGGTTCGCCGACGGCTTCGCGCTGCGTCTGCGGCATCACGATGCCAAACTGCACGACCGGGGTGCGCCGGCCGAAGCCGTGGCGCGCGCGGTATTCGATGCGGTCGAGGACGCGCGGGTCGAGGCGATCGGTGCACGCGGGTTTGTCGGCATCTCCGACAATCTCGCGACAGCGCTCGACGCCAAGCTGCGCACCGATCCGATCACCCGCGCGCGCAACCGCGACGAGGTGCCGCTGTCCACCGCGCTCGGGCTGATCGTACGCGAGCGGCTGAGCGGGAAGCAGTCCCCCGCCGCCGCCGCGCCTGGCCTTGCGCTGGTGCGCGACTGGATCGAACGCAACGCCGGCGGCAACCTCGACGCTCTGGCACTGGCGATCGACGATCAGCGCGCGTTCGCCGGGTTGACCACGCGACTGCTTCAGGATCTCGATCTCGTCGAGGGCGAACTGGTGCCCGAGGAAACCGATGAGGGCGGTTCGGAGGAGGAAGGCACCGACGAGCAGGAACAGACCGACGATACTGACGAGGGCGATTCCGAGAGCGAACAGGGCGAAGGCGAGATCGAGGCGCGCGGCTCCGACAGCGACAGCGAAGAGCAGGACGGCGAAGGTGAAGACCGCGACGACCAGCAGTTCGACGATGGCGAAGGCGAACCCGGCGACGACGGCGAGGACGGCATGCTGCCGACCCGCCCCAACCGCCCGACGTCCGATTTCCCGCCGCAGTTCGAATACAAGGCGTGGACCACGAAGTTCGACGAAGTCGTCGCGGCAACCGATCTGTGCGACGCCGACGAACTGATCCGCCTGCGCGCGTATCTCGACCAGCAACTCGTCCATTTGCAGGGCGCGGTCACGAAACTCGCCAACCGGCTGCAACGCCGGCTGATGGCGCAGCAGAGCCGCAGTTGGGATTTCGACCAGGAGGAAGGCATCCTCGACGCAGCACGGCTGGCGCGGATCGTCGTCAACCCGATGCTTTCGCTTAGCTACAAGATAGAGCGCGAGACCGAGTTCCGCGACACGGTCGTCACGCTGCTGATCGACAATAGCGGCTCGATGCGCGGTCGGCCGATCTCGATCGCGGCGATCAGCGCGGACATCCTCGCCCGCACGCTGGAACGCTGCGGCGTCAAGACGGAGATCCTCGGCTTCACCACCCGCGCGTGGAAGGGCGGCCAAAGCCGGGAGGCGTGGCTCGCCGCCGGCCGTCCGGCGCAACCCGGCCGCCTCAACGACATTCGCCACATCGTCTACAAACAGGCGGACGAGCCGTGGCGGCGCGCCAAGCCGAATCTCGGGCTGATGATGCGCGAGGGGCTGCTCAAGGAAAATATCGACGGCGAGGCGCTGCTGTGGGCGCACTCGCGGCTGATCGCGCGACGTGAGGAGCGTAAGATCCTGATGGTGATCTCGGACGGCGCGCCGGTCGATGACTCCACCTTGAGCGTCAATTCGGGCAGCTTCCTCGAACGGCATCTTCGCCAGGTGATCGGCTGGATCGAGACGCGTTCCCCGGTCGAACTGGTCGCAATCGGCATCGGCCACGACGTGACACGCTATTATGCGCGCGCCGTCACGATCATGGATGCCGAACAGCTTGGCGGAACGATCATCGAACAGCTTGCGGCGCTGTTCGATACGCCGTGATACGGGCGCTGCTCCCGCTTGCGCTGCTTGCGGTGGCGGCTGCACCTGCACCGAAGATTGACCCACTCGCGCCGATCACGCTTCGTCCCGGCAGCAACCGCGTGCCCGGCTTCCTGCCCGGCGGCGGTGCTGCAACGATCATCGAAGCATGGCGCGGCAATGGGAACGCGCATGGCTATCACGTCTGGATGGTGTTGACCGGACCAAGCGAGGGCAATCCCGTCGGCGTGGCCAGCACAGCGGACGGTGGCGAGATCATCCGCGACGCTCCATTCGACGGAGAGCGTGTCCTCGGCACCGTCCGGTTCGCGCGCGCGACCATCGGCGGAGCACCGGCCAGCCTGGTGCTGAGCGCGCGGCTCGATACCACGCCCGTACGGCCGCTGGCGGACCATGAACACGCGTCGGTGCGAGTCGATAGACTGGTAAAGACCGGTGATGGGATCGGCCCGCCGCTGCAGTTCCGGACAATCGCAACGCTGCACAGCGAACGGCGCTATTGCAACGCGGATCTCGCGTTGCGCGACCTGCTCGGCGTGCCGCTGCCCGTCGGGTTCAGCGGGGCGAACCGCACAGACGGCTGTTCAGTCCGTTGACGCGGATCGTCGCGCCTCAGGCCGGGTTCACCGGCCCGGTCAAACGTTCGGTGACGATCGCCGGACACCCGACGTCGATCAGCCTCGAACCGGTGTTCTGGCAGGCGCTCGAAGCTGCGGCGCGCAACCATGCACTACCGCTCAGCGCGCTGATCGCCGAGATCGATGCCGTGCGGATCACCGCCGCCGACCCACCGAATCTCGCCAGCGCGATCCGTAGCTGGCTGTTCGTCGCAAGCGTTGCATCCGGTTAGCGCCGGCTTACGTACAAATTCGCTACGGGCAGCCCCCGGCTTTTCGATTTCTTAACCGGCCTCCTATATTACGATCAAGGAGATGCCAGATGTATGAAGGACCGATCGTCGCCGCTTACGAGCTGCAAGCGACGCAGGACACGCAAGCCGACAACAGTGTCAGGCGCGGGCCGATCGCTGGCATCGTGGCGGCGCTGCCGATTAGTCTCGCCTTGTGGGTGGGACTGTACTGCCTCGCCCGCCTCTGGTTCTGACCGGCTCCACCTGAACATCGTACGCGGCTAGCGCCCCGCATGATCGCCCGCGCCGGTCGTCGCGACCGACGGCGCCGACCACCCGCCCCCCAAGGACCGGAACAGATCGACCTGTGCATCCGCGATGCGGACGTCCGCCGTCGCAAGGTCCGCATCCGCGTCGGCGAAGGTCCGCTGCGCATCCAATACCGTCAGGAAGTCGATCGTGCCCTCCCGCTGGCGCGCTAGCCCGGTAGCCCGGTAGCCCGGTAGCGTGGCTGAGAACGAATTCGGCCAGCGTCAGCGGACTGGCCGCGCTGCCGACATTGGCTCTGGCTTCGCCGAATTGTGACGCATACGGGCGCGCGTCGATGGTAAACAGCAACTGGCCTTTCCTCGCAACATCGCCGTCGCGGTTGACGCTGGCCACTTCGCCATCGGCGCGCGAGCGTTTCTTTACCGAGCGGCTAGGCGAGAAGCGGCCGACGTAATCGTGCCATTTGTTGACGTCGCACACCAGCGGGCTCGCCACCGTGGCGCAGGCGCAACCAGCTTAGCACCGGCATAGCCGATCACCGCCAGCAAGATCGTGGCGAGCGCTTCCAACCCGGCATCCTCGACCAGCCGCGCGAGATCGGTCTCGCCTCGGCGGTCTCGATGTGGGTTTCCATGTTCATGCCGCTATCTTCCACGCCAGCGACCCGACCGTGCCACCAGTGACGCTCGCCACCAGCAGCTCCGCCTGCGCCATGCTGAAGCCTGCCGTCAGGAACGCGGCGACCTCGGAGGCAGGCAGCGCGTAACCACGCCGCCATGCGTGCACCGCCAGCCGGCGCAGCGTTTCCAGCTTCGGTTCGGCCAAACGCGACGTCCTGCCGAGACCGAACAGCCCGCCGAACGCACGCGACACCGGACCGGGCTCGCTCAGGCTGCTGATCTTGTCGCGGCGGGCAACCGCGATGACGCTCCATTCGAGCGCGGAGAAAGCGGGGGCAGCCGGCGCATCGGCGCTCTGGCGGCTGGTCGCCGGGGCGGCGAAGGGATGTTCGAGATCGAGATAGGCCATGGTCAGTCCCCTTGAGCAGCCGCGTGGCACCGTTACGCGAACGCTGATGCGTCGCGAGGGCCGGCGGCTTGGGTGAATTGAGCAAACACCGGCGACCGTGGAGTCACGCTCCGCCGTGTTTTTGATGCAGATGATGTGGAACGCTAAAGCGGCACGCGTACATGCGGCCGCTGAAAATCAGCCGGTAGGTTTTCTCATGGGCGTTTCCCTTCCGCCGCTACACCGGGCTGTCTATCCCGGCTTCGATACCAAGCGGTATATAATCAGCGCCTGCACCGCGTCAACCGCATTCTGTACCGGTAGGTAAATTAGTTTTAGAGCCAGCGGACGTCCTATTTGGTCGGCCACACCGACAGGCTCGTTTCGACAAGCTGGGTCAGGTCCATGCAGCAGGTGCCCGTGCTCGCCTGAACCGATAAGCCCTGCATGATCGCATAAAGAAACCGAGCCAGCGCCTTGGGCTCAAGCCCGTCGGGAAACTCACCCTCGTCCTTGGCGCGCTGGAACCGCTCGACCAGGGCCACCTCCGATGAGGCACGCCGCGCGATCACATCCGCACGGATCGACTCGGCTTCGGCACCGCAGGAGATGACGCTCATGATCGCCATGCAACCCTTCGGATCGCACGAACTCGTCTGCATTTCGAGCGCGCCACGCAGGAAACGCTCTGCCACGCCGCGTGCGGTGGGCGCAGCAAGCGCCTTTTCGGTATAGGCCAGCTTGTCGCGTTCGTAGAGGTCGAGCGCCTTGTGGAACAGCTGTTCCTTGTTGCCGAACGCGGCGTACAGGCTCGGCTTTGTTATACCCATCGCAGCGGTCAATTCCGCCATCGACGCGCTTTCGTAGCCGTTCTGCCAGAACACCCGCAGCGCGGCAGCCAGAGCCGTATCAAGATCGAATTCGCGCGGTCGCCCTTTCGGGGGCGCAAGAGTGTCAACGTGTTCCATACCGGTCGGTATATAGGTGCCGCGCACCACGGAGTCTAGGCGCTCAGCCGTGGTTGCGCGGATAGACGATGATTGAAAGGTATTGCAGCGGCAGCCCCATGAACGCCTCGGGCCCGTGCAGCGCGCCCGAGTCGAACATCATCGTGTCGCCGGGGCGCAGATGGTAGGTTTCGCTGCCGTGGCGATACTTGATCTCCCCCTTGATCATGTGGATCAACTCGACTCCGGCGTGGCTGAAGCTGGTGTGCGGCGTCGCTTCCTCGTTGAGCGTGATGAGATACGGCTCGACCACCACGTCGCCGCGTGAAAGATGGCCGAGCAACTGGTAGTTGTGACCCGCCTTGGTGCCGCGCCGTTCGATGCTGACCCCGCGCCCGGCCGGCACGAACGAACAATCCTGCCGTTCCTCGACACTCTCGAACAGCGAGGAAATCGGCACCGACAGCGCATGCGCGAGCGACTGCACCGTCGTCAGCGAAGGCGAGATCTGCCCGTTCTCGATCTTGGAAAGCATCCCCAGCGAAATGCTCGCCGCCGTGGCGAGATCGGACACCGAGAGGTCCTGCCGCCGCCTGAGCAGCCGGATCTGCGCGCCCAGCGCACGTTCCAGCGTCCGCGCCTCAGTGGTCGGCGCGCTCGACATCGTGCGCAACTCTACGATTTCGGCGGCGGCGGCCTCGATATCGTTCACCGGTTTGGCCATTTTATATACTCCATTACAATCGGCCCCGCGCGCCGAAGCGACAGCGAGGCACCGCGTCAAGCCGCAGCCATGCAAGGCGCGACGTTCCGCGGCAATCAGGCTTCATCGCCGGGTTGCGCGCGATGTGCAACACCCGAGCCGGCCATTTGTCCCGCCCGCGTCCCGCCCGCGTCTCGCCCGCGCGCGGCGTCACGACCTGTGATTGTCGCCAACGCTGGAACCCGGCTAAGGCTGCGTACCAAAGGA
Organism: Sphingomonas sp. GC_Shp_3; assembly: GCF_026540945.1. Lineage (NCBI taxonomy): Bacteria > Pseudomonadati > Pseudomonadota > Alphaproteobacteria > Sphingomonadales > Sphingomonadaceae > Sphingomonas > Sphingomonas sp. GC_Shp_3. Next base: position 285,266 of record NZ_JALNUT010000003.1, read on the forward strand.
GCAGGCGATGGCACAGCGCAGATGGATCAGGAGCGTCGTCGGCATCGGTCTGCTCATCGCGACGTGCGGGACCATGCCCGTCACCGCGCGGCAAATCCTGGTTTCGGCCGAAGACGGCAAGCCGGTACGGCCGGGCGACACATCCGCCGGGGTGACGCCGGACCTGCTGCGTATCCTCGCGCTCGATTCCAGCGGCCTGCGGACGCTTGCCACGATCGCGGTGCCGGCCAGCATGACCGGCCCGCCCGAAAGCGTGAAGCTGACGCCGGACGGACATTATGCGATCGTCAGCGCGTCGCAGGCGTTCGATCCTGACGGCGCCCCGCCGCTGTCCGCAGGCGACGCGGTGTCGCTGGTCGATCTGACGACACCGGCACGGCCCAGACTGATCGAAACCGTTCATGCCGGCGCAGGCGCGAGCGGCGTCGCGGTCGCACCAGACGGAAAACGGGTGCTGGTCGCGAATGCGCGCGCCAACAGCGTGTCGGCGTTTGCCATCATTGGTGGTCACCTCGTTGCGCAGGGGTCCGTCGGCTTCCCGGCAGGGTCGCGGCCGGTCTCCGCGCGCTTCCTTCCCGACAGCGCCAGTGCGCTGGTGGTCGGTGGCGGCGGCCGAATTTTCCGGCTCGCCATCGGTGGCGGCGGGATGGTCGTCGCGTCCGACACAGCCGAGGTCGGCAGCGGCGCCTCGGGGATCGCGCTCAGTCCGGATGGCCGCACCGCCTATGTCGCGGCGTCGCGCATCGCCTCCGGCGGCAGCGAGACCTTCGTTGCCGCAGTCGATACCGCAACGCTCCACGTCACACCGGGACCGGCGCTGCCGCCCGCCGCCGAAGGGCTGGCGCTGTCGCGATCGGGACGGTTTCTGGAGGTGACGCTGCTCGACGGCACCAACCTGCCGCCCGCCGATCCAAAGCACCAGGACGCCGGCACGATCGTGGTGCTTGCGGTCGCCGGCGACACGCTGCAAATGGTCGCGCAGGCGCGCACCGGTCGGCTCTGCCAAGGCGCGGCATGGAGCGACGATGAACACCAGATCATCCTGCAATGCGCCGACGACCGACGGATCGAACGCTACCGCTTCGACGGCCACGCCAGCCTGCGCAGGGTCGATCAGGTCTTGACCACCACAGGCCGGCCCGGCGCACTGGCGACTGACGCGTACCGCTAACCGTCAACCATCGGCGAGCAGCCGGTATCCTACGCCGAGTTCGTTGGCGATGACGGAGCCGACCGGCCCCGGCGCCTCCAGCTTGCCGCGCAGGTTACGCACGACGATGCGCAGGTACTCGATGCGCGGATCTTCCTCGCGGCTCCACGCGGCGGCGAGGATGCGGTCGTGCGTCACCACCCGACCGATGTTGCGGGCCAGCACCGTCAGCACGTCGTGCTCCTTGCGGGTGAGGTGAAGATCCTCGCCGCCACGCCGCACGGTACGCTCGTCGAAGTCGATCTCCAGATCGCCGCGACGGACGATCTTCGGCGCTACGCTCGACAGGCTGCGGTGCCGCAACGCGACCCGCAGCCGGGCGAGCAATTCCTCTGTATCGAACGGCTTGGTGACATAATCGTCCGCGCCGAGATCGAGCGCGGCGACCTTCTGGTCGGTCTCGTCGCGCGCCGAAATCACGAGAATGACGACCTCCCCTGCCTTGCGCAGCAGCGGCACCATTTCGAGCCCGTCACGGTCAGGCAGGCCGAGATCGAGCAGCACCGCGCTCGGGCGTTCGGCGCGGAACACCTGCAGCGCGTCGCCCGCGTTCATCGCCTCGACCACGCGGTACCCGGCGCGTTCCAACGTGTTGCGGAGCAGGCGGCGGATCGGCTGTTCGTCGTCGATGACGAGGATGGTGGCGGACATCGTCAAATACTCTCCGGTGCGGCGGCCCGTACCACGAGGTTTGAGGGGAACGTCAACCCGAAGCGCGCGCCCCCTTCCTCGCGGTTGGCGGCCTCGACGGTAATGCCCATCGCCTCGGCGAATGCCTTGACGATGGCAAGCCCGAGACCGGTGCCGCCGACCACCCGGTCCGACCCCTCAAAGCGGCGGAAGGTTTCGAACACCTCCTGCTCGCGGCCGGGCGGGAGCCCCGGCCCTTCGTCCAACACGGCGAGGCAGATCGTACCGAACCGGTGTGTGCCCTCGATCACGATTGGGGTACCGGGATCACCATAGCGGCCTGCATTATCGAGCAGATTGAGCAGGCAATGGTGCAGCAACTGCGGGTCGGCGCGCACCAACGGCAGGTCCGGGGGAACCTGCAAGCGCAGGTCGTGCCCCTGTAGCGCGCCGCGCGCGTCGTGCGCGGCGCCGGTCACCGCATCGGACAGATCGATCGCCTCGATCTTGAGGTTGAGCGCGCCCGCCTCCACCCGCGCCATGTCGAGCAGGTTCGACACGAAGCGGTTGAGCCGCGCCGCTTCGCTCTTGATGGTGGCGATCAATTCGGGCGTGGCACCGTGGTCGAGCGCGGCGGCGGCGGCCATCACCGAGGTGAGCGGCGTACGCAGATCGTGGCTGACCGATGAGAGGAGCGCGCCACGCAATTTGTCGCGGGTGCGGATCACGTCGACGTCGCGCATCTCGCTTTCCAGCCGGAAGCGTTCCAGCACCAGCGCCGCCTGATCGACCAGGTTGGCGAGCAACGGCAACTGGTCGGGCCGGACCGGGTCGCCCGCGCCGGCATCGGACAGGCCGAGCACGCCGAGCGCATGGTCGCCCGCCACCAATGGCTGGAAAAGCCATTCGGAGGCGGCGAGCGTGTCCGATCCCTTGCCCGTCGCCGCGCGCGTGTCGAACGACCAACCCGCCGCCGCCAGATCCATCGTATCGAGCCGGTAAGTCGGGTCGCTCGCCGCCTCGACGCTCAACCCGTGGCCCCCGGCGGGGGCGAGGAACACCACGCTGCGGCCGAACAGCCGCGCGATCTCGATACAGATCGCCCGCTGCACGTCCTCGCGGCCGCTCAGCACCGTCAACTGGCGCAGGAAGCCGGCCAGCGCAGCATTCACCCGCGCGCTGGAGGCGGCGAGATCGGCCTGCGCACGCACCCGCGACGTCAACTGGCTGGTGGCGACCGCGACGCCGAGCAGCACGAACACCGAGACGACGTTTTCCGGGTTGCTGATCGTCAGCGTGCCGGTCGGCGGCAGGAAGAAGAAATTATAGGCGAGGCTTGAGGCAAGCCCCGCGAACAGTCCGGTACGCACGCCGAACAGGCTGGCGGCGACCATCACCGGCAGCAGGTACAACAGCGCCACGTTGCCGAGGTTGAGGATGTGGAAAAGCGCGATGCCCGCCCCTGTCACCGCCGTGACCATCAGGCTCGCCCACACATAGCCGGACGGCTTGCCCCATAGCGCCCGCGCACGCGTCACACGGCCAGGGCGCGGCGACGGCTCCGCATCGAGCGGCAGGACGTGGACCGCCACCGCCGGCGTCTCGCGCACCAGCCGGTCCACCACCGATCCATGGCGCAGCTCGAACCAGCGCGAGCGGTGCGACTTGCCGACGATCAGGTGGGTGGCGCGCGCCTCGTCGAGAAAGGTCTTCAGCCCCTCGGTGACGCTGGTGGCGGGCACCGTAGCGATCTGCCCGCCGAGTTGCGTGGCGAGGTTGATCGCCACCGCGAGGCGCCGGTGCTGCTCCTTGCCGAAGCCTTGCGTGCGCGGGGTTTCGATGAACACCGCCGTCCACGGTGCATGCAGCGCATCGGCGAGGCGCTTGGCGGCGCGGACGAGGTTGTCGGCGCCGGGCATCTCGCTGATCGCCACCACCACGCGCTCGCTGCCCGCCCAGGTGCCGCCCAGCCCCATCGCGCGGACGTGATCGAGCATCTGCGCATCGACCGCCTGCGCGGCGCGGCGCAGCGCCAGTTCGCGCAAAGCGGACAGATTGGATTTGGAGAAGAAGTGCGACAGCGCGCGCGTCGCCTCCTGCGGCAGGTACACCTTGCCCGCCTTCAGCCGCTCGATCAGTTCGTCAGGCGGGATGTCCACCACCTCGATCTCCGCGGTTTCGAGGATGCTGTCCGGCACCGTCTCGCGCACCCGCACGCGGGTGAAGCTCGCGACGACGTCGTTCAGGCTCTCGATATGCTGGATGTTGAGCGTGGAATAGACATGGATCCCGGCGGCAAGCAGTTCCTCGACATCCTGATAGCGTTTGGGATGGCGGCTGCCGGGCGCATTGGTGTGAGCGAGTTCGTCGACCAGCACGAGTCGGGGCGCGCGTTCCAGGATCGCGTCGATATCCATCTCGTGCAGGGTACGCCCCTCATAGGGGACGCTGCGGCGGGCGACGGTTTCGTAGCCGCGCGTCATCGCCTCGGTCTCGGCGCGGCCGTGCGTCTCGACCACGCCGATCACCGTATCGACGCCCTCGCGCAACCGGCCCGCGCCGTCGGAGAGCATCTCGTAGGTCTTGCCGACGCCGGGGGCGGCGCCGAGGAAAATCTTGAGCGTACCCCTGCCCTCCTGCGCCGCGTGGCGCAGCAGGGCGTCGGGGGAAGGTCGGCCGGGTTCGCTCAACGCAAGCCGTCGAGCGCGCGGTTGAGCGACAGCACGTTGACGTGCGGTTCACCCAGGAAGCCGAGGATGGGATGGTCGATATGTTGGGTCACCAGCGTCCTGATACGATCTTCCGGCAACCCGCGCACGCGTGCGATGCGGGGAACCTGGAAAAAAGCCGCCTCGGGGCTGAGATCGGGATCCAGTCCCGAGGCGGAGGCCGTCACCAGATCGGCGGGGATTGGAATCCCTGGTGCGGAACGGTTGGCGGCGGCGACGTCGGTCTTCACGCGGTCGGCGAGGGCCTGCGACGTCGGGCCGTAATTCGAGCCGGAGGAGGCAAGGCCGTCATAGCCCTTGCCCGCCGCCGACGGACGGGTGTTGAAATAACGCGGGGCGGTGAAGGCCTGCCCGACCACGGTCGAGCCGATCACCTTGCCACCATCGGTGACGAGGCTGCCGTTCGCCTGCGCGGGGAAGATCGCCTGCCCGAAGCCGACCATCGCGAGCGGATAGGCCAGCCCCAGCAGCAGTGCGAACAGGATGGTCATCACGATGGCCGGGCGGATTGCCGACGTAATATCGTTGTTCATGGTTCGGGTTCTTTCAGGCGAGGCCGAGGCCACCGACGGCGAGGTCGATCAGCTTGATGCCGATGAACGGGGCGATCAGGCCGCCCAGCCCATAGACGGCGAGGTTGCGCGCGAGCAGCGGCCCCGCCCCCATCGGCTTGTACGTCACGCCCTTGAGCGCGAGCGGCACGAGCAGCGGGATGATGAGCGCGTTGAAGATGATCGCGCTGAGGATCGCGGATTGCGGGGTGCTGAGCCCCATCACGTTGAGCACGCCCAAGCCGGGATAGAGCGCGACGAACATCGCCGGGATGATCGCGAAATACTTCGCCACGTCGTTCGCGACCGAGAAGGTGGTGAGCGCGCCGCGCGTCATCAGCAACTGCTTGCCGAGACCCACGACCTCGATCAGCTTGGTCGGATCGCTGTCGAGATCGACCATGTTGCCGGCTTCGCGCGCGGCCTGCGTGCCGGTGTTCATCGCGACGCCGACGTCGGCCTGCGCGAGCGCGGGCGCGTCGTTGGTGCCGTCGCCGCACATCGCGACGAGGCGGCCACCCCCCTGTTCCTTGCGGATCAGCGCGAGCTTGTCCTCGGGCGTGGCCTGCGCGAGGAAGTCGTCCACCCCCGCCTCGGCGGCGATGGCGGCGGCGGTGAGCGGGTTGTCGCCGGTGATCATCACCGTGCGGATGCCCATCGCGCGCAGTTCGCCGAACCGCTCGCGGATGCCGGCCTTGACCACATCCTTGAGGAAGATCGCGCCGACCAGCTTGCCATCGACCGCCACCGCCAGCGGGGTGCCGCCGGCGCGGGCGATCTCGTCGGTGATGCGGCGCAATTCGGTGGCGGTGGCGGTTTCGCCGACGCCCGGATTGGCGCGCAGGATCGATTCGACCGCGCCCTTCTGGATCAGGTTGGCGCCGATCTGCACGCCCGAGATACGGGTCTGTGCGGTGAAGGGGATCACCTCCGCCCCGTCCGGCAGCACCGCGGTGCGGATGCCGAACTGTTCGCGCGCGAGCGTGACGATCGAGCGGCCTTCCGGGGTTTCGTCGGCCAGGCTGGCGAGCAGCGCCGCTTCGGCGAGATCGGTGGGCGATGCGCCGCCGACCGGACGGAACTCGCTCGCCTGACGGTCACCGATGGTGATGGTGCCGGTCTTGTCGAGCAGCAGCACGTCGATATCGCCCGCCGCCTCGACCGCGCGGCCCGACTTGGCGAGCACGTTGAAGCGCACCAGCCGGTCCATGCCGGCGATGCCGATCGCCGACAGCAGCGCCGCGATGGTGGTCGGGATCAGCGTGATGAGCAGCGCCGCGAGGATGGCGATCGGGATGCTCCCGCCGGCGTAGAGCGCGAACGCTGGGATCGTGCCGACCGCGATCAGGAAGATGATGGTCAGACCGACCAGCAGAATCGTCAGCGCGATCTCGTTAGGAGTCTTCTGGCGCTCGGCACCCTCGACCAGCGCGATCATGCGATCCAGGAAGCCCTGGCCGGGTTCGACGGTGACGCGCACCTTGATCTGGTCGGAGATGACGCGCGTGCCCGCCGTCACCGCAGACCGGTCGCCGCCGCCCTCGCGGATCACCGGCGCACTTTCGCCGGTGATGGCGGCTTCGTTGACCGAGGCGACGCCCTCGATCACCTCCCCGTCGGACGGGATCAGGTCGTTCGTCTCGACCAGCACCACGTCGCCGACCGAGAGTTGCGTGGCGGGCACCGCTTCCCACGCACCCTCGACGCCGATCAGGCGTTTGGCGCGCAATTCCGCCTTGGTGTCGCGCAGGCTCGCCGCCTGCGCCTTACCGCGCCCCTCAGCCAAGGCTTCGGCAAAGGTGCCGAACAGCACCGTCAGCCACAGCCACACGACGAGTTGCAGCTTGAAGCCGGTGGAGAGGCCGTCATGCCCGACGACCAGCAGGACCGTCAGCAGCGTCGCCACCACGGCGGTGGTGAACATCACCGGGTTGCGGATCAACTCGCGTGGATCGAGCTTTCGAAAGGAGTCACCGATCGCGGGGAGGATCAGCTCCGCCGTGAACAGCGTGTTTGATTGTGCGCGTGCCATCTTGGGCGTCCCCGCTTAGAAGAGTTGTGCGCGGATCATCGCGAGATGATCGGCGATCGGACCGAGCGCGAGGCTCGGCAGGAAGGTGAGCCCGCCCAGGATCAGCACCGTGCCGACCAGCAGCCCGACCCACAGGCCGCCGGTGGTTGGGAACGATCCAGCGCCGGCTGGCGTGTGCTTCTTGGCGGCAAGGCTGCCGGCGATCGCCAGCATCGGCACGATGATGAAGAAGCGCCCGATCCACATCGCGACGCCGAGCATACCGTCGTAATACGGCGTGTTGGCGGTGAGGCCGGCGAAGGCGGAGCCGTTGTTGCCGACCGCGCTGGTGAAGGCGTAGAGGATCTCCGAGAAGCCGTGCGGCCCCTTGTTGAGCGGCCCTGCCAGCCCTGCTTGCAGCACCGATGACAGCGCGGTGAAGCCGAGGATGACGAGCGGCAGCACCGCGATCGCCAGCACCGCCAGTTTGACTTCGCGGGCTTCGATCTTCTTGCCGACATATTCGGGCGTACGGCCGACCATCAGCCCCGCCACGAACACGGCGAGGATGGCGAACAGCAGGAAACCGTAGATGCCCGCACCGACGCCGCCGACCACGACTTCGCCAAGCTGGATGTTGAACAGCGGCACCAGGCCACCGAGCGCGGTGAAGCTGTCGTGCATCGCGTTGACCGCGCCGCACGATGCCGCCGTCGTCACCACCGAGAACAGCGAGGACGCGGCGATGCCAAAGCGCACCTCCTTGCCCTCCATGTTGGCGCCGGCGACGCCGAGGTGATGCAGCACGGGGTTACCCGCGCTTTCCGCCGAATAGCTGACGGCGGTGCCGATCAGGAACATGATGAGCATGGCGGACAGGATCGCCCAGCCCTGCCGCGTATCGCCGACCGCCTTGCCGAACGTCCAGGTCAGGCCGAAGCCGATCACGAAGATCGACAGCATCTGCAGCAGATCGGTAAAGGCGTTGGGGTTTTCGAACGGGTGCGCCGAGTTGGCGTTGAAGAAGCCGCCACCGTTGGTGCCGAGCATCTTGATCGCTTCCTGGCTCGCCACCGGGCCGATCGCGAGCGTCTGCCTGGCGCCTTCGATGGTGGAGATGTCGACCGTACCGGCGAGCGTCTGCGGCACGCCGTTCGCGATCAGCACGCCAGCGTAGATCAGGCAGACCGGCAGCAGCAGGTATAGCGTAATGCGGATGATATCCGCCCAGAAATTGCCGATTGCCTTGCTCTCGCGCCGCGCGAACCCGCGGAACAGCGCGAAGGCGAGCGCGATGCCGGTCGCCGCCGACAGGAAGTTGTGGATGGTCAGCGCGAGCATCTGGCTGAGGTTCGACATGGTCGATTCGCCGCCGTAGCTCTGCCAGTTGGTGTTGGTGGTGAAGCTGATCGCGGTGTTGAACGAGAGATGCCCGACCGGTGCCGCCAGCCCCTGCGGGTTGAACGGCAGGAACGCTTGTGCACGCAACACAACGTAGCTGAACAGCATAAGCGCGGCGTTGAACAACAGCATGTGCACGGCATAGCGCCGCCAGCCCTGCTCCTCCGCCGGGTTCACGCCCGACAAACGATAGAAGCCGCGCTCCACCGGCCCCAGGACGGCGTGCAAGGGCGTGCGACGGCCCTCGTACAGCGCGAACAGCCACGCGCCGACCGGCTTGGTCAGCGCGAGCAGCACGCCCACGAACACGATAATCAGGATCCAGCCCTGTATGGTCATGGCGCCGCCCCCTTCAGAAGCGTTCGGGGCGGATGAGCACCGCCACCAGATAGGTGAGCAGGCCCGCGGCGGCGATCGCGGCGAGCCATAGGTCGAGCGTCATGGCAGCCTCCTCAGGCGTTGTCGCAAAGTCGGATGTAGGCGAGCGTCGCCAGCACGAGGCCGAGGAGGCCCGCGACACAGAGCACATCTTGCATCGGCTGATCCTTAGACGCGCGTGTTCGGCATGAGCGACCGGCGCGCGTACGCCGAGCGATCGGCAATGATGTTCGGCGGCGTGCCGACCCGGTTCCTGCTGGTCATCGTTTTGCCCCAGACGGCGGCGCGGGAGTGCGGTGCCGTTCGTGATGGCATCCGATTAGGCGTGTCGTGCGTAGCAATTCGAGATCGATTGCATGCTATCGCATAGCATTGGCGTATAGCCGGCTTGCCGCAGCACGGTGCCGTGCAGGTCGCGCAGCGTGCTTTTCTCAGAAGATATCAAGCCTGCCCCAAACACCCTTTCATCACGTTTTAAAGCCCAGCCCAGTCACTTAGCCAAAGTTTGGTAAGTGATCGTTTATACCTCGTGCGGTATCGGTCGGGCGCGAGGAGCGAACGATGCGTGATGTGACGACGAAGTTGACGCCGTGTACTGGCTGTCGGGATGGAGCCGCGATCGACTTCGACATCGCCATGGCGTTCCAGCCGATCGTCGACATCTGCACCGACAAGCCGTTCGCATACGAGGCGCTGGTGCGCGGGGCTGACGGCGAGAGCGCGGCGAGCGTGCTCGCGCGTGTCACGCCGGAGAACCGCTATGCCTTCGATCAGCGTTGCCGGGTGGCCGCGATCGAGGGCGCGGTCGCGGCGGGTATCCTCAACACCGACGCCAAGCTGTCGATCAACTTCCTGCCCAACGCAGTCTATTCGCCGGCCGCCTGCATCCAGTTAACGCTGAAGACAGCAGCGCAGGTCGGCCTGCCGATCGACCGGCTGATCTTCGAGTTCACCGAAAACGAGGAAATGGTCGATCCCGCGCACGTGGCGAATATCGTCGCCACCTATCAACGAATGGGTTTCGGCACCGCACTCGACGATTTCGGCGCCGGACATGCCGGGCTGAACCTGCTCGCACGGTTCCAGCCGGATGTCATCAAACTCGATATGGATCTGGTGCGCGGGCTCGATTCCAGCCTGCCACGCCGCATGATCGTCGAAAGCGTGGTGCGTCTGTGCGAGAAGCTGGCGATCACCGTTATTGCCGAGGGCATCGAGACGGTCGCGGAGCTCCGCGCATTGGAAGCGATCGGCGTCCGCTATGTCCAAGGCTATATCTTCGCAAAGCCCGGCTTTCGTGCGCTGCCGCCGATCGCGCCTGTTCTCGACGCAACCGTCGCGCTGAGCGCGTAAGCCTCGGCGGATCGCGACCGGTGGCGCGGCCGCAAAACTGCTAATGTAGCCGCACCTGAGTGGCCGCGGCCGAACAGGCCACGGCAGCGACAAGTAAGCTCCCAACGCCCGCTGAGGTCAGCCGAACGGATGTCGCAGGCGCCGGAACAGACCGCGCTTGCTGGTCGCCTCGAACATCTCGGACGGGCTTTCGGGATCGAGCACCTCGTTGTCCGCGAGCCACGTCTCGACTGCGTTGAGATCCGGCACCTCATAGGGACGCAGCGATCGCCCATCGCCGCGCAGAGCCTCGATCGTCGCGATGATCGAGCCGCGTGCGGCGATCTCGGTGGTTATCCGCTCGGTCGGCACGCCGAGATGTTCGGCGATCAGGCCGTCGCGAATGGCGCAGATCGCCTGCGCGCCCTCGTCCCCCGCGTCGATCATAACGTCGCATTCGGTATCGAGGCCCATCGAACGGTTGTTCATGTTGGCCGATCCGATCCGAAGCGTCCGCCCGTCCACGATCATCACCTTCGCATGAACGTAGATCGCCTCCCCACCCGCCGTATAGGGGTGGTACAGCCGCAGGCGATCGTTCCGGTCGCGTTGCTTGAGCGCAGCGAACAACCGCGCGCGGGCGGTGTCCATCGCCACCGGCTCGAGCCAGCCCTGCGCGCTTCGCGGGTTGATGATGACGATTTCCGGGCAGTCGGGCTCGGCCAGCCGGGCGCCGATCGCCTCGGCGATGCGGCGCGAGGCGAAATACTGGCTCTCCGCGTAGATGCTGGTTCGCGCGCCCGCGATCTGCGCGACGAACAACCCCTCGATCTCCCGAATTTCCGGACAGTCCGGCATTTCGGGCCGGGTACGTGCGATTCCGACCTCGACATCGCGGAAGTCGGGGGTCAGCAGGTCCGGCCAGCAATCGGCCTGCGACGTGATCGGGGAGATTTCGCCGCCACCGGCGCGCGACCAGCGATCGCGCGCGAGTTCGCCGAGCGTGGCCGCGATCGGTCCCTGCAGCGCGGTCGTCGCATCGTGCCATGGTTTATAGGGCTTGCCGCGCGGCGTCACCCGGCCGGGCTCGTCATCGCGATGCGCGCGCGTGTCCCAGCGTTCGCTGGTCATGTCGATACCGCCGCAGAACGCCAGGCAATCGTCGATAACGACGATCTTCTGGTGATGCGATGCGGCAGGCGGGTGGAAGCCGTCCAGCCTGGTGTGGATGCGGGGATGCCGCATCCAGCGCAGGATCATAGCGATGTTCGAGCCCCGCATCAGCGTCTTCAGCGCGCCGACGTCCCAGCGCAGCAGATACACTTCCAACTGCGGATTGCGCTCGATCAGCCAGTAGATGAAATCACCGACACGACGTGGCTCGCCGTCTTCGCGCGCCTGATCGGTCAGTTCGATACGCGCATCGAAGTCCCAGCCGATCAGCATGATACGACGCTGCGCCTTGAGCATCGCCGCTCGTGCGTTGCGGAAATAATCGTCCGCATCGACGATCACGCTCATCTGCGTTGCGCGGGCGCGGCGCCAGAATGCGCGAGTATCCAAGGTCACATCATTTCCCCCGAGAGGATCGTCTAGGGGCGGCGCGCTGCGCTGACCGGTCGCGTCCAGCGTTAAGCGATCGCAGGACTATGCACCAGTGGCGGCGGGCCGCGGGTCGGTGGCGATATAGGGCAGCAGCCGCAGGCGCGGGAACACGTCGTCGAGCGGTTTGGTATCGGGCAGGATGTAGACCATCCCGCCTTTCTTCTGAAACAGCGGGCGCACCTGCTTGGTATAGAAGCTGGTGCCGACGTTGATGCAGCCGAAGCTGATGCGGTTGTCGTCGGGCGTCGGCGAAAGCAGCCGCTCGACGCGGCGTTCCTTTTTGTGGGTGGTAATCACCGCATGCAGCGCGACGGAGTCGGCATAATCGACCCACAGCACGCGCGTGCCACCGAATGCCTTGCCGAACCTGGCGACGAACCGGCCGGCCGGCGTAGTCCGTTCGGCGGGACCGATCTCCGCAAGGCTCTTGGCGCCGACACCGGGCGAGGAATCGTCGCCTACGCCAATGCCGAGCAGCACCGGCGCCGTGCCGACAAGCTCCCCGTCCGCACGGTACAGGAACATGGTGGCGGCCTGCTTGTCGATGACGATATACGGCAACGAACCGTTGTCGTGTTCCGCCGCCACCCAAGCCAGCACGCGCGCGGCGGCTTCGGACGGCACCACCTCCGGCACAGCGACGGACGCGGTGGGTTTGGCTACGGCCTTGCGTTTGGTCGCGGCCCGGCGCGCTGCCGGCGGCGCGGCCTTCGGCTTGGCTTTGGCATGGGTAGCCGGCACCGCCACCGTCGCCGGGATGGCGGGCGACGGCGCGAGCACAAGCCACGCCGCCGCAATAACGGCGGCGTGGCAGTCAATACGGAGCAACTTCATCGACACGACGATAGTGTTCAGCAAAGCTGCCCCGCCAATGCAATAGCGACGTGCTGTCAATCAGCCGCGTGGCCGGCGCTGGGCACGCTGCTGAAGCTGCTGGACCTGCTGGTCCATTCCGTCGACGCGACCACTGAGCTGATCGATCCGCTGCCCGTTCTGCTGCGCCTGACCGGCTGCGGCCTGTGCCTGGCTGAGCGCCTGACCTGCCGTACCTTCCGTCGTGCGGAGCCGTCCATCGATGCCGTCGATACGGGAATTCACGGTTGCGATCTGATCGTTCACATACCCCTTGGTAGCGCAGCCGCCGAGGGCGACCGAACCGATCAGGATGGCTGCCGCCACGGACGCTTTGGATGAAATCAAACGCATTACGCACCTCTCAAGGATTGGGTCGTCCAGACCAAGCTTTAGGAATGTAGCTTGGCAACCCGGATCTGGTCGGATCGTGCCCGAAACGGGTTGAAGGATGATTAATGTGGCGAAACGTCAATCTGATTACATCGAAATCTCTCGCGTCTTGAGCTGAGCAGTGTCGGCAGCGCCGCGCATCTCGGCAAGCTTCAGACTGCCGACATCGATTCGGCTTCATTTCAAAGGACCGCCACTATTCCGCGGCGATGCTGGCGCTGCCGCTGCGCGTGAGCGTCAGCATCACCGGATCGGCCGCATCATATCTCCGCCACGTCGGGGCCCCACCGCCGTTGGGATCGCCGGTCTTCACGAAGTTGACCAGGTACCCGGACATGACGTGCGCCGCCGTACGGTCGGCTTCGCTGGTCGCGGACCCATATTTGATATCGGCGGTGTCGAAGAAGAACGGGATGTCGGTGGCATGGCTCGCGCCCTTGGTGCGAGGCGTCCGTGCCGAAGTCGCGACATAATCGAAGCGATAATAATAGACCGGCACCTTTTGCCCTGCGAGCAACCCGGCAAGATCGCGCGCGCCGGTGATCATCGCGCCGTCCGCGCCACCGATGTCGTCACTGGTCGCGCCGATCATCACCGGCACGTGCGCGAAGCGCCCCGCGCGGTAAGCCGTGAGGCTATCCACGAAGGTGCGGCCGTCGGGCACAGGGCCGCTATAGCCGCCCCGGTTCATCGCGGCGAGGTTGAGGCCGTCGACCACCTGTTCAGCGGGCAGCGCGCGTAGCTTCGCGGCGGCCTGCGGATCGTCGGCGGCGATGCCCTTGCTCGCGGCGAAGGCAATGCCCGCCGCCTCGGCAGTCGCCAACGACAGGCCGTTCGACGATCCCGTGCCACCCGACTGCACCACCGCGCGGCTGAACAGTCCGGTCGCTGCCGGCGACGTCAGCAGCGCGTGGACGGACATGCCGCCCGCACTCTCCCCGACGATCGTAACATTGGCAGGATCGCCACCGAAGCGCGCGATGTTGCTCTTCACCCACCGCAAGGCGGCGAGTTGGTCCAGCAGTCCGTAATCGGCATCTGCCGGCTTGAGGCCTGGATGCGCGAAGCTGCCGAACCGGCCCAGCCGGTAGTTGAAGCTCATCACCATAATGCCGTCACGGGCCAGCGCCGCACCGCTGTACGTGGGCGGCGAAGATCCGCCGTTGACGAAGCCGCCGCCGTAGATCCACACCATCACCGGCAGGTTTTTCGCCGCGCCCGCTGGTCGCCAGACATTGGCGTACAAGCAATCCTCCGCCGGTGCGGTACCGAGCGGCGCCGCGTCGCTTGGAAACGGCAGTTGCATGCAGTCTGCGGCGTACGCCGTCGCATCCCGCACCGCGCCCCAGGGCTGCACCGGCTGCGGCGCGCGCCAACGCAACGGACCGACCGGCGGGGCGGCGAAGGGTATTCCCTTGAACGAAACCACACCGCCCTCGCTCACCCCACGTACGGCACCATTGGTGGTGCGCACGACGGGATCGCTCTGCGCTGCCGCTGTTCCCGTAATCAACAGGCCTGCCAGTGCCGCCACGCGTAAGACGTTGGACCTCATGCGCACTCTCCCGATCGTTCGCGTTTGTCAGCCTTGATGGCACGTCCGCTTTTGCTTGGAAACGGCATCGTCAGTGCTTTGGCGGGCAGCGCAGTCGATTCCGGCTGATCGTCACACGTCTTGACTCTGTACCATGGTACAGACCCTATGTTGGTTACAGGTCATCCATATACGTCGAAAGCCGCCCATGCCTGTAATCGCCGAACCTCGTACCGCCACCTTGTACCGAATGGTGATGGACAAGCACGTCTGCCCATATGGGTTGAAGGCGAAGGACCTGCTGCGGCGCCAGGGTTACACCGTCGATGACAGGTGGTTGACCTCACGCGAGGCAACCGATGCGTTTAAGCTGGAGAACGGCGTGAAGACGACGCCGCAGGTATTTATCGCAGGGGCTCGGATCGGCGGTTACGACGACCTTCGTCGCCACTTCGGCAAGACCGTCGCGGACCCGAAGGCGACGACATACACGCCGGTTGCCGCGCTGTTCGCCGTGACCGCGCTGATGGCGCTCGCCGTCAGCTATGGCGTCTATGCAACGGCGTTCACGCCGCGTGCCGCCGCGTGGTTCATCAGCTTCAGCATGGTGGTGCTGGCGCTGCTCAAGCTCCAGAACATTGAAAGCTTCGCCACGATGTTCCTCAACTACGATCTGCTGGCGAGACGATGGGTGCGCTACGCCTATATCTATCCATTCGCGGAGGCGTTGGCGGGGGTGCTGATGATCGCGGGCGTGCTGGCGTGGTTGTCGGCGCCGGTGGCATTGCTGATCGGCGGTATCGGAGCCATCTCCGTCGTCAAGGCGGTCTATATCGACAAGCGCGCGTTGAAATGTGCGTGCGTGGGCGGATCCAGCAACGTGCCGCTCGGCTTCCTGTCGTTGACCGAGAACGTGCTGATGATTGCGATGGCGGTGTGGACGGGTGTGGCAGCGCTCGGTTTCGGAGGCTGAGCTCGCCGGTCTTGGCGCCGCTCGCGATGCGGGCGAACATCGGGTAGAGCCCGGCCGAACATCAAGGGACCCGTCATGGCGCGAATCCTGGTCATCGAGGACGATCCCGACACCGCACTCCAGATAACGACCGGGCTTGTCGCGCATGGCCATGACGTCGTGCACGTGGCGGACGGCCATGTCGCGCTGGAACGGGCCACGCGCGAGCCGTTCGACATCGCTACGCTTGACCGCATGTTACCGGGCCTTGACGGGCTGGCGGTGGTGGCGGCGCTGCGCGAGCGGCGGATCAGGCTGCCCGTGCTGATGATCAGCGCGCTGAGCGACGTTGACGCGCGGATTGACGGCCTGCGTGCGGGCGGTGACGATTATCTCGTCAAGCCGTTCGCACCCGAGGAGATGGCGATGCGCGTCGAGGTGCTGCTGCGCCGTCGACAGGAACCGCCGGAGGCTGCGGTGCTGAGCGTCGGGGCGATCGCCATTGACCTGATCCGTCGTACGGTCACGGTTGCGGGCGAACCGGTGAAGCTGCTGCACATGGAGTTTCGCCTGCTCGAGATGCTCGCGCGCCACGCCGGGGATACGCTCAGCCGGCGGATCATCTTCGAACAGGTCTGGGGCTATTACTTCGATCCCGGCGCGAACCTCATCAACGTCCATATCGCGCGGCTGCGCAAGAAGCTCGATCGGCCCGGCCACCCCTCCGCAATCGTGACCGTCAAGGGCGAGGGATATCGTCTCGATGCCGGTTGAACGGTTGCATCTGCGTGAGATCCGCAAGACCAGCACGTTCCGGCTGACCGTTCTACTCGGCCTGGTGTTCGCGCTCGGCATGGTGGCGCTGCTCGGGCTGATCTACGCCTTGTCAGCGCGCGAGCTGACCGTCCGCACCGATCATATCCTCTCGCACGAAGCAGAACGGTTGCGCGAGGTTGCGGCCGAGTCGCTGCCCGAGCAGATCGCGAGCGAAATCCGCCATAATGCGAGCGGCCTCACCTATTTCGGTCTGCAGGCGCGTGGCGGCGAGCTGATCGCGGGCAACCTGCGCGTCGCCGGCACCTTCCGTTTCGATCATCCAGCCAACATAGCGGCGCGCGCGGGCGAACACGGACCATTGCGCGTGCTGGCGATCGAAGCACCGACCGGCGAGCGGATTTTGATCGCGCGCGATATCCGGCCGATCGTCGATCTGCGCCACCGCATTCTCATCATCCTCGTCGCCAGCGGGCTTGCCATCGTCGCTTTGGTGCTTGGCGCCGGGTTCCTGCTCAGCCTCGCCCCGCTTCGGCGCGTGCGCGATCTACAGGAGACCAGCCGGCGTATCGCTGCCGGGCGGCTTGATCTGCGGATGCCGGTCGGGCGACGCGGCGACGAGCTCGATCTGTTCGCCGGGACCGTCAACACGATGATCGAGGAGGTTGAACGCGTCGTCGCGCAGGTGAAGGACGTGACGGACGCGGTCGCGCACGATCTGCGCACCACTCGCGCATGTGCGCGGCAAGTTGCAACGGGTCGTCGAACACAGCGTGGCCGACCCGGAACTGGCGGGGCTCGCCCGTTCCGCGATCGGCGATCTCGATCTGGTCCTGGACCGCTTCGCAGCGCTGTTGCGGATCTCGGAACTGGAGGCACGTGGCCGCCGTGCCGGCTTCGCATCCGTGTCGCTCGCGCCGCTGCTCGCCGATGTGCGCGATCTGTACGAACCGCTTGCCGAAGATGCCGGCGTCACCCTGACGCTGGCAGGCGACGCGGATGTGGCGATCAACGCCGACCCGCAATTGTTGTTCGAGGCGGTAAGCAACCTGACCGACAATGCGATCAAGTTTACCCGTTCGGGCGGCCACGTCGTCCTGTCGCTGGCGGTAGAAGCGGAGACGGTCGAGATCGCCGTTCGTGACGATGGCCCCGGGCTTCCCGCGGGCGAGCGCGAAGCGGCGCTGCGCCGGTTTTACCGCGGCGTGGATGCGGCGGCGATTCCGGGCAGCGGTCTTGGCCTCAGCGTGGTTGCCGCAATCGTCCACCTGCACGGGTTCACGCTCGACCTCGGCGACGCCGCGCCGGGGCTCGTCGTCCGGATCCTCATCGCAAGGTGAAATTCATTTAAGGTGCGCGGCGCTGCAACGCGCATAGAGGGAGCCCCGTCATCCCACGCGGAAGATCGGGTTTATCGTGCTGCATCTCGTCAAACTTGCGCTCAGCAGGCCGTACACGTTCGTCGTCCTCGCCATCCTGATCGTGCTGGGCGGCTCGATCGCATGGGTGCGCACGCCGACCGATATTTTCCCGGACATCAAGATCCCGGTGATCGCCGTGGTGTGGACCTATCGCGGTCTGCCGCCGGAGGACATGGCCGGCCGTGTCGTCTATTATTACGAGCGCCAGCTGACCAATTCGGTCAACGACATCGACCATATCGAGAGCCAGTCGCTGAACGGCATCGGCGTGGTGAAGATCTTCTTCCAGCCGGGCGTCGACATCCGGACCGCGTCAGCGCAGGTGACCGCCGCCTCGCAGACCGTGCTGAAGCAGATGCCGCCGGGCATTACCCCGCCGCAGATCCTGAACTATAACGCCTCGACGGTGCCGATCCTGCAGCTCGCGCTGTCGGCGACGGACCTGTCCGAACAGAAGATCTTCGACCTGGGGCAGAACTTCATCCGCCCTGCCCTCGCCTCCGTGCAGGGCGCGGCGATCCCATCTCCGTATGGCGGCAAGGAACGCCAGATCCAGATCGACCTCGATCCAGCCGCTTTGCAGGCACGACATCTGTCCGCGAGCGACGTCGGCGCGGCGCTGGCGGCGCAGAACCAGATCGTGCCCGCCGGCACCGCCAAGATCGGCCAGTACGAATACAACGTCCGCCTCAACAACTCGCCCGAGGTGATCGACCAACTCAACGATCTGCCGATCAAGACGGTTGACGGCGCGACCGTGACGATGCGCGACGTGGCGCATGTCCGCGACGGATCGCCGCCGCAGCGCAACATCGTCCGCGTCAACGGTGGACGCGCGGTGCTGATGACGATCCTGAAATCGGGTGCGACCTCGACCGTCGCGATCGTCGACCAGGCCAAGGCGCTGCTGCCCAAGATCCGCGAAACGCTGCCGCCGTCGCTGAAGGTGCAGCCGCTGTCGGACCAGTCGCTGTTCGTGAAAGCCGCCGTATCGGGCGTCATCAAGGAAGGCGTGATCGCCGCCGCGCTCACCTCGTTGATGATCCTGCTGTTCCTCGGCTCCTGGCGCTCGACGGTCATCATCGCCGCCTCGATCCCGCTCGCCATCCTCGCCGCCGTGGCAGGGCTCGCGGCGGCGGGACAGACGCTCAACATCATGACATTGGGCGGCCTCGCGCTCGCGGTGGGCATTCTGGTCGACGATGCGACCGTCACGATCGAGAACATCAACTGGCATCTCGAACAGGGCAAGCCGGTACGCGCCGCGATCCTCGACGGCGCGCGGCAGATCGTCGGGCCGGCGTTCGTGTCGCTGATGTGCATCTGTATCGCCTTCCTGCCGATGTTCTTCCTGCCCGGCGTCGCCGGTTTCCTGTTCGCGCCGATGGCGATGGCGGTCGTGTTCGCGATGATCGCTTCGTTCGTGCTGTCACGCACGCTCGTCCCGACGATGGGCAATTACCTGCTGCGCGAACACGCCGGCGAACACACCGCCGAGGTGATGGTCAGCCATGACGCCAGGGCCGGCCGCCCGAACAGCCGCAACGTGCTGCGCAGGTTCCAGAGCGGGTTCGAGCATCGCTTCGAGCGGGTGCGCGGCTATTACGTCGCCATCCTTGACTTCGCGCTGGCGCGGCGGCGGGTGTTCGTGCCCGCCTTCCTGCTGGTCGTGCTGCTCTCGTTCGCGCTGATCCCGATGCTGGGCCGCAACTTCTTCCCGACCATCGACGCCGGCCAGATCAACCTGCACGTCCGCGCACCGATCGGCACGCGTATCGAAGAAACCGCAGCGATGTTCGACCATGTCGAGGATCGCATCCGCAGCGTCATCCCGCCTGCGGATCTTGGCTCCATCGTCGACAACATCGGCATGCCGGTGTCAGGCATCAACCGCGCCTATTCAAACACCGGCGGCGTCGGACCGCAGGACGGCGACATCCTCGTTACGCTGAACGAGGGACACGCGCCGACCGCCGGCTACGTGCGGGCGCTGCGCAAGGCGCTGCCCGACAGTTTCCCCGGCTCCGTCTTCTCGTTCCTGCCTGCCGACATCATCAGCCAGATCCTCAACTTCGGCGCCCCCGCGCCGATCGACGTGATGGTGACCGGCCGCGATACAAAGGGCAGCAAGGCCTATGCGCATGCACTGGCGGCGAAACTGCGCCACATACCCGGCATCGCCGATGTACGGGTGCAGCAGACCGAAGCCTACCCAGAACTCGACTTTGACGTGAACCGCGCGCGGGCGAACCGGGTCGGCATCACCGAAAACGACGTGACGCGCAGCATGGCGGTGAACCTCGCCGGCAGCTTCCAGGTCGCGCCGGCATTCTGGCTGAACCCGAAGAACGGCGTGTCCTACCCGATCGTGGTGCAGACGCCGCAATACCGTACAGATTCCCTGTCCGCGCTCGAGAACCTGCCGATCACCGGGGCTGGCGGCAGCTACCAGATCCTTGGCGGGCTCGGCACGCTGCACCGTGAGCCATCGCCGGCGGTGGTGACACATTATGCCGTACAGCCATCCTACGATGTCTACGCGACCACGCAGGGCCGCGATCTCGGCGCGGTGGCGGGCGATATCCAGCGGGTGCTGGACGCCAACAAGGCGGCATTGCCCAAAGGAGCGAGCGTGAAGCTGCGCGGCCAGGTCGAGACGATGAACACCGCGTTCTCCGGCCTGATCTTCGGCCTGATCGGCGCGATCGTGCTGATCTATCTGCTGCTCGTCGTCAATTTCCAGAGCTGGATCGACCCGGCCGTCATCGTGTCGGCATTACCGGCGGCGCTCGCCGGGATCGTGTGGATGCTGTTCGCCACGCATACGCCGCTTTCGGTGCCGGCCTTGACGGGCGCGATCATGTGCATGGGCGTCGCCACCGCGAACTCGGTGCTGGTGGTCAGCTTCGCGCGTGAACGCCTTGCCGACACGGGCGACGCCTTTCGCGCCGCCGCCGAAGCCGGCGCAACCCGCTTCCGCCCGGTGCTGATGACGGCGCTCGCGATGATCATCGGCATGGCGCCGATGGCGCTCGGCCTGGGCGAAGGCGGCGAGCAGAACGCGCCGCTGGGCCGCGCCGTGATCGGCGGGCTGATCTGCGCGACGCTTGCCACGCTCGTCTTCGTACCCGTGGTCTTTTCGATCGCGCACCGCCGCGCACGCGGCACCGCCCCTGACCCTGCCCCTGCCCCAGCAACTTCCACCACGGAAACCCTCGCTCATGCCGGATGAAGCCACCCCCGCCGCAGCGCCCGCCAAGGCACCGCACGGCCTAAAGACCGCCGGCATCGTCGCCGCTCTGGTCGCCGCCGGCGTGATCGCGGCCGGTACCATGGTGCGGGCGCACGATACCGACACCGCGCAAAGCTGGTCGGACGCGCGTGCTGTGCCGACAGTGCATCTCGTGCCGGTAAAGGCATCCTCGGCAAGCGACGCGCTCACCCTGCCCGGCACCATGCAGGCCTGGAATGCCGCCAAGCTCTACGCCCGCGTCGGCGGCTATGTCAGCGCGTGGTACAAGGACATCGGCGCGCAGGTCGGCGCGGGCACGCCGCTCGGCAAGATCGATACGCCCGAACTCGATCAGCAGATCGTCTCCGCGCGGGCGGCACTGGTCAGCGCGCAGGCGCACGCCGGTCTGGCGCGCTCGACGGCGGCGCGCTGGAACGACCTGCTGACCGACAATTCCGTGTCCAAGCAGGAGGTGGACGAGAAGAACGGGGATCTTGCGGTACGCGACGCGGCCGTGATGGCGGCGCGCGCCGATCTTGGCCGGCTGCTCGCGCAGAAGGCGTTTTCCACCGTGCGCGCGCCGTTCGCCGGCACCGTGACGGTGCGATCCGCCGATATCGGCGATCTCGTCGGCCCGGGCGCAAGCGTGCAGACACCGATGTTCGCCGTCGCGGATACCGGACGCATCCGCATCTACGTCAACGTGCCGCAAAGCTACTCGGCTGCGATCACGCCGGGCCTGAGCGCAACACTCACCGTACCGGACTATCCGGGCCGCACCTTCGCCGCGCACGTGGTCGGCAGTTCGGGTGCGATCAACACGCAGAGCGGGACGTTTCAGGTCCAACTGATCGCCGACAATCGGGACGGCGCCTTGCGGCCGGGGGGCTACGCGCAGGTCAGCTTTGATGTACGCGGGCAGTCTGGGACGGTGCAGATCCCGTCGAGCACCCTGCTGTTCCGCGCGCAAGGTACCCAGATTGCGACCGTCGGCGCGCATCATCACATTCACCTGTGCCCGATCACGATCGGTCGCGATCTCGGCCAGACGGTGGAGGTGACGTCCGGCCTGCCTGCCACACAAAAGATCGTCGACAACCCGCCGGACTCGATTGCGGAGGGGCAATTAGTACGCGTCGAAGGTGGTACGCATGGCTAAGCGCACGCTGTTTGCGCTGGTGCTGGCGGCGGGCACCGCCGGCTGTTCGTTCGCGCCGCCCTATCACCCGCCGGTCACCACACCGGTCGCGGCCTACAAGGAAGCCGGCCCGTGGCAGCCCGCCGCCACGACAGCGGCTTTGCCCGGTGACTGGTGGACGGTGTTCGACGATGCGACGCTCGACCACCTAGAGGCCAAGATCGCCAGCGACAATCCGACCCTTGCCGGTGCACTCGCCCGCTACGACGGTGCGCGCGCCGCACTTGGCCAAACTAGGGCTGGGCTGTTGCCGACGCTTGGCGTGGACACCAGCCTCACCCGCAATCGGCAGTCCGATAACCGCCCGCTACGCGGCGCCAACCAGCCGGACGTTTACAGCGCGGACACGGTCGAGGCGAGCTTCGGCTACGAGATCGACCTGTGGGGCCGGGTTCGCAACAGCGTGGCGGCGGGGAACGCTTCGGTGCAGGCGAGCGGCGACGATCTCGGGGCGGTCCGACTGAGCCTGCAGGCCGACCTTGCGAGCGACTATATGGCGCTTCGCGGATATGACCGGCAGGCCGAGCTGCTCACCCAGACGGTCGCTGCCTTCGCCAGGGCCGATCACCTGATCGCGCGGCGTTTTCAGGCCGGCATCGCCAGCGGTATCGAGACGAGCAGGTCTGGCGCGCAACTCGCGGAGGCCCGCGCGCAACTCGCTGATGTCGCCGCCGCCCGTGCCGTCACCGAACACGCCATCGCCAGCCTGACCGGGACGCCCGCGTCGAACTTCTCAATCGCGCCGAGCGCTCCTGACGTCGCAGTGCCTGCGGTACCGATCGGCCTGCCCTCCACGCTGATCGAGCGCCGCCCCGATATCGCCGCCGCCGAACGCCGCGTCGCCGCCGCCAACGCCGGGATCGGCGTGGCCAAGGCGGCGTTCTTCCCGGCGATCCGGCTCGGTGCGAGCGGTGGCTTTCAGAACACCGGTCTGCCCGGCCTGATCTCCGCCCCCAACGAGATCTGGTCGATCGGACCGAGCGCGGTTCTCTACCTGTTCGACGGCGGGCGCCGCCGTGCCGAACTCGCCGCCGCCCGCGCCCGATGGGCGAGCGCGAGCGCGGACTATCGCGCGACGGTGCTGACCGCGTTCCAGCAAGTGGAGGACAATTTGGCGCAGCTCCGCCACCTTGGCGACGAGGCTGCGGCCGAGGACGAAGCGGTACGGCAGGCGGCGATTACCGAACGGCTGACGCTTCACCGCTACACCAAGGGTGCCGTCACGTATTTGGAGGTCTTTACCGCCCAGACGACGGCGCTGCGTGCACGCCGCGCCGCGCTGGATCTCGAGACCCGCCGGCTCCAGGCGAGCGTTCGGCTGATCCGGGCGGTAGGCGGCGGCTGGCGGGAAAACGCGCTCTCCTGATGATACGCGGAAAGCTCTACGACGAGATCCTATGCGGCCGCCCTCGCTGCGGGATGTTCTAATGCCAACTGCCAGTCACGCCCCATCCGCATGTCGAGTGAAACCGGATCGCAGCGATCCAGCCCCGATCCCGGATAGAAGGTCATCTCCCCGAACAGCGGTCCGTTAGCACCATCGTACAGATCGACCCGCACAAAGGTGAAGCCCTGTCCGAGGGTTTCGGCAGCCGCCATCATCCGCACAAGGGCATTCGGACGTGCAGGATCAGGGTCTTCGGTCCGCCGGGACAGCCGCCGCCATTCACGATCAAAAACGATCCAGCGGTGTCGCGCCCCGCGCCCGAGATGGACCTGCACGTATTCGACCCGCCCGGCGAAAACGAAGAACTTGTAGTCGACGGGCAGCGTTGCATCGACACCCACGAACGGCTCGACCAGCAGCCCGCGCGGGATATCTTGGTACAACCACTCGCTTAGCCATACGCCGTACCGCTTCCTCATCCACCGCGCGGCATCGCGCCGGACGGCGAGCCACGCCGCGGCATCGTTGAACACGAACCGGGACTGGTTGCAGCCGTGCCGCGCCTTGACCACGAAGGGCGTCGGCCACACCGCAGCGGGCGGCAGCATGGCCCCATGCCAGAGCGTCGGGATCACCCAATCCGCGCCGAGCCGGGCCGCCACCCACGCCTTCACCGCCACCTTGTCCGCGAGCATCGGCATACGCGGATCACGGTCGTGAAGCTTGCGGTACTGTATCCATTCGGTGAACAGGCGCGGGTCGTCCAGATTTGGCAGGCGCCCGTGTCGCCACCAATAGCTTAGACGAATCCCAGCGCGGTCGAGGCTGTTACCACCGGAAGCAGGGCCGATGGGGGAGGCAGCTAACATCAACCTGTAAAGCAGCGACTATGGCTGTGGTTCCGCACCACCACGTTGTGATGTGCCAATACAGCAGATCGGACCTGTCATGGTACGCCAAAGCGGTATGCATTCCGGGTTCGGTACAACCATTGTCCGAACGAACTGGCCTGTCGGAAGATCAGACCAACGCATGCCTCGCCTTCGCAGACGGCCGGGGGCACTCACGATCTGGCACTGGATGAGAGCACGGTGTACGCGCGTGCCAATACCGATCGCAAGAGGTTGCCCCATGAAGCGTTCCGCCCTGTTCGTCGCTCTGCTGCTCGCCACCACCGCCTGCTCCAAACCTGCCGGGACCGACACGACGACCCAGGCGAAGGCGAAGGCGACCGCATCCGGCATCGATACGGCGGGCATCGACACGTCGGTGAAGCCGGGCGACGACTTTGATCAATATGCCAACGGCGCCTGGCGCGCGAAGACGACGATCCCGGCCGACCGCGCCTCGACCGGCGTGTTTCTCGACGTGTTCAACATCGCCGAACGGCGCAACGCGCAGGTGATCGGCGATGCGGCGAAGGCCAACGCCGCAGCCGGCAGCGACCAGCGCCGCATCGCCGACTTCTACAACGCGTTCCTCGACACCGACGCGATCGAGCAGCGTGGCCTCGCGCCGATCAAGCCCGAGCTCGCCGCGATCGCGGCGATCAGCGACAAGACCGTCCTGGCAAAGATGCTCGGCAGCGACCTGCGCGCCGATGTCGATCCGCTCAACGCCTCCAACTTCCACACCGAGCATCTGTTCGGCCTGTTCGTGACGCAGGATTTCACCCACCCCGATACGGAAGTGCCGTACCTGCTACAGGGTGGCCTCGGCATGCCCGAGCGGGACTATTACCTGTCGGCCAAGCCCGAGATGGCGAAGATCCGCACCGCCTACGTCGCCTATCTGACGCGTATCTTCACGCTTGCGGGCATGAGCGACCCTGCGGCGCGCGCGCAGCGGGTGATGGCGCTGGAAACGAAAATCGCCACCGCGCACCTCGACAACATATCGAGTCAGGACCCGGAGAAGGCCAACAACCCGTGGGCCAGAGCGGATTTCGCGAAGAAGGCGCCGGGGCTGGACTGGGCGGCGTTCTTCGGCGCGGCCGGGCTCGGTGGGCAGCAGACCTTCATCGTCTGGCAACCGGCCGCGACCGCGGGTCTCGCGAAGCTGGTGGCGAGCGAGCCGCTCGCGGCATGGCAGGACTGGCTGACGTTCCACCATATTAACGCCGTTACGTCCGTGCTGCCCAAGGCATTCGATCAGGCGTCGTTCGAGTTCAACGGCCATACGCTGTCGGGCACCCCGGCGCAGCGCCCGCGCGACAAGCGCGGCATCGCCGCAGTCAACGCGTATCTCGGCGACGCGGTCGGGCAGATCTATGCGAAGCGGTTCTTCCCCGCCTCGTCCAAGGCGGATATTCAGGGGATGGTGAAGAACATCCTCGCCGCGTTCGACACGCGCGTCGCAGCACTCGACTGGATGGCCCCCGCCACCAAGGCCGAGGCGCGGCGCAAGATCGCAACAATGCGCGTCGGCATCGGCTATCCAGAGTCGTGGCGCGACTACAGCGCGCTGGAGATCAAGGCGGACGATCCGGTCGGCAATATCCAGCGCGCGCGGTTGGCCGAATATCACCATCAGCTCGGCAAACTCGGCAAGGCGCCCGACAAGGGCGAATGGTGGATGACGCCGCAGACCGTCAACGCGGTAAACCTGCCGCTCCAGAACGCGCTGAATTTCCCGGCGGCGATCCTCGAGGCACCGTTCTACGATCCGCATCGCGATGCCGCCGCCAATTACGGTGCGATCGGCGCGGTGATCGGCCACGAGATCAGCCACAGTTTCGACAATACCGGCGCACTGTTCGACGCGACGGGCAAGCTGCGCAACTGGTGGACGCCCGCCGACTTCGCGCACTTCAAGCAGCAGGGTGCAGCGCTGGTCGCGCAGTACGACGCGTATGAGGCGCTGCCGGGGTTGCACGTCAACGGTCGCCAGACGCTGGGCGAGAATATCGCCGACGTCGCCGGGCTGACCGCAGCATACGAAGCTTATCACGCCTCGCTTGGCGGCAAGCCCGCCCCGGTGATCGGCGGGATGACCGGCGACCAGCGCCTGTTCCTCGCCTATGCGCAGAACTGGCGCGCAAAGGAACGCGACGCGGCGCTGCGATCGGGCATCGCCACCGACGGCCACGCACCCGCCCGGTTCCGCGCGCAGACCGTGCGCAATCTCGATGCGTGGTATCCCGCGTTCAAGGTTCAGCCGGGTCAGAAGCTGTATCTGGCACCCGATAAGCGGGTGCATGTCTGGTGACGGCTATGCCCCTTCCCGCACACACCGGGAGGGGGCACTGTGATCGCCGGCCGATGGCGACAAGCGGCGATGGTAGCAAGCAAGTACGATATCAGCGCCTGCCCTTTACGCGCCGAATTTGTCGAGCCGGCGCCGCCCGACAAGGAGCCCCCGCTCCAGCCTTGCGCAAAGCGCGGTGTAATAATCGGCCAGAAAGCCGTCGTCGTCGCCATCGTCGGGCAGCCCCGCCTTGGTCCGGATCGTCGCCGCGACGGTGGTCCGCGCCAGTGCATCCCCGCTGCGGATCACCTCCTCCAGCGCCTGCAATTCATACACACCATACAGCGCGAGCGCCGCATCGCTGAACATCCGGCGCGGCTGATCGCGCGTCGTCGACAGGTCCGCGGCGAGACGCTGTGCGGAGGTTTGCACGACCCAGGTGCCCGCGACGAGATCGCCGATCCGCAACCGATCGCGGTTGAGCAGCGGAAAGAACAGGAAGATGCCGCTCCACAACAAGGCGAAGATGCTCAGGAAAGCATCCGCCGTCCCGGTCGCCGCCTGCGCGGCAAGGAAGGAAAGCGGCAGGAACACCTCGATCTCGCGCATCGCATTGCGCGCCAGCACCGCGCCAGCGGTCAGCCGCGCGCCGTCGCGCGCGATGACCCGCAGCCCCATCAGCCGCTTGCCGGGCGTGGCGCCACGCCCGCCCATCTCGAACAGGACGAACCAGCCGTTTCGCAGGCAGAATGCACCGATCAGCCAGAGGATCTTGGCAAGGTCCGCCCGCGTCGCGGTTCCGATCGCGAACAGGCCGAGCGACGCCACGACGAGCAGGATTACCATCAACACCACATCGATCAGGAACGCCGCCGCGCGGGTGCCCGCCCCGCCGAGTTCGAGCTGGAGATCGACGCCTTCCGGCGTGACGAAGCGACGGCGGAGGGTGGCAGGCGGCTTAGCCGCGCCGGTTCTGCGCATAACGCCTCCCGATGCCGTAATAATAGACCAGCCACGCCGCCAGCATGGCAAGGCCGATGCCAGCGCGTAGCCCGTCGCCGGTCACCACCTGCCGCCCGATCCCTTCGAGCATCGCCGCCACCGCCAGCATCAGCACCACGCCCGCCATGGCGATCGCGGCGGTGCGCCCGGCGGTAACCACTGCCACCATCCGCTCCTCCCGCCCGGGAAACGCGATGGCGGTACCGATCCGCATGCCCGCCGCGCCTGCGATGATAATCGCGAACATCTCGGTAGTGCCGTGGATTGCCAGCCAGGCGACGAAGTTCAGCCCCAGCCCCTTGCCCGCGAACACCGCGATCATCGCGCCGAGCATCAGCCCGTTGTAGAGGATCAGCAGCGCGGTCGGCACGACGAACGCGAAGCCCAGTGCGAAGGCGAAGATCGCGATCTGCGCATTGTGGTTGAACAGGAAACTGGCGAACACGCCGAGGCCACTGTCCCTGCTATGGTAGAGCGTAGCGCGCAGTGCCGCCGCCGATGCGTCCGGATCACGCCCGCCCGCCAGCCCTTCGGGGATGATGCCGAAATACCAGGAGGGGTCGGCACGGACCAATAGATAGGCGGCAACCGCGCCCACCAGGGTGAGGAAGGCCATCACCAAAGTCTCGCGCCAGAGTGACGCGACCGCCCCCGGCCACCCTTGCGTGAAGAACCGCCCAAGGTCGCGCCACGCCGAATCCGACACGCCATACAACTGAAAGTACGCCCGCGCGCACAGTTGCTCCAGATACGCGATCAGCGCGCGGTCGAGCGAGGTCTGGCGCGAGACCGACAGCGACGACAGTGTCGCGCGGTACAGCAACGGCAAAGCAAGCAGATCGTCGTCGGTAAGCACGCGGACCGAGCGCTTCTCGATCCGCTTCAGCAGCGCCTCTAGCCGTATCCATTCCGCTTCGTGCGCGGCGCGGAAGCGGCTGGCGTTGAGCAGCGGCGCGGCGGCATCGACGAAAGCGCTCACAACAGGCTCCTTCGCTTGAGGTCGACATAACCTTCGACCAGCCGCTCGGCGACCTGATCATAGGCGCTTTCGATGACGTGGACACCGAGGTGACGCAACCGCAGCAGCACCAGCTTGCGATCACGCAGCAGCGCTGCCGCGGTCACCGCGCGGGTCACGTCGGCGGGCTGAACCGGCGCCGCATCGACGATGGTTTCGAGTTCGTCGTCGCGCAGCACGACGACCAGCACGAGATGGGTCTTGAGCAATCGCGCGACCGCCCGCACGAGGAAATCCGCGGAAATCGGATCGGTAAATTCGGTGAACAGCACGATCATCGACCGTCGCGTCAGCCGCGCGGCAAGCGTGGTCAGCGCGAAGGTGTAATTGGTCTCGTCGCCACTGTAATCCACCGCCGCCGCGAGTTGCTGGAGCTCCGGAAAAGCCGGCGCGCCGCTGATGAAGCCACTGGCGACGCGCGGGCGTGAATCGAAGGCATAGAGCGCGACGCGATCCCCCAGCTTCAGCGCCAGCCAGCCGGTCAGCAACGCCGCCGAGACCGCACGATCGACACGCGGGATGCCGCCGATCGGGTCCGACATCTGTCGCCCGGCATCGATCGCGAAGACGATCTGACTGTTGCGTTCGGTGCGATATTCCTTGGCGTAGAGCTTGCGGTGGCGCGCCGTCTGTTTCCAGTCGATCGCGCGCCGGTCCATGCCCGAGCGGAACTCGACCAGGGCATCGAAGTCATTGCCGTCGCCACGGTCGCTTTGCGCGAGCAGACCCTGCACGGCGTGGCGTTGGAACACCTGCGCCCCGTCGCGACGAACCGCCTCGACATCGGGCAGGATCGGCAGTGTATGCGCCTCGTCGATCCGCGCCTGCTGCCAGACCAGCCCAAGCGGTCCCGCCCAGCGCACCCAGATCGCCGCGAAACGCGCGGTGCCGCGACGCAGCGGGGTCAGGACCAGCGCAGCGGTGCCGCGACCGTCGTCGAGCATCACGTCGACCCGCCCATCGTTGGCGACCGCGACCAGCGGATCGCGGGCCATCGCCACCTGCGCAACGCCCCGGACGTATTGGCCGGTGATGGTTACCGCGGCCGGCACCGTCAGCGACACACCCACCGACGCCGACTGCGGCAGCGCGAGCGTCGCGCCGGCACGCGCGTGCCCCAGCAGCGCATCGACAACCACCAGGATCAGCACCGCCAGAGGCCAGCCCAGCCCCGCATACCAGACGGCCGGAAACAGCACGGCGACCAGCAACGTGACCGGCGCACCGATCACCGCCGCCAGCACCGCCATGCGGGTCGGATAGATCAACGCGGCGCCTCGATCGTGTCGATGATCTGCGCCACCACGTCCTCGACCGTGCGCCCGCCGATCTCGGCGGCGGGAGACAGGATCAGCCGGTGGCGCAGCAACGCCGGTGCCAGTGTCTTCACGTCGTCGGGAATGACGAAGTCGCGCCCGTCAAGCGCCGCCCGCGCGCGCGCCGCGCCCGCCAGCATCGCACCGGCGCGCGGCGAGGCGCCGCTTTCGAGATCGGCGACACCGCGCGTGCCCCGGATCAACGCGACGATATAGTCGATCACCGCATCGACCAGCCGCACGCCTGCGACCGTAGCCACCGCCGCATCGATCGTCGCGGCATCCGCACGAGCCTCCACGCCCCAGTCGGCGGGCGACATCGCCGCCTGCCGCGCGCCGTGGCCGGCGACGATCCGGCGTTCTTCCTCGGCAGTGGGGTAGGCTACAGTCTGCTTGAACAGGAACCGGTCGAGCTGCGCCTCGGGCAACGGGTAGACGCCCTGCTGCTCGATCGGGTTCTGCGTTGCGACGACGGTGAAGCGCGTGCTGAGCGCAAGGCTTTCGCCGTCGATGGTGACGGTGCGTTCCTGCATCGCCTCCAGCAACGCCGCCTGCGTCTTGGGCGAGGTGCGATTGATCTCGTCCGCGAGCAGCAGTTCGGTGAAGATCGGCCCGCGCGTCAGCGTGAAGGCGGACGTCTGGAAGTTGAACAGGTTCGCGCCGATGATATCGCCCGGCATCAGATCGGGGGTGAACTGAATCCGCCCGAACTTCAGCCCGAGGGTCTGCGCGAAACTGTGCGCGAGCAATGTCTTGGCGGTGCCCGGTGGCCCTTCCAGCAGGATATGCCCGCCCGCGAACAGCGCAACCAACAGCAGGTCGACAGTGGCGTCGTGGCCGACCACCGCCTTGCCGATTTCGGCACGGATCGCCGCCCCCAGCGCCTGAACCTCGTTGACCGTCACCGTGTCTTCTCCTGTTGCCATTGGTGCAGCGCCTGTGCCGCTGCGAGCATGTCGGCGGGATGTTTCGCGTCGCCAGCGTCGGCAACAAGCGCGGTGAACGTCGTCGCCCCTTGCAGACGATCCAGATAGCGATCGACCGCATCGTCCGGCAAATGCGCCGGCACACCGAACATCGCGCGTGCACGGTCGCGGATCAGCGCGGCGTAGCGCGTGCCCAGCCCGCCTTCCCGCCCCGCCTTGCGGACGATCATCGCGCTGTTGTCGATCAGCGCGGCCTTGCCGAAGGCAACGGCGCGCGTGGGCGGTTGCGCCGACCCGAAGCGGACCAGCGCCTGCCACCCGACCAGCGCGAGCGCGACGACGATCGCCAGCGTCATCGCGAGAAACGGCGGCTCGAACGCAAGCTTCAGCGGGCTGCGACCCCGGCCAAGGCCGTTCAGCGTCACATCGAAGCCGATACCCCGCGCACCGTTCGCATTGACGTAGTCGAGCAGGTCGAGCGCCCCGCGCGCGCGGTCGAGCCGGCGGATGCCGTGGTTGTTCAGCAGATCGGGATCGGCGAGGACGTATATGCTGGTACCGTTGATCCAGCCCAGCACGATCCGGCCGGCATCGTCGGTCAGGACCGGCAGCAGCGCAGGCGACGTCACCACCTGCAATGGCTGCGGTGCCGATGTCACCAGCGACGGTGTTCCCGGGCCGACCACGCGCAGCATCCGCGCGCCGCTGCGGTGGCGGGTGACTGTCATCACAACGCCGGGTGCGAGGACGCCGGCAGGGTCGAATGCCGGCAGCAGACCGGCGACGTTTACCCAGCCGCTCGTCCGACCGTCCGCCACCGTGTCCCATTTCGGCAGGACGATCAGCGTCGGGCGGCCACGGCGTGCCTTCAGGAACTTGCTCATGTTCACGGTGCCGTGTTCGGGCGTGGCGACGACCAGATCCTCGTCATTCCACGCCTCTTCCGCACGGATGATGTGGGGATTGCGCCCGGTGGCGCGCGCCAGTTCGACGATGCCCGCGTAGCCGGTCGCGGCAGTGGATAGCGCGTGTGCCCCCGCATTATGGCCCGATCGCAGGTCGGGCGCATACGCCCCGAGCAGCAACGATCCGGCGAAACCCAGAATGCCGATCACCAGCATCAGCGCCACCGCCAGCGGCGAGAAGATGCTGTCGGCGTTCTTGCCGTCACCTGCTCCGGCGGCTGCGATCGAAACCTCGCTCACGCGCGCCACCGCTGCGGCAGCGCGAGGTCGGCATAAGCAGCCCGCGCAACCTGCCAGTCCTCCTCCACGACCGGACGCCCGCCGAACAGGCTGCGTTCGACCAGCCCGGCGATGCTGGCGAACAGCGGGCGAACAGCGGCGGGCAGCAGTGTCGCGGAGGCCAGCTCTCGGCTGGTCAGCGACGGCCGCTTCAAGGCCGGGCGACGACGGGCAATATCGTCGATCGAATGAAACAGGAGATAGTGGATCGCTTCGGCAAAGCGCCCTTCGGCGGCAAGCAGGTCCGCTTCCCGCAACCATGTCCGGGCCGGCTCCGCACCCGGCGACCAGCCGTCCTCGTCCGCTTCCGGTGTCGCCTTGCTGCCGCGCCGCCACGTGGGCAGCCGCCATTCGCCCGAACGGATGCGATCGACGATCATCCAGATCACCGCCGCCGCGATCGCGGCGAGCAGCGTCCACAGCAGGATGCGGGCATAGGGCGCGTCCGGCATCAGGCTGGACAGCCCGCGCAGCAAGCGCCCGACCGGCCGAAACAGGTTCGCGATCCAGTGCCCGAGCGTGCGGAGCCATTCGGGCGGCTGCGGCGGCGCCGGTACGCGCGTCAGCGTGAACTGCACCGACGGATCGGCACGCAGCGCGGCATGTGCCCCGGCCAGTCGATCCGCCGCCGAAACCTGTGCTGATGCGCCGATGGTGCCCTCCCAGCGACGACGCGCTGCCCCGCCTGCGAACTTAGCCGGATCCGCGTACGGCGCAATCCGCTATCGCCATGTTCCGGAGCGATCCCGCTGGACAGCGTCACGTCGCTTCGTCACCATCGGCGGAAGGGCGGTCTTGGGGGGAAGAAGCAGCATGGCAAGTCAGTCGTTCGTCGAACAACGCCACGGATTGTCCGTCGGTAGTGTGTTCGGCCGCAGCGTAAATGTCATCAAGGCCAATCCGCTCGCGACGCTGGGCGTCACCTATGTGCTGATCGCGCTGCCGCAACTGCTGATCGGGCAAGTCAGCGGATGGGCGCTGCCGAACCGGAGCCTGACCGGGGGCGGCTATGCAGCGTTCGGCCTCTATGGGCTCGTCGTCGCGATATTGTGGCTCGTCGCCAGCGGTGCCCTCGTTCAGGCGACCGTCGCGCACGATCAAGGGCGGTCGGCCGATCTGCGCGAGATGCTCCAGGTCGGTGCACAGCGCGCCCTGCCGTTATTCGCGGTCTATCTCCTGTTCGTGCTGGGCGTGTGGATCGGCAGTATCTTCTTGCTGGTGCCCGGGATCCTCCTCGCCGTCATGTGGGCGGTGTGCCTTCCCGCCGTCGTGGCGGAACGGACGGGGGTGTTCGGCGCATTCGGCCGCAGCCGAGCGCTGACCAAGGGCGCGCGCTGGCCGGTGTTCGGCATCATGCTGCTCGCCTTCGTCATCTATATGCTCGTCCTGATCGCTGTCGGCCTAGCGAGCGTGGCGGGCTATGGCACCTTCGGCGCGTTCACCCGCGGTGGCCATATCAGTGCGCCGATGCCGCCGTCGCTGGCCGTCGCGCTGCTGCGATCGATCGTCACGACGGTCGTGCTGACGTGGTTCACGATCGTCGGCGCGTCTTTGTTCATTGAGTTGCGCAACTGGAAGGATGGTCCCGACGCCGACAGGCTGGCCGACATCTTCGCCTGAGCCATGCTCGGGCGGATGGTGCATGTTCGCCTACAATCCGTCGAAAGGCGTGGTGACCAACATGGTGCGGCCAAGGGCAGCGTCGCGTCAAGGCGGTGAATCCGAGCCTGTTGGACAGGACATACAGGCAGAGCCGGAGTTGATGGCCAAGTTCAGGGAACGGATATGGCTCGGAACACCGGCACGCCTCCAAAGACATCGTGGCGATGATGGCGTTCCTACCGGGCGACGCCGCGCCTATGGTGTACGGGGGTGAGCCTGCCGGTAGACGGCGGACTGATGGCCTTCAACGGACGACCTCCGCCATCGAGCTGCGCAGGCGCGCGGGGATCAGCCCGCCTGCCAGCCGGGTTTGAGCGCCAGCCGCAGCACGCGGGTGCCAGACGTCATGAACAGCGCAGCACCCCGCTCGCCGAACGCGCAGTTCGCGATCGGCGAGCCATCCTCGACGAGGCCAAGCGGCTCCGCTTCCGGCGTCATGAACATCATGCCGCCGGGCACCGAACAGACCAACGTTCCGTCGCGCGCGACCTTCATCCCGTCGGGCAGACCGGGCGCACCCCCCGCCAGCAAGGTCCGCGCGTCGAGCAGAACACGCGCGTTGCGGGGCATGCCCCGGGCGTCGAGGTCGTACACCATGATCCGGGGCGCCTTTTCGTCGGACACCGACACGTACAACCGGCGCTCGTCCGGCGACATCGCGATGCCGTTAGGCCGCGGCAGGCTGCCGTCGAGCAGTTCGATCGCACCGTTTGGCCGCAGACGGTAGACGCCGTTGACCGCCTGCTCCTTCAACGTCGAGGCATCGCCCCCCTCCAGCCCATATGGCGGATCGGTGAAGTAGATCGATCCATCGCGCGCGACATGCATGTCGTTGGGGCTGTTGAAACGCTTGCCGGCGTGACGATCGACCAGCACCACCCGTTTCCCGGTCGCCAGATCGACACGGTCGATGCTCCGCCCGCCGCTGTTGGCGATCAGCAACCTGCCATGTGCATCCAGCGCCAGCCCGTTGGCACCTGGCTCGCGAACCAGTTTCGGATCAGTACCGGCCGCCCCCGAAGGATCGAGGAACACCGCAACCGGGCGGTCCCGCTGCCAGCGTCGGACGATATTGGCCGGCGGGTCCGCGAAGAGCAGATACTTGCCCTTTTCAACCCATAACGGACCCTCTGCCCAGCGAATACCGGTGGCTATCACCTCCGGCTGCGACCCCGGCAGCACCATTTGATCCAACGCGGGAGACAGCCGGCGGACACGGGGGACAGCGGGCGTGGGCGCTTGCGCAGCGAGGCGGCTGGCAATCAGCGCCACCCCTCCGGCGAGGACGGCGCGGCGGTTCATGAACATCGGCTACCTCTTCATCAGAACGCCACCATTGCTGTGCCCGCGGCGGCAGTCAACATGACCTCCATCGAAACCAAGGCGGTTCGCAACCGGCGCCAGATCGTCAGCCGGCGGCAACCCAGGCATCGACCTGCTGCGCCAGCACGTCGAGCGGCAACGCGCCATGCGCCAGCACCACCTCGTGAAAATCGCGAATGTCGAACCGCGCGCCCAGCGCCGCTTCCGCCTTGTGCCGCAAGGCGGATATCCGCTGCTGCCCGACCATATAGCTCGTCGCCTGACCGGGATTGTTGATGTAGCGGTCGACCTCCTTGACCACGTCACGCGCCGACAGCGGCGCGTTCTGGGTGAAATAGGCGATCGCTTGGTCACGGCTCCAGCGCTTGGCGTGCATGCCCGTGTCAAGCACGAGCCGACAAGCACGCCAGACCTGCAGGGCGAGCATTCCCAGTTCCGAATAAGGATCGCGGTAAGCACCCATCTCCTTGGCGAGCCGCTCGGAATAGAGCCCCCAACCTTCGGTATACGCGCCGTAATAGCCGAAGCGGCGGAACTTAGGCACGCCGGTCAGTTCCTGCGCGCGGGCGATCTGAAAATGGTGTCCGGGCGCGCCTTCGTGGTGGGCGATGCCCTCCACCTGCGTTTTCTGCACCTGCGTCATGTCGGCTAGGTTGACGTAGAAAATGCCCGGCCGCGATCCATCGGGCGCAGGCTGATCGTAGAAGGCGACCGGGGCGGTCTCCTGCCGCCATGTCTCGACCGCGCGCACTTCCAGAGGAGCCTTGGGCAGGCGACGGAAGAAACGCGGCGCGGCCGCCATGGTCTGCGCGATCGCCGCGCGCGCATCGGCAAGGTAAAGCTGGCGGCCCGTATCGGTGTTGGGATATTTGAACTTCGGGTCGGTGCGCAGCGCCGCGAACAGATCCTGCAGCGATCCGGCAAACCCGGCACGCGTCATCACCGCCGTCATCTCAGCATGAATCGATCGCACCTGATCCAGCCCAAGCTGGTGGATCTGCTCCGCCGTCATGTCGGTCGTGGTATAATAGGCGAGCCGCGCCTGATAATAAGCGTCGCCACCCGGTAGGCTCCATGCGCCGTCATTACCCTTGGCAAGCGGCTCGATCTCGTCGAGCGCGGCGAACAGAACATCGAAGCCCTGCCGGAACGGCCCCGTCAGCGCCGCCACCGCCTCCGCGACCAGCGCTGTCTTGGTTGCATCGGGGGCGGAAAGCTTGCCGACCTTCGCCTTGAAATCAGCGAGCAGACTGCTGTCCGCGCCGTGGTCAAACGGAGCGCCAGTGATGACCTGGCGAGCGTCCCCGCGCGCGGGAGCGAAGACCATCTTCGGCGGCACGATACCCTTCGCCGCCTGTTTCCGCATGGTCGCGGCGACCTCCCGCATCACCCGCAGCGAGTCGCGTAGCCGGGCGACATAGGCGTGCGCATCCGCCACCGTATCGATGCGGTGCTGGTTGATGAGGAACACCGGGATGTTGCCGGCCGGGCTGCCGTTGGTCGACACCGGGAACGCATAATCGCGGAACGCGGACTGGCGCTTGTCGGTGGCGACCTGCGCCTCGAACAAACGGTAGCTGAGCTGCGCATCCGGCCCAAGCCGGTCGAGCGCGAAACTGCGCCGCATGTCGGCGAGTTGCGCGTCCTCCAGCGTCTGCGCGCGCTGTGCGGCCGCGTCGGTGTAATCGTCGAGCCGGTCGTAGTTCGTCTTGAGGCCGAGGCTGGTCTGCGTCTCCGGGCTGAGCGCGACACTCGCATCGAACGCCGCATCGAGGAAGTGCAGCAGCCGAGCGTCTTCGGCGCTGGTGCCGGTGGCGGCGCAGGCCATGACAGGCTCGATCAGCGGCAGAGTCGTACCCGCCATCAGCATCCCGACAAACGCGCGTTTGGTAAGCATCCGACATCTTCCCCCAACGATTGGTGACGCAGCGCTAGCCGCGCCCCCGCCCGTCGACAAGGACCGGATTGCGGGTGCTGCGATCGGCGCTATCGCGGTGCGCGTAACGAAAAGCGCACCTTGCGGCGGCGAAAGTCCAGGCTGACGCGTCTGAACGCCTGCAGCACGTCGCTGCCGAGCAACACGGCGGGTTTATCGGACAGCCCGAAGAGCGCGAACGGCGGCGCGTCGACAAACGCCACCGGCAGATCCCTGATTCGCAGGCCCCCGATGGAGAGATCCGGTATGGTCACCAGATCGGCGATCAATCGATCCCCGGTCACACTGATCAGATCGACCGGATGCGGCTCAAGCGGTTGTTTGCGCGCCAGCACGCGCGCGCGCAGCGCACTGTTGCCGACTGTGACCTCCGCCCCCGTGTCGATGACAGCGAGCATCTTGACGCCGGAAGACGTCGCCGCCGTCAGGATCAATTGCCCGTGCTGCCGCCGCGCCGTCACGACGATATCGCCCGGCTCCCCTGCCGATGACGTCTCACGCCGCTGTGGATCCTCCACGGTGATCGCTCGCGCTTCGAAATCCAGCTTCAGTCGCCGGCCGGCCAGAGCGTCTATGCCGAGCAGCCCGTCCGCTCCGATCGCCTCGTCAGGGAGCGCGGGCGTCGACACGTTCTCGATTTGCCCGCCGCCCCAGTCGAGACTGTCGAGGTGCACGGCGGGCACGAGTGTGGTCGCGGCCATGCCGTGCAGACGCAGGCAACCCTCCGGACGCAGCCGCAGCCGGGCGGCCAGGCGCAACCCGACAACTGATCGGTCCGCTCCGCTATCCACCACGAAGCGGAAGGGACCAACACCGTTCACCGCGACCGGCAAAGTCAGGCGGGTCCGGACCTCCGCTGCATTGAGCGGATCGCCCGCGACATCCAGCGTCTCGTCCAGGGTCGCAAGCAGCAATGGCGCCAGCGACGACGGCTCAGGCGCGCCTGCCGCACCGGCGGGAGGAGGATGGGCCGAAACCGGCGCAACGCTCAGACACGCAGCCAATACGGCGGGGATCACGCGCGCTGGCCCGCGAGAACCGGGGTCTGGATCGTCCGGTCGCGGGTTTGACCGAGTGGACAGCAACACGCGTTAGGTGGTCGTGCGGGCATGCCGCCCCCTCCAGATGCCTGTGGCGATTGGCTGCAACCTACACCCGCCGCGCCGTATGAACAGGCTCGCGAACACCTCCGGAGCGGCGTGCCCTTACCGGGGTAGCAACGCGTCCACGTCACGCAGTTTCTCCACGCGGAGCGGGCGCGCCACCGTTATGCCGTCGCGACGCAGCCACACCGCAGTCCCTCTGCCGCGATATGCATCCCATCGCGGCAGGCCGGAGCCGTTGGGATCGCCCTTGCGCATGAAATCGACCCAATAAGCCTGCATATCGTCGGCCAGCGCGCGATCGGCGGCCGACCAGCGCTCGTGCGGATCATCGTTCCCCCACACGAAGCCAAGCTCATCGGAGTGAACCGCGCCATCCGTACGCGATCCGTCCGGCCCCGGCGGGGGATCGTCGAACTGGTAGAGGAACACCGGAGCCGCGCCTGCCCTGTTTCGCGCCTCGGCGATACTCCAGCTTCGCCAGCCGAAGCCGGCGTCGCTCATAAGATCCTGTGCGGCGCGCGTGGCGGCAGCCTCGGTCGTCGCGGGGTATAGGCGCAGCAAGCCGGGCGCGAGCGGCCCATAGCTCTGCCGGGCGGATGCGGCGTAGCCCGCCAGTGTCGCATGATCGATGAAACGCGCCGCCTCGTTGCTGTTCCAGCCGAGCAGGATCGGCACGCCCGCGTCCCGACCGCTGCGATAGGCGGCGGTGATATCCATCGGCACCACCTTGCCGTCGAGGATCGGGCCGGTGCTCACACGCGGCGTGACCGCTCTCAACAGCGTCGCCACCGGCAGCGCGCGAAGCTGCGCAAGGGTCTGCACCTTGAGCGTTCTCGCGAACGCCGCGCCGGCCGCCTCTGCCGGGCCGAGCCCGGTCTCGCCCGCGCCGGGCAGACCGAGCGCCGCGCCGCTCTCAAAAATAGCCTTCTGAAAGAGGCCGTGGGCACGCGGCGCGATCGTCACCAACATCGCCGATCCACCGCCCGCCGACTGCCCCGCGACCGTGACATTCTTGGGGTCGCCGCCAAACCGCGCGATATTCGCCTGCACCCAGCGGAGCGCGGCGATCTGATCAAGCAAGCCGTAATTGCCGGAGGTGCCGTTCTTCGCCTCCTTGCTGAGCGCCGGATCGGCGAGATAGCCGAGCACGCCGAGGCGATAGTTGACCGTGACGATCACCGCGCCCCGGCGCGCGAGCCTGCTACCCTCATAGGTGCTCTGCGAGCCTGCGCCAGCGGTGTACCCGCCGCCGTGGAACCAGACCAGCACCGGCAGGCGCGCACCGACCTCCGCGTGCGGCGTCCACACGTTAAGCGTGAGACAATCCTCGCTGGTGCGATCGAGGTCGTGCCCGGCCCAGGTGACGTGCGCCTGGGGGCAAACCGGTCCGTATGCCGCGGCTTGTCGCACCCCGGACCATGTCGGGGCCGCTGCGGGCGCCCGCCAGCGTAAGGTGCCGACCGGGGGCGCCGCGTAGGGGATGCCCTTGAACACCGCGACACCGGCGGCTTCGCTACCGTTCAAGCTGCCTTGCGCGATCTTCACCACCGGCGCCGCCGTTGCCGACGTGCCGATCATGCCGAGCAGAAGCAGAAACCGGCGTACCGTCATTCATCATCCTCCCCAACGTCCTCAGCCGGATCGTCGTTGGAGGACATGCTGTCACGTCCGGTGGCCCTGTGGCAAGCGCGAAGCCCCAGCCACTCTGTGGCGTTTACCGAGATGCCTCGGTCCTGCTCCGGCTAGGGCATTGCCTCGCGCGCGCAGTGCTAGAACAGCACCGCCCCGCCGGTGACGAGCCGGATGTCCGGCGACGCGCGGTTGAGCCCTGCCACCGCCGACACGTCGAACTGCAGCGTCTTGATCGGCCGCCAAGCTGTCGAAATCGCCGCGAGTGCGAACGTCTCGTGCTTTTCCGGATCATCGTCACGCTCGAGCGACAGCTCCGCGAAGGTTGAGATGTTGCCGGTCAATTTATAACGCAGGCCCGCGATGCCGCTGTAGGCAAGGTGCCGCCCATCGCCTGACTCGTTTGCGGCGGCGTCCGCCTCCCCGGTGAACGAAACCGCAACCTTTTCGGTAAGATCGTATTGAACGGGAATGATCACCCCCGTCGTCCATGTTCCCGCACCGACCGGATTGCGACCGGTCGGCGCCGTGACAAACGCCTGAATACCCGTGGAGAACGGCTTCCCTTCCGCGCCCGCAAGATGCTGGCGGACCGCGAACGTAACGTCGCCCGTGCCATTGACTGTGTCGATGGCGCCGGACGTCTTGTCGCGCGTACGGTCATGCCCGAACCCGGTCCAACCCAGTTGCAGCTCGGTGTTCTTGCCGACACCGACGCGGGTCAGAAGATCCGCCGTTACGATCCGGTCGTTACGCTGGTCGGCCTGATCGTCCCGCTGCCAGTCGAGGAACGAATATTCCACGTGCACCTGCCCCGGCTCGGTGGTGCAGCTCGACCCGCCAATGCTCGGGCGTGTCGGGCAAAAGCGCGGTTCGTCGTCCGCCATCGCCGGCCCCGCGATGAACAGCGCGGCACTTGTCCAGATGATCGTACGCATTCGCATGTAGTTTTCCCCGCTGTGTGACGTTGGCAGGACGTTCGTGCCGTCGCAGTGCCGATCGCCCGTTTTTGTCGGCGGCTGGTACACCAAAGACATTTCGCAGAGCGCTAATTTTTTCACGCGTGTAGACGTTTTACACCACGCAGGTGCTAGCAGGGCAGAAGCCAACATCGGAACCACCGACCTTGAAGGTTTTGCCGACCTCGCTTCCGATTTAGGCATGTACGATCTTCACGATCGCTGTTGCACTTCTCCGTGTACAAAGAGGCGCGAGCAGCGATCTGTGTCGTTGAGCAACTTCAATACAACGTTGATCGACCAGATGCCGCGACTAAACACCTGATGCGGCGTTTGTAGATATCAACGCCGTCGCGCGACAGCGCGCGCCGTAAGCGCGACGGCTGAAGCACCGATGGCCGCGAGTGCAACAGAGGAAAACGGCAGCTTCTGAAGCTGTAGGGCGAGACTGGATCGGCGGGCATGAACATGCTGGCTGCCGCGTAGCGCGTCAGTACGCGCCTCATAAAGATTGTCCCGGCGCTTCGGATCACCTGGGTCGCCGGGTTTCTGCTGGGCAGTGGTACCGACGACTTCCATCGCCAGGTCGGCCAGGCGCGGAGCTGCTTGGGAGAGTGCAGACGAGAGCAGTCCGCCGCCGCCCGCATAGAGCGTGCGCTTGGCATGAGCGCAGGCGAACAGCACGGCGTCAGCAACCACTTCGGGCGCGTAGAGCGGCGGTGGCAGTCGGGGCGGTTTGTCCATGAAGTTGCGAGCATGCTCAGGAAAGGGCGTATCAATCGCACCGGGCTTCACCAACGTGACGGAAATGCCAGCATCTTCACGCTCAAGCTCCATACGCAGCGTATCGGTCAGCGCCTGCACAGCATGCTTGGTTGCGCAATATGCGCCCTGCTGGACAATCGCGCGGTCACCAAGAATCGAGCCAACGTTGACGATCGCGCCGCCTCGCCCACGCAGATGCCGTGCTGCGACAAGCGAGCCGTTGAGAGTACCGAAGTAGTTCACGTCGAATACGCGCCGGTGATCTTCAACCGGCACTTGCTCCAACGTGCCGTACGTGCCCACTCCTGCGTTGTTGACCCAGCTGTCGAACCCGCCGAACGCCTCTGTGGCGATGACGGCTACCCGCTCGACTGCGGCCATATCACTGACATCGGCAATGCAGGTTGCGATCCGGCCGCCATTGGCCCGCAGCCGCGCCTGCAAAGCCTCCAACGCGTCTGCGTTTCGCGCGACAGCCACCACAGCAGATCCGGCCTTCACGGCCTGCTCCACTATGGCAAGGCCGTTGCCGCTCGTGGCTCCGGTGACGACGATGACCTGCTCGGTAAGTGGCTTCAATTTGATCGGCATCTGTTTCCTAAGGACCGCTCGATCATGCGGCGGCGTCTGAGATGAACAAACTGCTGATCTAATGGCTCCCTTGCTTTGTTAAGCCGCTTAGTCAGCGTCAGGAGTGGCAGAGTGAAACCTCGCTATGCGGCCCTACCATCATGCGCCACGCAGCTTTACGAACGGCCGCCTGCCAGCTGCGAACCGGCTAAACAGAACCTGATAAAGATCGACAGATGTCGATGATCGCCTACCAACTTGGTGGGCTGTCGGTAGTACTAAGCTCCATCGATCTCGGACGTTCCAACGGTCCCGTCTGCGTCCCAGCAATCTTGCAGGAGCTGCTGGCACGTGGCCGCAGGCGTATGCGGGTCCGATCGACGCTCTAGTGAACAATGCCGGTGTCGGCTTCCTCAACGCACTAGAGGGCACGCCGATCGAGGCGGCGCGGCACATCCTTGAGACCAAAACGCTCGGCACGATCGCGATGATGCAGGCGGTGCTGCCGCAGATGCGCGAGCGGCGCAACGGCGTCGTCGTCAACGTCACCTCCTCGGACCTACCGGCCGCTGCCGCTGCTGTCGGTTTACACAGCCAGCAAGGCGGCCGTGAATGCCTTTTCAGACAGTGTGGATCTCGAACTCGCGCCGTTCAACGCGCGCGTCCGGGTTGTGCTACCGGGCCGCGCGCCGACGACGCGCTTAGGGGGGACAACGCCCACGCGCTGATAACCGGCGGCGTCCCGGAGTCCTACATGCCGTTGGTTGAGCAGGTGATGGCGGGCTGGCAGCAGGACACTGGCCCGAACACCTCATCCGAGGACGTTGCCGCGGCGGTCTGGCGCGCGGTGACTGACATGAGCGCACCGGCGTATCTGCCGGCCGGGGCGGACGCGATCGCTTGGTTGCAGGCAGCCTAGACAGAGGTGAGCATGCGATTGGGATAAGGGAAGGCCGTAAAGCAATATGAAGGTCGGCCTGCGTAGCCGACACGTTGCCGTGCT
Organism: Sphingomonas sp. GC_Shp_3; assembly: GCF_026540945.1. NCBI lineage: Bacteria > Pseudomonadati > Pseudomonadota > Alphaproteobacteria > Sphingomonadales > Sphingomonadaceae > Sphingomonas > Sphingomonas sp. GC_Shp_3. The sequence goes on from NZ_JALNUT010000003.1 coordinate 328,501, forward strand.
GCCTTTTCAAGCACGATGATCGCCCGAATGGCGCTTGCAGACCCTAAAAGGCTGCTATTGCTTGGCAAAGCCGAGCATCAGGGTGTTCGCAGTTGCGAGGGCCGCCGGAGCAAGCTCTGCGTCGGGTAGCTCACCAGCCGACCAAAACGACAAGGCCCCGCGAAAGGCTAAGGCGAGTTGGATGGGCAGATCGCGCCAACGTTGCCGGTTCGGCGCAGCCTCACCTTCGGAGGCGCCCACCGCCAGCGTCCAGAAGGCTGTGGACCGGGTCAAGGCATCGGCTCTTGCTGGCCCCGCGGTGGCAATCGACCCCATCACCGCACGGTTCACGTCGGGCTCGTCCAGCATGACGGCAACTGCCACCTCAATCGCCAGCCGAACGCGACCTGTTGCGTCTATTGGAGGCGTCACGGCAGCATAGCGCTCCGCCATGCTCTCAATCCGCCGGGCGGACAGAGCGTGCATGATCCCCGCCTTGCTTCCGAACTGGTTGAAGGGTGTAGCGAAGCTGACCCCTGCTTCGGCGGCAAGGTCGCGCATCGAGAACTCGGCCTCGCCGCTGCGGAGCAGCCGTTCCGCCGCATCGAGGATCCGCTGGCGAACGGGCTCACCTTTCTCGAAAGTCGAAACCCTTGTCTTGCTGCCCGGCATACGCTTCCTATATCATGTTATATGTACGTGGTTTGCCCCGGAGGTATCGCATGACCATCACTCTGCCCAAAACCTTCCTGATCACTGGCGTCAGCTCGGGCTTGGGACGCGCCTTTGCCGAAGGTGCGCTGAAAGCCGGACACAAGGTAATCGGTACCGTGCGGCGGGACGGCGACGCCGGTGCGTTCGCTGCCCTCGCGCCCGGCCGTGCGCATCCGCTCGTGCTCGATGTCACAAGCTATACCGCCATCCCTTTGGCAGTCGACAAAACGGAGCAGGAGATCGGGCCGATCGACGTGCTGGTGAACAACGCCGGCTACGGCCATGAGGGCGTGCTGGAAGAATCTTCGATCAACGATCTCCAGCGGCAGTTCGCCGCCAACGTTTTCGGACCCGTGGCGATGATAAAGGCGGTGCTGCCTGGCATGCGGGAGCGCCGGGCTGGCCACATCGTCAACGTGACCTCTATGGGTGGGTTCATCACCATGCCAGGGATCAGCTTCTACTGCGGTAGCAAATTCGCTCTCGAGGGTATCTCCGAAAGCCTCGGCAAGGAGGTGGCGGCCTTTGGCATCCGGGTGACGGCGCTTGCGCCCGGCCAGTTCCGCACTGACTGGGCGGGGCGCTCGATGGACCGTACGCCGCGCAGCATTGCAGACTATGACGCGGTGATGGATCCGTTGCGAGAAGCGCGCCAAGCCAAGAGCGGCAACCAGCCGGGCGATCCGGCCAAGGCCGCCCAGGCGCTGCTCGCCTTGGTCGAAGCCGAAAGCCCGCCTACCCGGCTTTTTCTCGGCGCCGATGCGCTGGGCTTAGTCGATCAGAAGCTGGATGCGATGAAGACGGAACGCGATGCCTGGGATACGCTCTCCCGGTCGACCAGCTTCGCGGACTGAGCGTTCGGAACAGTAGCCCGCGCGCTGTATCTGGTTCGATGATTGATCTGCCGCAACGCAATCCGGGCTGGCCCAGAACCGTCCGTATTCGTGATCAGCCTATGCCGGCTGAGTTTGTCCGGAGTTATAACTGCAGCTCGCACTGAAGAACTACCCGACTTGCCAGACGACACAAGCCGTATCCGCCCCGCGCGCTGCCAGCGCGATGGGCGTCGGAAGTGACGCACACAACCAAGTCGTGTGCGTCATCCGACTCTTTACGCGTCTGGGCGGACCAGTTCGGTTGCCGCGAGATGTTCGGCCAAGAACCATACCTGCGGCTCACCGGTACGGATGATGTTGCTGACCAGCAAATCGTTGGTGCCGTCATCCCCGGACTCGTCTGCGGCTTCCGCGCCCTCATGGGCCTGACGCAGGATGATCTCATGGGCTTCAAGCAGGCGTGCAAGCTGCGACGGAACGTCCTCCCGACCTCTGGGCGGACGGGGGATGCGGGTCATTTCCGCGACATCAGGCGCCATGGCGATGCTGATGCCGCCAAGCGCCATGATACGTTCAGCAATCATGTCGACCAATGCCGACTGCTCCTCGAAGTGCTTATCGAGCAGCAGGTGAAGCTGATAAAAGGTCGCACCAGACATCTGCCAATGATGCTTCTTGTACATGTCGCGCAGGGTCATCGTATCGACCAAAACCTGATTGAGGATCTCCACGCTTTGCGCACGGGCGTTATCCTCAAGCGCGATCGGTAGATTCTTCAACGTTCCGTACGGCTGGATTTCGCGATATTCGACGGCATAGCGCGGCTGCGCTTCGTCAGTGGAAGGGGCAGTCTGTTTGGCAGGCTTCTTCGCCATGAGCTTCAACTCCATCTCGGTGTTTGGGATCGTGCGGGCATACAACAGGGAACATGGCTCTAAAGGTCCGCGTCAGGTCCGATAAAAACGCGAATTTCGATGCGATCATGTGTAGCGACAGGCGGCACACGCTTCCGTGCATGCGTGGATGACCAGAGATCTCTGACGGCGAAAGCGGCGCAACGGGGGTGATCGCTCGGCGATGTTTTGAAGGATATTTGTGCGATCGGCACATCCAACCGGAACTGACGCTTAGCTGCAACGTCAGGCATCCAGTTGAATTTGCGAGGCTGCATGACCGGACCGACGTTGGTGTTTCTGCACGCACTTGGCGCCAGCGCGGAAGAGTGGAAGCTTGTCCTTGATCATCTGCCGACGCGCGATTGCGTGGCGCTTGATCTGCCTGGCTACGGTGCGGCGGCACGACGCGGTTACCTCGATGTCAGGGCGATGGCAGACTGGCTCGCGGACGAGATCCGCTCGCGCGCGCTGACCTCCTGCGTGCTCGTCGGACACAGCATGGGTGGTAAGATCGTCACACTCGTTGCCGCCCGCGCGGCACGTGGCGAGATCGGCCTGTCAGGTGTGCTCGGCGTGGTACTAGTCGCGGCATCTCCCCCCTCTCCCGAACCGATGGATGAGGATCGCCGCGCTGAAATGATCGGGTGGTTTGCGGACAACCAGGCGTCCCAGGCAGAAGCGGCGACGTTCGTCGACGCCAATACCGCAACCCGATTGGCGGACGCATTGCGAACTTCCGCAATCGAAGACGTTCAGCGCTCCAGCCGGGAAGCCTGGCTTGGGTGGCTGGAACGCGGAAGTCGTGAAGACTGGAGCGCTGATGCCGGGCGTATCACGATCCCGGCGCAGATCGTCGCTGGCGCGGACGATGGCGATCTTGGCGAAGATGCCCAGCGTCGGCTCAACCTACCGCATTACATCACCGCCGATGTTCAGGTTGTTCAAGGGGCGGCACATCTCATTCCGTACGAACAGCCGGAGGTGCTCGCGTCGCTGCTCGAAGGCCATGTCGCGCGCGTCGCTCAGGCCGAACTACCCCCGGACTTCGCAAGATTGCTTGCCTCTGATCGCGTCAGCCGTAGGACGCGCGTCGCGCTTATGGATCGTATGCGCCCGCCGCCGCAAACATCACTCTGGGCGGCTGAAGACCGCGCGACGGCCACGGCTATAGTCGCGCAGATCCTGCCCGATGCGGGCGACGTTGCCGTCTTGGCGGACCGCATCATCGCCAGCATCGCTGACGGTACGGGCGACGGCTGGCGGTTCGCGGCGCTACCGCCTGATCGTGAAGCGTGGCAGCGCGGGCTCGCGACGCTGGCGACGAGCGGTTTCGCCGCGCTGGAACGGGATGCGCAAACCCGCTTGCTGGAACACGTTGCCGATGGCGCGATCGGCAGCAGCGAGGACGCGGCGCAGCTTTCACCCGAACAGATGGCCTTGTGGTTCGAGGACGTTCGCGCCGAAACCGTTCGCGTCTGGATGTCGCTGCCAGCGACGATGGCGGCAATCGGCTATGACGGCTTTGCAGTCGGCGGCGATGGCCGCCGCAAACAGGGCTATACCCGTACCGCCGCCGACGATCTGGAAACATGGCAGCCGTCACCGGAGCGGATGTCGTGAGCGCGAAGCGTTACGCCCCGGCCGATGTCGTTGACGCGGTGGTGATCGGTACCGGCGCGGGCGGCGCTCCCCTTGCCGCACGGCTTGCGCAGGCCGGCCTGTCGGTGGTTGCGCTGGAGGCGGGCCGAACGTTCCGCCCGGACGACCATGTTGCCGACGAGCTTGCGGCCGACATCTACTGGATGGAGGAACGGCTGAGCGGCGGGACCACGCCCACGGCGTTCGGCTCGAACAACTCCGGCATGGGCGTCGGCGGATCGACACTGCACTGGGGCGCTTTCTGCCCACGACCGGATCCTCGCGACCTGAAACTGAAGACGCTCAGCGGCAAGGGCGCCGACTGGCCGATCGATCATGCAGAGCTGATCCGCTACATCGTGGAAGTGGAGCAGTTTACCGGCATATCAGGGCCAACTGAGTATCCCTGGGACACGTCTCGCCGATATGCCTATCCGCCCGTCGCGCGCAATGCCGCAGCCGACGCTATGGCGCGTGGCTGTGCGGCGATTGGCATGGTCGCCACTGACGCGCCGGCAGCCTTGGTCTCGCGCGATCGCGAACAGCCGCATTGGGGGCAGCGTCAGGCCTGCGTCAATTGTGGCACTTGCCATCAGGGCTGTCGCACCGCTGCAAAGACCAGCATGGATACGACCTACCTGCCGCTTGCGCACGCGCATGGCGCCGAGATCCGCGCCGAAGCGCGCGTGGTGTCGTTCGAGTTCAGTCGCAGCGGCCGGATCAGCGCGGTCGTGTATCGGCAGGACGACGCGGAGCATCGGCAACGATGCTCGGCCGTTTTTCTGTGCGCAGGCGGCGTGGAGACGCCACGCCTGCTGCTCAACCTCGGCATCGCCAACTCAAGCGGGCAGGTCGGCCGTAACTTCATGGCGCATGTCGCGACGCAGATTTGGGGCCGGTTTGACGCTGACATGCGGATGAACAGGGGTTACCCCTCCTCGCTGATCAGCGAGGACATGCTGCGGCCCGGCGACACAGACTGTGCCGGTGGTTATCTGATTCAGAGTCTCGGCGTACTTCCTGTCAATGTCGCGAACGGGCTCACACGAGGGGCTGGCATGTGGGGCGAACGACTTGAGACCTTCCTGAGGAGCTACAACCGCTTGGCTGGCATCGGGATCAACGGCGAATGCCTGCCACATGCCGACAATCGCCTGACGCTCGCCGACGAAGTCGATGCGTTCGGTCACCGCAAGGCGCGGATCGACTTTAGCTACCACGCCAACGAACAGGCGATCGACCGTCACGCCCGCCGCACGCTTACCGATATCTGGACTGCGGCCGGCGCGAGGGACATTGTCGCGGTCGACCGCTCCGCCCATACGGTCGGCACGTGCCGTATGGGAACGGCTGGCGACGCCGCAGTGGTCGACCCCGACGGTCGCAGCTTCGACGTCCCGAACCTGCTGATCTGCGACAATTCTGTCTTTCCCAGCGCGCTCGCAGCCAACCCCGCGCTGACGATCATGGCACTGTCGCTGCGCACTGCCGACCGTTTTCTCGCATCAAGGCACTGAGGAGTTCATCATGGATCTGGGCATCAAGAACCGTATCGCGCTGATCAGCGGCGCGGACTCCGGCATGGGCAAGGAGACCGCACGGTTGTTGCTCGAGGCGGGTGTGCGCGTCGCGATCACCGATCAGCCCGGCGGGACGCTGAACGAGGCGATCGCGGAGCTCGCGCCGCTTGGCGACGTTGTCGCGGTAGCCGGTGACGTCACCAAGCCCGACGACGTTCGTTCGATCTGGGCAGAGGTTCGCGACCGGCTTGGCAATCCCGATATCTACGTCAACGCCGCGGGCGTGACGGGTGCGACCGGCGATTTTCTCGACGTCGACGATGCCGGCTGGCAACAGACGCTCGATATCAATTTGTTTGGCGCGGTGCGGATGTGCCGTGAAGCGATCCCGGCAATGCGCGCGAGCGGCTGGGGCAGGATCGTATTGTTCGCCTCCGAAGATGCGGTTCAGCCCTATGTCGATGAGCTGGCCTATTGCGCGTCGAAGGCGGGTATTCTGGCCCTCGCGAAGGGACTATCCAAGGCCTATGGCGGCGACAACGTGCTGGTCAACACCGTCTCGCCCGCGTTCATCGCGACGCCGATGACCGACAAGATGATGCGCAAGCGCGCTGACGAACGCGGCGAAAGTTTCGATGCGGCGATCGACAGCTTCCTCGAGGAGGAACGGCCGGGCATGGTGTTGAAGCGCCGTGGCCGGGCCGAGGAAGTCGCCGCAGCGGTCGCGTTCCTGTGCTCGGAACGTGCGAGCTTCATCAACGGCGCCGGCATCCGGGTGGACTCCGGGTCGGTCTTCACCATCGCGGGATGAAGGTTTACACTTCAGTTCGGAGATACTGCGGCATTGGTCGGTCGGGCAGGCATGAGAGGTTCGGCTCAGGCTCCGATGCCTCTGGTTACGCCGTAACTCACCATTGGTTGAGCTTACCTCTTTGCCGGCACGAGCTTGTCTAAAGCCGACAGAGCGACGCGACCGTCAGCGTCGTGAGCCGACGACCACGTTGCCAACGGAGAACCTGCGGCCGACGCCACTCGCGGAAATCGGAGAACATGATCTAATCCCGGCCATTCCGAGCTTCTCGCCCCAATTTCCGCCGTTTGTTCATGCCCAAGGGCCGTCTACTCGGACATTGCCACATCATCTCTGATCGCGCAGGGGAACTCTACACGGGCACGCTTGGGGCGATGGATTGAGAATGAACGTCGGATACTCGAGCAACTGCCATTGCTCCAGGAACGTCGAACGCTGGCCTATATGCCAGCGCTGCTGCTTTCCGCGCTGGCATGGTGGATACGCTGGAATTGGACCCTGCCTTTCCGCCGGACTTCCCCTACCTCACCTTTTTCCCAGCGGTTAGGCGCAGGTACTGGGTGGCGATGTCTCGGTCGCGGATCGGGGAGCCCTCGGTATTTGATCACTCAGTGCGGCTTGGTCAGTCCTCGAAAGCGGCTATCCCTGCTTCTGAGGCTGCAACCTCACCGTCAATTTCTGTGCATGTGCTCCTGCCGCACCGTAGGGCTGGAGCCGATCTCATTGGTAGCGAAGGTGACGAGCGCGACCGGTCGTCCGGCGGTAATACTCTCCGATAACCGCGAAAATACGATCAGCAACCCTACCAAGATCGCACGCTATCTGCGCACTACAGGGCAGGAAGCACGGGCGAGCGCCGCCGTGACGGTCTTGTCAGTTTCGACGCGACTGATTGGCCACGGTGGCGACCTGTCGATGCGACGGCTGCCTCGGTGCGATCGGGTTCCCCTGCTCGACGCCTGATCCGATGAAGCCGAGGAGCGCACCCCAGTGGTAGAACCAGTCCGTCGTCGCGACTGTGTCGCTGTCGGCTGACACCGCGCTATAGTTCTCGTGGACATGCCCCTTTGAGCGCCACTCCCCCATGAACAGCGCCAGCGATCGGTCGGCCAGCTGCCGGCGGGCAGCGAGCGCCATATCGGTGTGGTAGTTGCCGAGCCCTTTCCAAACGAGATAATTCATCGGCCCCCAAATCCGACCTCGCCAGTAATCCTGATCTTTGAACGCCGGGTCGCTGCGCGCGATCGACGGAATGACGCGATCGCCCCAGAACTCAGCCGGGTTGAGCAGATGCCCGCGGATCATCTGATCCGCCGCGCGCGGCGACGGGACGTTGGCGAGCAGAGGGTAGAAATTGGTTGGCGACAGGTGCTCGCTCAACCTGCCCGTCCGCAGGTCCTTGTTGCGGTAGATGTGATCGACGGGATCCCACAGCGTCGCAAGGCTGCGGCGATAGCGATCGGATCGGGCGCGAAGATCGACAGCGTCTCGGGTTCGGCCAAGCTCGCCGGCGATGGTGGCGAGCGCGTCGCAGTCTGCGATGTAAAGGCTCATCAATCCGACATCGGCGAGCTGCATTTTGCGGCCGTCGAAGCCGACCCCATCGTACATCGGGCTATTGTCGAGCCCGGACTCGTATCTGGCCCCTTGCAGAGTGCCGGCGCTGGGATCGTCGGGGTTGATCGGCGGCCGGGTCGCATCGCTACCCCAGGTCAGATATTCGCCGGCGCCCCGGTTGTCGGGCCACCACGAATTCCATTTCAGCAGCCTGTCGTAGCTGTCCTCAAGCAACCACCGATCGTGGAAGCGGCGATAGAGACCCAATATGGTGATAGCGCCGACGGGCGGCTCGGATCGGTCCCAGCTTTTCCAGCCGCCGCCGCGCGCGAAATTCGGTACGAAACCGGCAGGGGATACCTCGTTCAGCACCTCCAGCGCGTTGGCGTAGGCGAGATCACGGTTTCCGAGCGAGGCCATGGTGGCGGCAAAAAACGTGTCCCAATCGAACAGGACATATCCGCCCCAGTTCTGATTCCATATCCGGCTGACGGGCGACATGACGCGCCCGCCAGCCGGATCGTAGATGGTGTCCCAGCCGAGTACGGTCTCGATCGCCCCACGCACCTCGGCGGGCGCCCCGGCCGCCGAGGTGCGGGCAGCGAACGCGGCGCGCGCTGTCGCGACCAGCGTGGTGATCTCGGCGAGGTTCCTCGGCTTGCCAGTGCTGACCGCGGCCGGGCGATCCAGGCGAAAGGCGAAGTATGGGCCGGTCACGGGCACCTGAACCTCGTCGATCTCCGGTCCGGCGGCATGGATCGTAACGACGGCGCCGGGCAGTCGCGCCACGATGTTGGCGCCCTCGCGCGCGACGTTGCCGGGCCGGTTCCAGATCATCGCGGCCGACAGGGTCGCGACCGGCGGCTGGCTGGTCGCTTCCGCATCCGACCGGAACGTCGTGTTCGCGCGGGTCGCGGCGGTTCCGAGCGAATCCGGCGACCGTGCGGACGCCGAGAGCGGCGTCACCAGCATGACGAGATCGTCTCCGACATGCGCGGTTTCCAGCCGTACTTCGATCCCGCGCCATTTGACTCGTAGTTCGGTGTAAGAGCCATCGTAAGCGTGCGGACCCGGGAACACCGTCTCCTCGCCCGCCGCCTTGCGGCCGATCAGCGCCGTTGGCAGGAACGCGTTCGTGTTCTCTGCGCTGTCCTTTTTCAAGCCGAGCCGAATCTGCAGGCCGTAGGGAAGCAGCACCTGCCCGGTGACCGTATTGGTGTCCCAGCTGTTCCACCCGCGCTGGAGACGCGCCTGCACGGCGGCGTAGTCCGGGGAGCGCGCTGGTTTTGCAGCAGCCACGCCGAGCGACAGGAACGACGCGATCATAAGGGCGACGATGCGCATGCTGAACCTTCTCCTGCACTCCAGCTATCATGCAGCGCGATGCGTTGCACGCGGCGCGTCGGCCCGTGGCCTTGCAGTCGGGAATGGCAGTTGTAGGATGCCGGGTAGTCAAGGGAGAGGTGGATGGACCGGAATGCGCCGTTGCGCCGTGACGTGATCGCCGGCGGGATCGCAGCGGCTGCCGTCGGGGCAGGTCTGGGCTCGCCGGCGCTGGCGGCAAAGCCGTTGACCGCAGGCGAGGTGATCGCACGGATGCAGCAGCACATCGGCGCGCCCTGGAAGGCGCAGGGCGTGGACGGTTTCAAGGCGGGCGCACCCGAGACGGCTGTGCGCGGCATCGGCACCACCATGATGGCGACGTTCGATGCCCTGAAATCCGCGGCGCGACAGGGCCTCAACATGGTTGTCACGCACGAGCCGACCTACTGGTCGCACCCCGACACGCTGACGCAGTTGCAGGACGATCCGCTTTACCGGAAGAAGCTCGCCTTCCTGCGTGCGCACGACATGGTCTCGTTCCACTTCCACGACAATTGGCATGCGCTCAAACCGGTCGACGGCATCAATTACGGCACGCAGCAGCTGATGGGGTGGACGGCGTACATGCACCCGGACGACCAGCGGCTGTTCAAGCTGCCGCCGACGACGCTGGGCGCGCTCGCCGCGGATTTCGGCCGGAAGATGCACGCGCGGACGATGCGCGTCGTCGGCGATCCGGCGCTGCCCGTCCGGACCGTATACGAAAGCTGGGGCTATTGCAGCGCGTTCCCCGGCATCACCTTGCTCGATCATGCTGATGTGCTCGTGATCGGCGAGGCGCAGGACTGGGACCTGATCGCCTATGTGCAGGACCTGGTCGCGATGGGTGGCAAGAAGGCGCTGATCATCCTCGGCCACGTCAAGTCGGAGCAATGGGGGATGCGCTACTGCGCCGACTGGCTGAAAGGCTTCGTACCCGAGGTGCCGGTGCGATACGTGCCGATCGTCGAGCCCTATTGGAACCTCGATCACCCCACGCTCAAGATCGACACGAAGGGATGGTCGGCGTGAACGAACCCGCAACGCCGCCGCGTGAACCCGTCACCGCGCTCCAGCTCGCCGACCGCATCCTTGCCGCCGCGGCGACGGATGGCGCGGTGATGTCCGCGATTGACCGTGTCGTCGCGGGCGACCCAACTACCGTGGTGACCGGCATAGCGACGGTCGCGATGGCGTCGATCGACGCGTTGCAAGTGGCGACCACGAAAGGCTGCAACCTCGTCGTCAGCTACGATCCAACGTTCTGGTCCGAAGGCGACCAACTCAATCACGTCGCCGGCAACCGCCTGTTCGCCGCGAAGCGTGAGTTCATCCGTGCGCGCGGCCTTGTCGTCCTCGACCTGCACGACCGATGGCAGAACGGCATAGACACCGGCATGGCGCGGACGCTTGGATGGGAAGCGCATCGGCAGACGCCAGGCGTGCCGCTGTACGCCTTACCGCAGACGACGCTGCTCGCGCTGGCACAATCGCTTCACGCCACGCTCGACGATCGCACGTTGCGTGTCGTCGGCGATCCCGCGCTGCCGGTCACCCGTGTCGCGGCAAGCTGGGGGAACGCCCGCCAGCTACCGACGATCGCGCTGCTCAACGGGCCGGCCGACGTTGTCGTGTGTGGCTACAGCCACGAATGGGAGGCGGTCGAGTACGCCCAGGACATGGTCGCGAGCGGAGCAAAGAAGGGGCTGATCCTGCTCGGCGAGGCAAAGTCGGTCGATGGCGGAATGCTGTACTGCGCCGACTGGATCCGGACGTTCGTCGGTGAGGTTCCAGTTGCACACCTCCCTTCGGTCGAGCCTTACTGGAGTTTGCAGCAGGCCAGTTAACTGGCGCGGGTGCTCCCGGGGAGCGCTGCGAGACACCTGCTGCCTGCTGCCGCCGACCCGGCGGATGGTTGCCTCTTTGTTAGGAAATCTACCGTAGCGGGAGACGAGACGATCCGCGGTGGGGGCCGCAATAGTGATATCGAGATATAAAGAGCTCTGGCTCACATTGCTGTTGCTTGCTCTGAGCATGACGCCGCACGCTGCGTCGGCCAGCAGCGTCGATCTGCGCCGGACGGCTTGTACCGTCACCCTCCCTGACGCCACGACGAACGCAGCGGTAGCCACAGCCCGGTATCGCTGCGGCACCGGCGCGCCGACCAGCAGCAAGACTTGGCTTTGGCTGCGTCTCGACACATCTCGCCTGCGCGATCTGCCGCCTCAGTGGCACCTCCTCGTCGACCAAACGCGATTTGACCGGATCGCGGTGCTTGTGGCCGGTCGCGACGGCATGATCCGTCACGCCGATGCGTACTCTCACCTCGACGACCATGCGGCGCCTGGCGGCTTGTTGAAGTTTACCGTCGCGCCGCCCGGCCGGGACGTTCAGGGCCTTTACCTCGGGTTCCGGCACATCGATGATCTGACTCTTATGCGGAAGATCGTCGCGATCTCCAGCTCTGAAATGACGGCAGGCGACACAAGGTGGTTGCTGTTGATGGGGCTCTTTGTCGGAACCTTGCTTTCGGCGTTGCTCTACAATCTGGTGATCCACACAGGCCAGCGGTACGCGTTCCAGCGATGGTACCTGCTGTGGGTCACCGTTGCGCTCTGCTATGGTCTGGTCTGGACAAACATGGCCACGTTCCTGTTGCCCAGCCTCGTCGGACCGGTTGCGGTCCGGATCGACTTCGTGCTCGTCGGGTTGATGGTGGCGGCGGGGAACATGTTCTTCTTTGCGGTGGTCGAGGAGGGCAGACTGCCGGGCGGCTTGGCCATGGCGGGTCGTGTACTGGCGGCTGCTGGAGCCGCGCTGGGCCTGATGGCGGCAGCGGACATGTGGCTGCCGGCGACCGTCACGGATAGGCTGCTGAACTATGCGATCGCGGGCACGGCCATAGTGGTTGCGGCGTCATGTTGCATCGCGGTACGTCGGGGCAGCCGCGTGATCTGGTTCTACATGATCGGCTGGGGACCGGTGATTTGCGTCTTTCTGGCGCGGCTGGCCCGCAACCTCGGGCTTGCACCGCAGAACGACGGCGTCGACATGATGACATTTGCGGCGCTCGCGTTTGAGGCGCTTGTGCTGTCGCTAGCAATTGCCGACCGGTTCCGGTTGATCCGGCAGGAACTTGAACGGGCGCGTCAGCGACGCGAAATCGATCTTGCCGAGGCAAAGACGCTTCGTCTGGCGGCGCACACAGACTTCCTCACCGGGCTTGGCAATCGCGCTGCGTTCCAGGAGAGAGGACACACGCTCATCGCCGCCGGCACGCCCTTCAGCCTGTTCTTGATCGACGTGGATTATCTGAAGGACGTCAACGACAGGTTGGGCCACGCCGCTGGCGACGTGCTGCTGCGGTATGTTGCATCGGCTCTTTCCGCCGCCACGGGGTGCCTGCCGGACACTGATATCGCGCGCATTGGCGGCGACGAGTTCGCGATCCTGTGTCAAGGCGCCCTGCTGGCGGAGGTCGCACTCGCCGACGCGATAAGCAGTTTGCAGGGAGACGCCTGGTGCGAGACGGAGCAGCAGCGCACGTTATCGCTCAGCGTCGGATCGGCGCGCTATCCCGATGACGCCCAGGCGCTGGACCTGCTGTATCAGAACGCCGATCTCGCACTCTACACCGCAAAGCGGCTCGGCCGGGCGCGCTACTCCCGCTACGATCTCCTGCAACGCAGCTTACGCGACTTAGAGGTCGAGTTCATCGGCGACGCCGAAGCGGCGCTGAAACGGGAGGAGTTCGAGCTGTACATGCAGCCGATCGTGTCGCTCGCCACCGAAACAGCCTGCGGCTACGAGGCGTTGCTGCGGTGGAACCACCCGCGCCATGGTCTGCTGACGCCGGATCGTTTCGCCGACGTGCTGGTGGCAGAAAGGATTGGACTGCTCGTCCAGGAGCATGTCTTCGAACTCGCGCTTGCCCAATTGCGCGAACATGGTGCGCGGCTTGGCGTATTAAGCGTGAATTTCACCTCGGCGCAGCTGTCCGGGCCGCAGGCTGCCAAGAGCGTCCTCAATCGGCTCGCCTATCATGGCATCGCGCCATCCCGCCTGTGCGTCGAAGTGACGGAGGGTGTGATGCTCGACCGGGCGGCGGACAGCATTCTTGCCAACCTGCGCATGTTGCATGACGCCGGCGTCTGTATCGCGCTTGATGATTTCGGGACGGGGTATGCCTCGCTTGTCCATCTACGCAAGTTGCCGATTGACCGGATCAAGATCGATTGCTCTTTCGTCGCCGGTATCGGCCAATCAGATGGCGGAACGCTGCCCATCGTGCGCGCCATCCTCGGCCTGGGGCGCGGCTTGGGAAAAGTTGTCGTGGCGGAAGGTATCGAAACCGAAGCTCAGGCGGTTCAGCTGAGACATCTGGGGTGTCAGCTTGGCCAAGGCTTCCTTTACGGGCGTCCTGTGCCCCTCTTACCTGCTGACGCTTCGCAGACTGAGACGGGAACGCCCCAGCTTGCTCGCCTACACCACGCCCAGGCTCTGGCCCTCGTGCATTAGGCGAGAAAGTCTGCGAGGCTACGACCCACATCCGGCCGTTTAGTTCACCTTGGTCGCGCCCCTTTTTGGACATTAATCGTCCTAGCGGGGCACGGCTTTCCTTGTCGATGGACGCAGAAGCACCCGGCCCGGATCGGGTTGCTGCCGCGCAACGGCGAGGCGGAGCATACCCGGTGATTCCCGCTCGATTCCTGCTCCGTATTTCAAACCGCCAAACCCACGAGCTCAAGAGAAAGAGCGTGCAGGGCAGACGAGTTGTTATGCGGAATCTGAATGCTGTGTCCGCCAGTGCGTTGATGCGCATCGAGTTCCAGACACGCTCGCTGCCGAGCTACATGCCATTTTAGCGATTAGCCGCAGCAACAATGCTCGCGATGATATTACCGGCGCCTTGATGTTCAATGCCGGTTGCTTTGCTCAGGTCTTGGAAGGTCCGCTCGACAGCGTAGAAGCCGCGGTCGAGCGCATCCAGCAGGATGAACGCTACGGCGAGGTATCTCTGCTCGCACGGGAGCCGATCGCAGGAAGAACCTTTCCGAACTGGGCGATGGGCTTTGTCGGCCTCTCGGATGCTGACGCTTCGCGCTTTGCCGACATCAGCAGGGCAAGTGAGTTCGACCCCTCCCGCTTCAGCGGCGATCGGTTGCACGCGATCCTGCGAGATCTCGCCATCGAAGAGGGATGTTCGGCGGCGTGAATACATGCCCGAGAGCATCGTTGCGAATGCTGACGTTCAGCATGTGCGGGTGTTTGCTTGCAACCGACGCGTCACGTCGCCTCGACTGTCGACGGCATGTCAACGCACAACGATAGCGGTGACCCACATCGGCCGTTCCCGAGCCCTTCTAGCTACCTGATACTTGCCGCGCGTTGATGTGGACGAACCGATTGTTTGGGCATGCCGGGGTACGACACCGGCACGCCCACGCACTCACATGTCCGCTGCGGTCGGGCGTACGATCACTTCGTTGATGTCGACTCCCTCCGGCTGCTCAATGGCGTAGCGAACGGCTCGCGCGATCGCGTCCGGCGTCAGCGCCTTCTTCCGCCACCCGGTCAGTGCCGCCGCAATCTCAGGATCGGTGATGTCATGGCCCAGCTCGGTGGCGACCACGCCCGGCGAGATCAACGTCGAGCGGACCTCGTCATGCTCCTGCCGCAACCCCTCGGTAATGGCGCGCACGGCATGTTTGGTGGCGCAATAAACCGTTGCGGTCGGCATCACCATGTGCGCGGCGACCGAGGCGACGTTAACGACATGGCCGCTTCGCTGCGCCACGAACCGCGGCAGGACCGCGGCGATGCCGTTAAGGACGCCGTGGATGTTGACGTCGACCATCCGCTTCCACTCGTCGCGCTTCAGCTGAGCGAGCGGGGACAGCGGCATCACGCCCGCATTGTTGACCAGCACGTCGACACGCCCGAAGCGCGCTTCGGCGGCCGCCACGAACGCGTCGAAAACGGCGCTGTTGGTGACGTCGAGTGGTTGCCAGGCGACGCTTTCGCCCAGCTCATCGGCGAGTGCCTTCAGGCGATCGCCGCGACGCGCGCCGATGAACAGCCGGGCACCAGCCTCGGCCAGTTCACGCGCAGTTGCCTCGCCGATCCCGCTCGACGCGCCAGTAATGAGGACAACCTTGTCGATACTTCCTGCCATGATGCAGTCCTTCCGTTGCAGTGACGGGACGCAGATGGGCCATGGCCTGTGTCGGGCGGTAGAGCGATCATCCTAATAGCTTGCACGATCCTCCAGAATCGAGGCCGGGTGCTTGCCCGCGACGCGGAAGTGGGGAAGGATCGTCGGCATGGACCGGATCGCCGAACTCGCCGCTGTCATTGATCGGCACGTCGCGAACACAGGCGTTTGCAGCACGGCGATGCCGCATGTGTCGCTGATCCGGGCCGACGCGCCGAGCACCCCCACGCCTGCCGTCTACGAGGCCTCGCTATGCCTGATCGCCCAAGGGTCGAAGCGCGTGTCTATCGGCGAGCACAGCGTCGTCTATGATGCCGCCCGTTACCTCCTGGTCTCGGTTGACCTACCGCTGGTCGGTCATGTGCTCGATGCGAGCGCTGAGCGACCCTATCTCTGCTGCAAGATCGATCTCGATTCCGCGATGCTGGCCGATCTGATCGCGAGCGAGGGCGGCGGGGTGGCCCGTACGGATCTGCCGGTACTCGGCGTTTATCCCGGCGATCCCGACCTTATCGACGCGGCATGCCGGCTGCTCAAGCTGCTCGACCGCCCCGACACGATCGCCGCGCTGGCGCCGCTCATTGAGCGGGAGATCCTCTACCGTCTGCTCATCGGCCCGCATGGCCCGATGCTTCGTCACGTCGCGACCGCTGGCAGTCACCTCAATCAGGTCAGCCGCGCGATCGCCGCTATCCGCCGGGATTTCGATGCGCCGATCCGCATCGACGACGTCGCAGCCGAGGCTGGCATGAGCCCCTCCTCGCTCCACGCGCACTTCAAAGCAATCACCCGCATGACGCCGCTGGAGTATCAGAAACAGCTGCGGTTGCAGGAGGCCAGACGCCTGATGCTGGCAGGGGGTGCCACCGCGAGCACGGCAGGCTTTGCCGTCGGCTATGACAGCCCATCGCAATTCAGCCGCGAATACAGGCGATTGTTTGGAGCGCCTCCACGTACCGACATCGAACGGCTCCACGCTGCACCAGCAGCGGCCATCGCGCTTTGACGATGGTTGGGTCGCGACCGATCCTGTGAACTATTGGGAACGACTGTTGCTGGCCAAAAGACGCAATCCCGGCTGTCCGCAACACGTTTTCGTTTTCAACTCCGGTCGCCCGTTCATGTTGCTAAACCGTCCGGTTTTATGGGTTTAAGAGCCATCCCGGAATGGCTTAAGGTGGTGGGAGCACGAACCCGCTGCGCGGGAGGGGTGCTCGCAGCACGGTTGAGGTGAACGGGCGAGCGTCGCGCTTGATTTGAGCTCTTCGGGAGGCGGGCAGAGCATCGGGGGTTCATGAGAAGGAGCCCTGCCATGAACACTTTCACTTCTTAAGGTGCGTGACGTCGACAGCGAGCACATGCTGCTCAGGGTCGAGCGCGGCAAAGGCGGCCGCTATCGCAACGCCATGCTCCCATCGGCGCTGCTGCGCGAGTGGTGGAAGGTTGGACAGCAAGAGGGCGTGCTGCACGTCGACGGCTGGCTGTTCCCCGGCCAGCACTATCTCAAGCCGCTCAGCACGCGGCAGCTACACCGCATCGTCGTCGATGCGAGCGTGGCGGCGGGCATTGGCAAGCGGGTCGGGCCGCACATCCGCCGCTTCCTTCTCCACGTTCTCCCACAGGGCTTCCACCGCATTCGTCCCTACGCCCTGCTCGCCGGTGCAGCTCGTAAGGCCCATCTCGACCACGTCTGCCAGCTACTCGGGGTGGCGCCGCCGGCCGCGGCCGATATGCCAACCGAACCGGACGAGATCCGGCCACCATGCCCATGCTGTGGAGGGCGCATGGTCGTCGTGGAGACCTTCGAACGTCAGCGCCAGCCCCGCGTACCACCGGCGCGTACACTACTATCCGGGACGCAGGCGTCGTGACCCGGCACGGCGCGGCACGGCCCCGCCATGTCTCGCAGCACCGATACTTGCGGAGCCGATGCCACATGCGCCGATCGCTGTCCGACGCCAACCATATCGAGTAGGGCCGGGCTATCTTCACCGGCGAAACCAACGTGCCAATCCGAATCCGGACGGCCCGCATCCAAGTCCGTGCCCGCATCCGCGATGTCGCTGGTCATCGCAGCAGGTCGGAAACTGAAAACTTCATAGTGCATCGCCTGTGGCCCACGGGTTTGGGCCTCCAAGACTTTCGTACGCCTGCCGACATCGAAACTCTTCAGGAAAGTAGAACTGCAGTGTTCGTGTCTCGAATGGCAGGCGCGTCAAGAAGGTGC